>DATIFO010000127.1:0-39870 GCA_035455275.1 Methylomirabilis sp. (SeqCode) | reverse complement strand
TCCTGCTGATATAAATCGCACACTATGTTTGGTCGTTGGGTCGAATCCACCTGGGCGAAGGAGTTTGCCGCGCCCTACGTGCATATCGTCTTCGGGGCACGCCAGACCGGGAAGTCCACGCTCCTGCAACGGCTGCTGCCGGACGCAGCCATCTGGCTGGATTTTTCACGACCGGCAGAGCGAGCGGACCACCTCCGGAACCCGGACCAGTTGATCGCCCGCTGTCGAGCCCTGGAAGCCGCGACATCGCCGTCCATCGTCGTCATTGACGAAGCCCAGGCCGTTCCCGCCATCTTCGACGCCGTGCAACACCTCTACGACGGCGACAAGAGACGCTGGCGCTTCGTGCTCTGCGGCAGTTCCGCCCGCAAGCTCCGCGTGACGGGCGCGAACCTTCTGCCCGGCCGCAGCTTTCTGCACCACCTCTATCCCCTGCTCGTGGCGGAGCGTCCGTTCCCGGAAACCACGCGCCTCAAGGCGGCGGTGACCTCGCCGCTGCCGCTCCCCCCGGCGAGCGGTGTGAAGGAGCCGTGGTTCCCGCCCGCCACGCTGCTGGACCGTCTGACGTTCGGCGAGCTGCCTGCCATCGTGGTGGCGCCGGCCGCGCACCGCCAGGAGATTCTGCGGGCCTACTGCCTGGTCTACCTGGAGGAAGAACTCCGCCGGGAAGCGCTCGTCAGAGACTGGGCGGCCTTTGCCCGCTTTCTGCAACTCGCCGCCGCCGAGTCGGGGCAGATGCTCAACTACGCCAAGATTTCCAGGGACGCCGGCGTGAGTCTTCCCACCGTCAAGAACTACTACCAGTTGATCGAGGACATGTTCATGGGCTTCCGCGTGACGGCCTTTTCCGCCAGCCCGCGCAAGAGCCTGCTGTCCACCGAGCGCTTCTACCTCTTCGACGTGGGCGTGCGCCACGCCGCCGCAGAACTGCCGCTGGAGACCGCCACGGTGCGGGCCAATCCCGGCCCAGTCTTCGAGCAATGGGTCGGCATCGAGCTGTGGAAGCGGCTGAAATACCTTGGTGCCGGCAAGCTCCACTACCTGCGCACCAAGGCCGGCGCGGAGGTGGACTTCATCATCGCGCGGGAGGGGAGGTTCACGCCGGTCGAGGTGAAGTGGACCGACAACCCGACGCTCTCCGACGCCCGGCACCTGCTGACGTTCCTGGGGGAGCACCCGCGGCAGGCGAAGCACGGCTACATCATCTGTCGCTGCAAGGCGCCGCTGCGCCTGCACGACAAGGTGACGGCGCTGCCGTGGTTCTGCCTCTGACACTGGACAACGCGCCCGCGCAGACCGTCGCGGATGACCGAGAGGGGGCCGGCGAGGAGAAGCTGGGACCAGGTCGCCCCGGTGAGGCGGAGGCCTGCCGCCACCGAAAGGAATAACGGTGCGAATAATTATTCGAGGACATCTGGAAGTTCAAGCCGCGCTGGACTCGGTTGGCAGGACGACGTGGGTGGGCGTTCCTTTGAGGAAGTGTTCGATGTTCTCGACGGCCATGGCGAGGCCGGTCTGGATGACCTCGGGGGTCATGCCGGCGGCGTGGGGGGTGAGCAGGACGGTGGGGAGAGTCGTGAGCGGGTGGCCGGGGGGGAGCGGCTCGGTTTCGAAGACGTCCAGTCCAGCGCCCGCGAGCTTCCTGTCACGGAGAGATTCCAACAGCGCGGCATCGTCCACGAGGCTCCCGCGCGCCGTGTTGATCAGGATGGCGCCGGGCGGGAGGAGTGCGAGACGCTCGCGGCCCAGGAAGTGCCTGGTCTCCGGAGTCGCCCGCAAGTGGATGGAGATGATGTCCGCAGTCCGGAGCAGCTCGTCCAGCTCCACGTACCGGAAGCCGAGCGCGGCGGCAAGCTTTGCGTCCGGGTGAAAGGTCCAGGCCACCACCTCCAGCCCCAGCCCCTTCCCCATGGCCGCCACCTCCCGGCCGATGAGGCCGGTCCCGATGAGGCCGAGACGCTTCCCGCGAAGCTGGGGCACCAGGTTTCGCGGCCAGCCCCCCTCCCGCACACCCTGATCCGCCTGGCGCAGTTGCTTGGCCACGGCCAGCATCAGGGCCACGGTGTGCTCGGCCACCGCGATGGCGTTGGCCCCGGGTGTATTGGTCACCGTGATCCCGCACGCCGCCGCGGCCTTCACGTCCACGTTATCCGTCCCCGTCCCCCAGATGGAGATGAGGCGCAGCTTGGGGCAGGCCTGCAGGACCTCGGTCGTGAATCGGGTCCGCCCGCGGATATTCAGAGCCACTTCGGCCTCGCGGAGCCGCTCCGCTAGCACCGTTGGATCGGTGGCATCCGAATCGTACACCTGCACTCTGCCGATCCGCCGCAACCGCTCCAGGGCCGGCGTCCCCGCCAGGACCGGCGGGTTATCATCAGGCACCACGATCAGCATGGAGACCTCCCGCGTGAGAGGGCGAACCCCAGCCCGAAATTCTTGAACCGCCAAGACGCCAAGTACGACATGATGGCGAAGGCCGGCAAGCCCGATACTGTCCTGAGCGCCACCGCACCACAAGGTGCGTTGGGGGATAGTTGCCTACATCACCTCTGCCGACCTTGGCGGCCCCCGGTGGCGCCTTGGCGGTGAGACCGTTTTGTCCGATCGAGGTGAGGTGTTGGATCGTTGCCCGGCCGCCCATGTGGCGCCGGTGGAATTTGGCATAAAGGCATCCGAGTGTCAACGCGACTCGCTCTGTTTTCCGAGCGAGGCTCGCGCATGGCGTGATCTTTCTCCTTGCACTCCAGTCACGCCCTGTGATAGCAAGAACGCATCGGCATCGGGACAGGGCAAGATGGACCTCGCCCTGGCGTTCCTGAGGCATCCTCGAGGTCCTGCGAAGATTGGCAACAGGGGACGAAAGAAAAGCAACAAGAGCCGAGCGCGAGCTGGTTCAGAGGGCCAAAGTTGTAGTTTGGTCCATTTACGTCGAGACCCTCATGGAGCTTGGCACGAGGTCCTGATGGGTTCGGCGGGTGCCATCCTTGTCATAGCCAGCGATGCCGGGGTACCGGGGGCACCGGAGATTGCGCGCTCTTCTCCCTATCCGATCCAGACCCCGGTTCCCGGCTCGACCTTCCCGGCACATCCGTCCGTCACGCTCTCGAGCAATTCCGCTTCAGCCCGATCATCTCGCTGGAACGTTTCGGCACAGAAGGCATGGCAGTCCGGGCGCTGCGGCGGGGGGCCCGCTTCCATGCCCGGTGGGTGGATCGACACAGGGTAAAGACCAATCGGAGGGACGCCGGGGATCATCTCGGCCCGGCCGCCCGGACACCGGGGCGCTGAAGGGGTCCGGTGCAGTCCCAGCCGTCGACATACTGACGCCATCCCCACATCCGATGGACGGGATGCGGATGTCCCGTCCCCGAGGAAAGGAGATACTCATGTCAAGGCCTATCCTGCGGCTGAACGACGGGTTCGATCATACCTCGCCGCAGCTGCGCGGCGAGGTGATGGAACTGCAGGGCAAGCTGAACAAGGAGGGATTCTCGCTCGAGGCGGACGGCCTGTTCGGACGGGACACCGAGGCGGCGGTGAAGCGCTTCCAGCGGGAGCACGGTCTGGACGACGATGGCGTCGTCGGCTCGCTGACGTGGGCAACGCTGCTCGGGACGGAGCCGCCGGACCTGGCCGCGGTGCTGCCGACGACCCTGGCCCGAAACGATGCCGGGCTCCTGCGGCAGCTCGAGGTGGCGACCAAGCACAAATCCCGAATCGACGAGGTGGCGGGACGCTACGCATTGACGGCGGCGACGATCGGCGGCGTCGGCTCGCGGGAGTCGCACTGGGGGCTGATCCTCAAGCCGGCGGGGTCCGGGCCGGCGGGGACGGGCGATCCCCTGGAGCGCCGGTTCCCCACGCAGTTCCGGACCGGACCGCTGCCGCCGGACGGCGGCGGCTTCGGGCGCGGGCTGATGCAGATCGATTTCGACGCACACGAGTTCGCCCGCACCGGCAACTGGAGGGACCCCGGGGAGAACATCCTCTACGGCTGCAAGGTCCTGGCGGACAGTCGGGACTTCATCCAGCGCAAGGCGGGACTCGCCGGCCGGGACCTCTTGCGGGCTGCCCTGGCGGGCTACAACTGCGGCCCCGGCAACGCCTTGCGAGCCATCCGGGACGGCCGCGACATCGATTTCTACACCACGGGCCGGGACTACTCCCGGGATGTCTTGAACCGGGCCGGGTTCTTCCAGCTCCACGGCTGGACCTAGAGGGACGATGATGCTCACACGGGAAAAGATCGAGGAGCTGATTTTCGGGACGGAGCGCTACCGGCGCTTCACCCAGGATTCCCCCGTCCTGCCGGACGTCTGGTTCGAGTACAGCCGGGATCCCCGCGCACCCCTGGATCTGCTGCTGACCCCGCGGCGCGAGAGCAGCCCTGCGGCGCTGAGCCGGCTCCTCCGCCAGCGGCTCGCTCGGGAGCGGGGCACCCCCTACTGGACGCGCCGCCACGGCCCGACCCCTGTCCCGACCCGCCTGGCGTACAACGAATCCTGCGTCGTGGCCCGGCTCGCCTTCGACGAGCTTCTTCGCGTGGTCCTGCCCCTGACCCAGTGGTGGCAGGACCACGTCTGGGGCAAGCAGCGCCGTCTGGACGTTGCCAGCCTGGCCAGGGAGGAAACCCGCCGGGAGATCGCCAGCCTGCTGGGGGAGCCCGGGATGGAGGCCGACGGCGGCCCCATCTCCCCCGACCTGCTCTGGACGATCCGGCTGGTGGGGAGGATCGAGTGGGAGATCCAGCGCCGTGACGCGGCGGCCCAGGCGGAGCCCACCCCCCTCCAGCTCGTCGAGGCCGTGCATTCCCTCACCCAGGGGATGGACCTGATGGATCTGCCCGAGGAGCCCCTGGTGTGGACCGTGAGCCGGAACCGGCCGGCCGCCCCGGCCATCTGGCGCTCCGCGCTGGCGGTGAAGGGCGACGCCGCCCGGCGGCTGTTCGACGTGAGCTGCAAGGATCTGCGCTGGGCGGTCATCGACAGCGGCGTCGACGCCAAACACCCGGCCTTCCGGCGGCGCGATCCCAAGAAGAAGCTGTACCCGGAGCCCTTCGAGGTCCCACGGGGGGCGAAGGGCCGCCTGGTGAACCGGACCCGGATCGTGGCCACGTACGATTTCACCCGCATCCGCGCGTTCCTGGATCCCGAGATCGAGGCGGAGAGCACCCGGGCTCCCGGCCAGGCGGAACTTTCCCCCGAGACCCGGGAGCAGATCAAGGAGCTTCGCACCAGCCTGCTGTCGGGCCGGGCGATCGACTGGGACCTGCTGGAGCCGGCCCTGCGCGTCCCCCACGACGGCGGCTACCGCCAGCCCCAGCACGAGCATGGCACCCACGTGGCGGGCATCCTGGCCGCGGACTGGCGGACCACCGATGAAGACATGCCGGATGACCACGACCAGATCGGTCTCTGCCCGGACCTGGAGCTGTACGACCTGCGGGTGCTCGACGACAAGGGCGAGGGGGACGAGTTCACGGTCATCGCCGCGCTCCAGTTCATCCGCAACCTGAATGCCCACAAGGACGAGCTGGTCATCCACGGCGTCAACCTCAGCCTGGCCATCCGCCACGACGTGGCCAACTACGCCTGCGGCCGCACGCCCGTCTGCGAGGAATGCGAGCGCCTGGTGGGCAACGGTGTCGTGGTCGTCGCGGCGGCGGGAAACGAGGGCTACACCCAGTTCCTGACCGCCCACGGGGCCACCGACGGCTACAGGAGCATCAGCATCACCGACCCGGGCAATGCCGAGGGGGTCATCACGGTTGGCGCGACCCATCGCTACAAGCCCCACACCTACGGCGTTTCGTACTTCTCCAGTCGCGGCCCCACGGGGGACGGCCGCGCGAAACCCGATGTGGTCGCCCCCGGGGAGAAGATCAAGGCCCCGGTTCCCGACGGCAAGCTGAAGACCCTGGATGGCACGAGCATGGCGGCGCCGCACGTGAGCGGGGCGGCGGCCCTGCTCCTGGCCCGCCACCGGGAGCTGACAGGCCAGCCGACCCGCGTCAAGCAGATCCTCTGCCAGACAGCCGTGGATCTCGGCCGGGAGCGGTATTTCCAGGGCAGCGGCATGGTGGACGTCCTGCGGGCGCTCCAGTCTGTCTGAGGCGGCACCGCCGGGCCAGGAGGGGGGTCATGCTCTTCACGCTCGAGGCCCTCGAGGCCAAGCATGGCGATTGCCTGATCCTGCACTACGGACCGACCGACGCCCCCCGGTTCATCCTCATCGACGGCGGCCCGTCCGGGGTGTACAAGGCCCGCCTGGGACCTCGCCTGGCCGCCTTGAAGGAGCGCTGGCATCCGGAGCAGGCCCTCCCGCTCCGGATGCTCATGATCAGCCACATCGACGACGATCACATTCAGGGGGTGCTGGATCTGACCTCCATGCTGGTCGAGTGCCGCGAGGACGGCCTCCCGCTGCCTTACCAGATCCGGGCGGTCTGGCACAACAGCTTCGACGACATCCTGGGGAACCGGGACGACCAGCTTTTTGCGGCCCTGTCCGCCAGCGTCCGGCCCGTGGCCACCGGGGGTGTCCTCCCCCCCGACCTGGCGCTGAGCCGGCCCGCCGCACTGGTGGTGGCCAGCATCGGCCAGGGGCGCAGCCTGCGGGATCACGTCACCCGGCTCGGCATCCCCCTGAATCCCCCGTCCAAGGGGCTGCTGGTGGCGCCCGGCACCGGGTCGAAGTCCAGGTCCTGGGGAGACGGCCTGCGCCTGACCGTCCTCGGTCCGAGTCAGGAGCGGATCGAAGCCTTGCACGCGGAATGGGAGCGGGAGATCAAGAAACGCGGCTGGGCCTCGGACGCCGAGGGGAGGGCGCTGGCCGCCGCCTACACCGACAAGTCGGTGTTCAACCTCTCCAGCCTTATCGTCCTGGCGGAAATGGGGGACAGGCGAATGCTCCTCCCCGGCGATGCCAGGGGCGACGACATCCTGGCCGGCCTGCAGAGCGCCAAGCTGCTCCGCTCCGGAACTTGCCACGTGGACCTGCTCAAGCTCCCCCACCACGGCAGCAACCGCAACGTCGAGACCGACTTCTTCCGGCAGCTGACCGCCGACCACTACGTCATCTCGGCCAACGGGGAGTACGGGAATCCGGAGGTCGACACGCTGAGGATGATCTCGGAGGCGCGGGGCAAGGCGGAATTCACACTCTCCCTGACAAACCGCGACGGCAAGAACGACCTGGGGAGACGTCTCCGGGAGTTCTTCGCCGCCGAGAAGTCGCGGGGGGGGAAATACCGGGTGGTCTTCCGGAAGGCGACGGCCCCGTCCTTGAAGGTGGATCTCCTGGATCCGGTTGGCTACTGACGTGGGATCGAGCCGAGGTCAGGGGGGAGACAGGACGGCCGCCCGGAGCCCCACCCTTTTTCGGGGCCCCGGGCGGCCGACGCGATCGAGAGCGCCGCCGGGTCCTGCCAAGACCCGGGAATCTCTACCCGAGCTGTTCCACCAGGTAGTTCTGGATCCCCATCTGCTTGATCTGGTCGAGCTGGGCCTCGATCCAGTCGATATGCTCCTCCTCGTCCTTCAGGATGGCCTCCAGCAGCTCGCGGCTGCCGTTGTCCCCGGTCTCTGTCGCCAGCCGGATGGCATCGTTGTAGGCCTTGACGGCCCCCTCCTCGGCCTGCCAGTCGTTCTTGTGCTGCGTCTCCACGTCGGCCCCGACGTCGATCTTGTTCAGCTTGCTCACGGTGGGGCTGCCCTCGAGAAAGAGGATGCGACCGATCAGCTTCTCGGCGTGCTTCATCTCGGCGATGGCCCGCTTCTCGATGGCCTTGTGGAGGCGCTCGTACCCCCAGTTCGCGCACATCTCGGATTGCACCATGTATTGATTGATGGCGGTGAGCTCGTCGGCAAGCAGAACGTTCAGCCTCTCGATGACCTTGGGATTTCCCTTCATCCGTCCCTCCTTTCACGCAGGTGTGACTGAGATGGTTGGTTCGCGGCTGCCTTCCGGAGTGAAGCCCCCGCTCCGGCCGACCCTCCGACGCCCCCTCCCGCGGCCACCATTCGGTTGCAGGGCGCCCCGCCCGGCCGGACAGGACGTCCTTACGCGATGGGCCTGGCCTTCGCCTGCTGCAGCAATCGGTCAACGTGGGTGGAGATGAGGTCCGCCGCCTCCTTCTTCACGCCCACGAACTCCATCCCGGTCCGGTACACGACGTGTCGTTCCCCACCGGCCACGGTGACCCGATGGCTGGCAAAGACGCGGACCGCCCGCGCCAGGACCTGGACCTGCTTATCCCTGACCATGAAGGACAGGCGGTAGATCTCGCCCGGCCGCGCGGGTTCGGTATGCTCGACGAGGGCCCCGGACAGACTCAGGTCGATGAGCATGACCTCCCGGAGCTGGAGCTGGGCCGAGGCGTTCTCGCGGATCCGGACCCGGGCGGACCGGCGCCGTTCGTTGGCGGCATCCGGCGGAGGCGGCGGCGGCAGCTTGGCCACACGCAGCTTGGACATCACCCGGTTGACGCTCATCCCCAGCTCGTCCAGGTCCACCGGCTTCCGGATGAAGTCGTCCGCCCCCTCCCGCAAGGCGCCGATGACGTGCTCGATGGACGACGTGGCGGTCACCATGATGATCGGGAGGCTGGGCCGGCGCTCTTTCAGCTTCCGGAGGACCTCCAGACCGTCCATCCCGGGCATGAGGATATCCAGGAAGACCAGGTCAACCGGCTCCGTCTCGAGAGCCGACAGGGCTGCCGGGCCGTCCTGGACGAGGAAGGGCCGCATCCCCAGGTGCTGGCTGATGAAATCCCCCAGGACCGTGAGGAAGAAGCGCTCGTCATCCACCACCAAGGCGGTATCCATGGATCCCCATCCTCCTGGACGAGCGAAGCGCTTGCCTGCGCTGCCTGACCCCTGATCCACTCCCGGGCTTCCCATCCCGGGCTTCCCACGTCCTGACCGCAGGCTCCGCTCCGAGATCCGCACGAGGCAGGGGGCTACGCGCCGCGGGCAGCCTTGACGGGCCGTGGACCTTCGTGGCGGGCTCGGGCCTCCTCCAGGTCCTCCAGATGCTTCTCCGCCCACTCACACAGCGCCCGGAGCGGTTCGATCAGCGTCCGTCCGAGCGGTGTCAGACTGTACTCCACCTTGGGCGGGACGACGGGATAGACCTGGCGGTCGACGAGGCCATTGCGCTCCAGGTTGCGGAGCGTCTGCGTCAACATCTTCTGGGAGACCCCGCCGATCGTCCGCTGGAGCTGGCTGTAGCGCTGCGTGCCCTTGGCCAGGGCATGGATGACGAGGGCCGTCCACCGGTCGGCGATGAGGCCGAGCACCTGCTGCGAGCCGCATTTGCCGTTGAAAACGCTGGGCCGATCAGGACCACGCACCATATGGTGTGTATAACACTTCCAGGTGCCTACTTGCAAGCGGTGAAGTAGGGTCGTACGCTCGACCTGCCAGAGTCCGACGCTTCACACGGGACGCCGGCCGCCTTGGACTCGTCCCCCGGGAACCGGCGGTGCCCGAGACAGGAGAGTGCCGCATGCATCCGACATTGGAACTGCTATCGCACAACGGGACCGAGGAGGCACAGACCGTGGCTGCCGACGGTGGCCGCGCAACCGACGCCGATCTCCTCGACGCCTATTCGCGGGCGGTGACCCGGGCCGCCGAGCAGGTAAGCCCGGCGGTCGTCAGAATCGAGGCGCACCAGCGCCGGCCGATGCGGGCCGGAGACGGTCCGGGCCTCCCCCCTCCGGCGCACGGCAGCGGCTCGGGATTCCTCTTCACCCCCGACGGCTTCATCCTGACGAACAGCCACGTCGTCCACCGGGCCACCAGGATCGAGGTCGCGCTCACCGATGGCCGCCGGGCGCAGGCGGACCTGGTGGGGGACGATCCGGAGACAGACCTGGCAGTCCTCCGGGTCGATGCCCCGTCCCTGGTCCCCGCACGCCTGGGAGACTCGCAGTCCCTTCGGGTGGGACAACTCGTGATCGCCATCGGGAACCCGTACGGCTTCCAGTGCACCGTCACGGCCGGAGTGGTGAGCGCTCTCGGCCGCTCGCTGCGGGGCCGGTCGGGGCGGCTCATCGACAGCGTCATCCAGACCGACGCCGCGCTCAACCCCGGCAACTCCGGGGGTCCGCTGGTCACGGCCCGGGGGGAGGTGTCCGGCGTCAACACGGCCATGATCCTCCCCGCCCAGGGCCTCTGCTTCGCCATCGCCATCAACACCGCGAAGTTCGTGGCCGGTCAGCTCATCCGGGACGGCCGGATCCGCCGGGGGTACATCGGCGTCGGGGGCCAGGACGTTCCCCTCCCGCGGCGCCTCGTCCGGGTGGAGCGGGTCCCCGTGGAGAGCGGCGTCCTGGTCGTCTCCGTCGAGGAAGGGAGCCCGGCCCGGCGCGCCGGTCTGCTGGAGGGGGATGTCATCGTGGGGTATGCGGGTCATCCCATCGCCGGCATCGATGACCTGCACCGGCTCCTGGTGGAGGGTCGGGTCGGGGTGCCGGCCCCGCTGACCATCCTCCGGCGCTCCGAGCGCCTGGTCCTGGAGATCGTGCCGGAGGAATCGAGGCCCCGGGGCGAAGAATAGCCCGGGGGCCCGCCTCATCTCGCAGCCGCGCTCGCGTCACCTTGGACGGACTCGGGGACACCGAGATTCACCTCGGCTGTCGCCGCGGCGCAATGGCATTCGACCGAGGAGGAAGCGGTGAAGATCGGGATCATCGGAGCAGGGAACGTCGGCAAGGCCCTGGGGGGCGCCTGGTTGAAGGGGGGGCACGACGTGTTCTTCAGTTATTCCCGCGACGTGCAGAGGCTGGAGGCCTATGCCAAGGCGCTCGGACCCACGGCCCGCGCCGGGACGCCGGCCGACGCGGCGCGCTTCGGCGAGGTCGTGGTCCTCGCCACCCCGTGGCCCGTCGTCCGGGAGGCGCTCCAGGCGGCCGGCCCGCTGCAGGGCAAGATCGTCATCGACTGCACCAACCCGCTGAAGGCGGACCTGAGCGGCCTCGCCCTCGGGCACACGACCTCGGCGGCGGAGGAGATCGCCCGCTGGGCCGTGGGCGCCCGCATCGTCAAGGCATTCAACACGACCGGTGCCGAGAACATGGGCCGCCCGCACTTCGGCTCCGAGCGGGCCAGCATGCTCATCTGTGGCGACGATCCGGCCGCCAAGGCCGCCGTCGCGGGCCTGGCGACCGACGCCGGCTTCGACGTGGTGGATGCGGGCCGGCTCGCCTCGGCGCGCCTGCTGGAGCCCCTCGCCATGCTCTGGATCCACCTGGCCTACGCCCAGGGCCTGGGGACCGGCTTCGCCTTCAAGCTGCTGCGACGCTGAAGGGGAGGCGGCGGGGCGGAGACCGCCGGCCTTCCTCCCGCCCCTCCCCTTGACTGCCGCGACGTGGCGGACTATGGGCCGACCCGCCGGAAGAAAAGACTGGCGGGATCCCCGTCGTGCGGCTGGGTGAAGGCCGACAGGAAATCCGTCCCATTTGCCGCCAGACCGACGTAATCCCCGAGGAAGAACCCACTCGCGACCGGCGCCTGGGTGATGTCGAACGAGGCATCCGTCAGCCGTATCTCGTCGTCCCAGCTCGATGCATTCTCACAACTCGCGTGGCAATGGACAACGAAGTGATCGGCGAGTTCCCCTATAGGACCATCGTTCCGGAAATCGTAGTAGGTGACTGCGACGGCTCCATTCCCGGTCACCGCCACCGAGGGGAGGAACGCTTGCTGCCTCAAGCGATTGTCAGCGTTTGCCGGGGTCTGGTTGATGCGAATCGGGACCGACCAGGTGAGTCCATCGTCTGTGGACATGGAAAATGCGACTTGGTCGAAGCCGGTGAAGCGGGCATCCTGCCAGACCGCATAGAGGTTGCCGTTGTTCCGGTCCACCGCGACATCGAAGAGGAGCCTCCCGTCCCGCACACCCTGGCGAGTATCGGGCGTCAAGGTCCCCAGCGGGAGGAGCTTGTTGGTCCGGATCGGCGGGCCATGAGGCAACCAAGTTACACCCTTGTCGAAGGAGCGTTTGATCGACAGGTTGAAGGGGCCGGGCCCGGCACTGTTCCTCACGCCCAGGATTTCATCGAAGAAATTCACAAGCGTGCCACCTGGCAGGACGACGAGCTGGTTGCCAATCGTCTGGGAAATGGCGCCCGGGTCATACAAGATTCGGGGGGCCTCCCAGGTCTGTCCCCCGTCGGTGCTCCTCGTGAACATGGCCGCACCCTTGAACGAGAGATCACCTGGCACACGCTCGGGGTTGATGATGTTTCCAGTGGACTGCTTCAACCGATCCCACACGACGTAGACGAGGTTCATGTTTGTCGGATCGGCGGTGATGGACTGTTTGTCGTTCAGGAAGCGTGGGTTCTCATCCTCGATGAGGATGACTGGACTGCTCCATTGCACGCCTCCGTCCGTGGAGTTGCTCACCGCCAGGGCGTTCCGGCCAAATCCCCCAGGCCGGTTTGCGGGTGGATCGATGTCGAGCAACAGGCTGACCTGATGGAGGGTTCCGGTCGGACCGAAGGAGAGCCAGGGGTCCGTGGCCCGCTGGAAGACCCCGCCGGAGCAGTCTGTCAGGCCGGGGACCACGACGGTCGTCCAGGTGGTTCCTCCGTTATTGCTCACGCCGGCCACGAGTCCTCTCGACCCGCCATTCGACCAGCGGTCCTGCTGCCAGAAGGCTACGATGTTATTGACGTTGGTGGGGTTCACATCCACCCAGGGCTCAACCTCGCTGTTCAGGAAGTTCACACCAGGGGCGATGGTCCCTGGAAAGTTGCCGCACGCATCGAGCGGACCAAAGGGACTGGCGCCGGAGACCTGCACCAGCGGGCCCGCGGTGAATGGATCTGCCCATGCCGGGCCGAGGGGGAAGACAAGCAGCGTGACCAGTACAGCGGCAATCGCTATTCGTTGCATGACGTATCCTCCTCTTGCTCTACCGAGGGTATTCTCGCGTGGCCTTCGGATCTGGGGGAGGCGGAAGGCGAGACCCCCCGACTCACTGAAGTGGGTGTGCGGTCAGGAAGGCGAGGTCCGCTCCCCCATATCCGCGGACTTCACAGGACAACCAGGGAAACATCCTCTGGACGGCGGGGGGGTGCCGCCCTCTGGTTTGACAGGCGGGCTTCGCGCCGTCACCCCCAAGAGAGCCACGGATCGGCGTCCCGGGGATGTGGGATCACCCTCAATCGCCCGACCACGCTGGAAGCGGGTCCTTGACGGCCGGATGCGGCCTCGAAACAGAACGGCCCTTCAGGGCTCACTGCACCCTGAAGGGCCGTGCAATCGCGCGCAAGGGCAACAACAACCCACTCACCGTGCGCGGACGAGACGCCGACCACTGACATTGCCCTCCCCCCTCCAGCATTCCAAGGGCAACCGTCAAGGTGACCGACCGTAACCCGCTAGTGCGATGCTGTCAAGCCTCCCGATTCCACCGACACCTCCGAGGGGCACGGTCTTTTCGCCGCACTCGAATGCGAGGGTCCCGCCCCCGGTGAGAGGCGCGGGAAGCGGTCAGCCTCAGAGGTTATAGTGAAGCTTCGCTTCCTGGTGGCGCGGGTCGTCGAGGTGGAAGGTGTCCGGGTTCGTCCCCTTCTCCAGGGCAAGGTGGTAACAGAACAACTGCAACGGGATCACGTACACCAGCGGGCTGAGGGCCTCGGCCAGCGCCGGCAGTGCGATCGCGTGGCTGGCGCTCCGCGCAAGCTTCTGCTCGCCCTCCTGCACCAGGGCAATGGTCGTCGCGCCGATGGCGTTCGCGGCCCCCACCACGTCCAGGCAGCGCTGGTAGCTGGGGCCGGGCGGCGCGATGGCCCAGACGGCCATCCGGTCGCTGAGTCCGGCCAGGGGGCCGTGGAGGAACTGCTCCACCTGGAAGCCCTCGCACGGCGTGTAGTTCGTCTCCTTCATCTTGAGGGCGACCTCGTAGGCCGTCGCCGCATTCGGACCGCCGCCCACGAAGGCGAGGAATTCCTTCCCGGCGAGCAGCCGCGCGATCTCGCGGACCTGCGCTTCCGCCTCCAGGGCCCGGCGCATCACTGTGGGAAGCTCGGCCAACTGAGCGTCGGCCGCGGCCACATCCCGGCCGGCCCGTCGGCCCATCCGGACCGCCAGAGCGGCCAGCAGTGAGAGGCTGGCCGTGTAGCTCTTGGTGTGCGCCGAGGAGACCTCCTGGTCGGTGGTGGCCATGAGGATGCGCGCCTTGCGGATCCCCTCCGCCGAATCCCTGCCCGTGATGGTCACGCTGGGGGCCTTCTGCTCGTTGGCTCGGAACAGCGCCTGGAGCGAGTAGTTCTTCGTGCCCCGGTGGCTCACGACCAGGACCCCCGTGCCGGGACGAATGGCCGGCGGGTAGAGCACGAAGTCGAAGGAGTGCACCGCCTGGGCGAACGGCTGGTCGACGGCAATCTGGCGCACCAGGTGTTCTCCGACCAGCGCTGCGTGGAAGGAGGTGCCGATGCCGCAGAGGATCAGATGCTGCTGCTGGCCGAGCAGGTCGGCCGCCCCGTCGAGCTGCGGGGCGTTGGCCGCAAGCACCTCGGTCACCCAGCCCGGCTGTGCCAGGATCGCATCATGCATGTGATAGGGATGCATGGCCCGTCGCTCGGGTCCTGTCATGGTCGCATGCCTTTCTGGAAGGAGACCGGCTGTGCTGGAACAAGCTGACCGGGGCGAGTCCGTGGACCGAACCGTGGTGACCCGTCCGCTGCCATCAGGATGCGTACTGTGCGACCCCGTTGCCGAAGGACCAGTTCTCCCTGGGAACCTCGACCAGGCTGATCAGGACATCCTGGGGCCGCACCCCGGGGGAGGTGGCCAGCAGTTCGACAATGCGGGCGTACAGCGCGCGCTTCTGCTCGACCGAGCGTCCGAGGTTGAGGGTGATCTGGATGAACACCACGTCGTTGGAGCGCTGAATATCGAGGTAGGTCGGATCGTAGATCAGGCCGTCGGCCGGATGCTCCGTGACCACTTGAAAGCGATCCAGGGCCGGGACGCTGATGGTCTCGGTCATCGCCCGGTGGACGCCCTCGGCAATGGCGCGGCGGTACCCAGGGGGCTTCCCTTCCCGGAGGTCGATGCGAACCAGTGGCATGCTCGAGCCCCACGCACGGGATCGTCCGATGGATGGCTTTCAGGTCACCGCGGGCAGTGGGGGCGCATGCCGGACGGCCGGATCAGGGCTCGGTCGCAACGATGGTGGTGGGCGTGACGGTGAGGATCCGGTGGGGGCCGACGGTGACCGTGTGCTCCGTCTCCTTCCCGGAGATCCGCAGCGCCACCTGGTGCCGGCCCGGACTCACGGCGATGATCCCGAGGCCCTCGCTCAGGCCGATCGGCACACCGTCCACTGTCGCCTCTGCGTCCCGCGACAGCCTGAACACGAGGACGGCCGAGGCAGGGCGAGCCGTCAGGTCGGCAGGGGAAGGGAGAACACCTGGAGGCATGGTGGCAACCGGCCCGACGGGCATCAGGGCGGAGGGGGCATACCCGCATTCATAATAGAAACCGGTCTGCTGCGACAGGCAATACGTGGTGCCGTTCCCGGGGTCGGAGTATGCCAGCGGGGCGCCCGGCGGAAAGGCGAAGCGATAGCCGGGGAGAGGTCCTGCACCGGGAAAGAAAGCCCCCGGGCCCGGCCCCCATGACCTCACAACCCGCATCCCCGGGCCGAACCCCCACCCGTGCTGCCATGCGGCAGCGGGTCCCGGCCAGACAAGGGTGGAGAGCGCGACGGCCAGGACCGCCGAGACAGCCAAGCCTGTCCGCACACGCGAGGTCACCCGCGCGCCTGTCTCTCCGGTCGTCAGCATGGGGACCCTCCTGTTCGGGCGGGAGGCCCAGCACCTCAGCAAGGCCCTTCGAATCCCAGTCCTGGCCAATACTGGGTGCATGATGGCCCCGTTTCCGGGCCCCGTCAAGTCAAAACTCCGCCGGATGCCGGTCATCCGTCCGACCCCGGCAGCGTCGGCCGGTGAATGCGGGGGACGTGGCCACGCCGATACACCATGATCGTCCGCTTGAACTCGATGACGACTTCGCCCTGCTGGTTGAGCCCGCTGGTCTTCAGGCGCACGATGCCCATGTGGGGGCGCGAGCGCGACTCCCGCTTCTCCAGGATCTCGCTCTCGGCGTACAGCGTGTCGCCGTCATACACCGGATGGGGCAGGCGCACCTCGTCCCACCCGAGGTTCACCGCATTCAGCGACACGTCGGAGACGGACAGGCCGGTGATGAGGGCCAGGGTGAAGGTCGAATCCACGAGCGGCCGCTGGAACTCCGTCTGGGCCGCATACACGCTGTCGAAATGGATGGGATTCGTGTTCACGGTGAGCAGCGTGAACCAGATGTTGTCGGCCTGGGTGATGGTTCGGCCCAGGGGATGGTGATACACGTCGCCGACCTCGAAGTCTTCATACACGCGTCCCTGCCATCCCGGCTTCACGCTCATGGATCACCCTCCCTCCTGGGTCCGCCTCCCAGCCTCCGCCGGAGGCGCATCGCGCCATGGCGCCTCTCAGCGTTCGAGCGAATCCCCCCGTTCCCCCCGTTGTCGAAGGGGGGGTGCCTGGGGATTTCGCCCGGCTGATGCCCTCGGTGACCGGCATTGGGGTTAGTCCGGCCAGGTCAGCAGGCGCTCGAGCCGGCGCGCCTTGCGTTCGGCTGCGGAGTATTCCTGGCCCCGGCCGCGGGCCCGCGCCCGCTCCAGCTCCCGCACGACGCGATCGGCCACGACCTCGGCCTCCCCGGGATGGAGATTGCACGGGTCCAGGGAGAAAAATCCATGCTCGACCTGGTGGTCCCGCACCATGACGGGCGGGTTCCCGGCGGCCAGGGCGTCGGCCAGCTCCCAGGCGGTGATCCGGGCGCGCTCGGGTTCCAGCGCCAGCTTGAGCCTGTCCAGGGGATTGTTGGTGGGGTCCGGCTCGATGGAGACGGTCACGCCGGGTAGCCCCTCGAAGCGCCTCTGCCAGAGCAGCAGATGGTCGGTCTCCTGCGCCCGGACCGCGGCGTGATCCCGCTGCTCCCAGGCCTGCAGGGCCGCCATGGCCCCGACGATGCCCTCCTTGCCGACCTTCATCCCCCGTCCGATGCCGAGATTCTGCAGGAAGGCGGCGCGCACCAGGGCCTTCGACCCGGCTACGATCCCGGCGGTGGGCCCGCCCAGGAACTTGTGGGCGCTATAGATGGCCACGTCCGCGCCGGCCGCGAGGAAGCCACGCAGGTCATACTCGGAGGCGAGGTCGGCGATCACCGGCACGCCCTTGGCGTGGCAGATCTGGGCGAAGCGATCCAGGGGGAGCTGTCCGTACTGCACGCAGTGGTGCGAGACGACGTAGACGGCCGCCGCCGTCCCCTCGGTCAGCCGGTGGGCGAGCTGATAGCCCCGCACCTCGGTCGCCTGTCCCACGGGAACCACCCCGGCCCCGGCCAGGCGGATGGCCTGCTCCACGGGCGCCCCGTAGCCCACCATGTGGCCGAGCTGGATGACGACCTCCCCCTTCATCCCGCCGGGGTCGGGGAGTTGCTCGATCTTCCCGAGGTCGGCGCCGGTCATGCACGCCGCCACGGCCAGCGTGATGCCGGATGACGCGCTCGCCGTGATGAAGCCGGCCTCCGCTCCCGTGAGCCTGGCGATGACGGCGCTGGCCTTGCGCTGAAGATCGTTGATCTCCACGAATTCGGGGAGGATCTGGGAGACGGCCCGAACCGCCTCGGGCACCACCATGGATGCCCCGAGCGCCGTCATGGTGCCGGAGACGTTGATGATCGGGCGCAGGCCCAGACGCTCGCGGATGTCAGGGCGGGAACCGGGTTCGGCGGGCATCGGCGGGACTCCTTTCCGTCCGGTCAATGGTGCTTCATCTCGATCCGGGCCAGGAACGATTTCAGCCGCTCGTGATCGGTCTTGGCCAGGACCTCGCGCGGGCTGCCCTCCACCTGGATGCGGCCGCCGTCCATGAAGACGATGCGCGTCGCCACATCGCGGGCGAAGGTCATCTCGTGAGTCACCACGATCATGGTCATGCCGTCCCGAGCCAGCTCCTGGACCACGCTCAGGACCTCGCCGACCAGCTCGGGGTCCAGGGCCGAGGTGATCTCATCCAGGAGCAGCACCTTGGGCTCCATGGCCACGGCGCGGGCGATCCCCACGCGCTGCTGCTGTCCGCCGGAAAGCTGGCTGGGCAGGCTGTCGAACTTGTCGCCCAGGCCCACGCGGCCGAGCCACTGCTCCGCCACGCGCCTTGCCTCGGTCGCGGACAACCCCCGCACCTTGCGCAGGCCGAGCATCACGTTTTCCAGCGCCGTCAGGTGGGGGAAGAGGTTGAAGAGCTGGAACACCATGCCGATGTCGGCCCGGATCTTCGCCAGCTCCCGGTCCCCGCGGCGGTGGCGCGCTCCGCCGGGCCCCTCACGGAATCCCACCTCCACCCCGTCCACCTGGACCGATCCCTCGTCGTACGTCTCCAGCAGGTTGATGCAGCGGAGCAGCGTGGTCTTGCCGCTCCCCGAGGGGCCGATCACCACCACCACCTCGCCCTTCCGGACATCCACATCGATCCCGTCGAGCACGAGGTTTCGGCCGAAGGACTTCCGCAAGCCCCGGATCCGGACCACCGGGGAGGTCGAGGTGAGCTGGGTCACGGGCTACTCACGGATGTAGGCGAAGCGCGCCTCCAGGCTGCGGCTCGCCAGCGAGAGGCTGTAGTTGATCACGAAATACATGAGGGCGCCGAGCACGTAGAGCGGCATGGGGACGTAGGTCCGGCCGATCACCTGCTGGATGGCCAGCATCAGGTCCACGATCCCCACCAGCGACACCAGGGCGCTGCCCTTGACGGTGTCCACCACGGCGTTGATCCAGGGGGGCAGGAACCGCCGCAGCGCCTGCGGGGCGATCACGTGGAGCAGGCGCTGCCCGAAGGTCAGGCCGATGGCCTTGCCCGCTTCGGTCTGGCCCGGCGGGATGGATTGGATGGCCCCCCGCACGACCTCGATGACGTGCGCCGTCTTGAACGCCGAGAGCGCCACGACCACGGAGATGAAGTTGGTGAAGTTGATGCCGACGATGGGCAGCCCGTAGTAGATGAAGAAGATCAGGACCAGCAGGGGAATGCCCCGGAAGAAGTCGCTGTAGTATCGGATGGGCCAGTAGAGCCAGCGCGGTCCGTAGACGATGCCCACCCCCAGGACGATCCCCGTGATCAGCGAGATGCAGACGACCAGGGCCGAGACGTTCAGGGTGACCAGGAGCCCCTGCCACAGATACGGAAGGCTCTGCAGGGCGTAGGTCATCGCTGGACGGCGAAGCGGCGCTCGAGCTGCCGGAGCGCGAAGAGCAGACCGTACCCGGTGACCAGGTACATGGGCGTCACCACGATCCACACCTCGATCACGCGGAAGGAGTTGGTCTTGATCCACTGGGCGCCGTAGGTCAGCTCCGGCACCGCGATGACGGAGCCGAGCGAGGTGTCCTTGAAGAGAGACACGTAGGCGTTGCTCAGGGAGGGCAGCACGATCCGGACCATGGTGGGGAGCCGGACGAAGAGCAGCCGCTGCCACCCGGTCAGTCCGATGGCCTTGCCGGCATCGATCAGGCCCTTGGGGATCGCCGCCAGCCCGGCCCGGAAGACTTCGACCATGTAGGCCCCGGCGTACACCGACAGGGTGATGATGAAGCTGGTCGCGGCATCGTAGGCGAACCCCCCCACACTCGGGATGCCGTAGAACACCAGGTAGACCAGGAGCAGGAGGGGCACGTTGCGGATGAACTCGACGTAGCCCGCCACCACGCCGCGGACCAGGCGCCCGCCGCCGGTGTAGGCCAGGGCCAGGCCGAGCCCGAGCACCATGCCAATCAGGATGGAGAGAAAGGCAAGCTCCAGGCTCAGCACCAGCCCCCAGGACAGGCGATCAAAATGCGCCCAGATGTACGTGAAGTTCAGGTGATACGCCACGTGCCCCACCCCGGCCGCTGCATACGGTCCCTGGCTAGAACGGCGGGAAGCCCGGCTTTCTGGCCGGCGGCTTCTGCCCGAAGAACTCCTCGAAGGCCTGGTCGTAGACCTCGGTCTGGTGGCCGAACATCGCCACGTTGAAGCAGGTGTCGACCCACTGCAGCCAATCCGGGTCCCCCTGACGCACGGCCGCGCCATAGAGCATCGGGTAGTAGCTGTGGCCCGCGTCAACGTACCCGGTCGGGTTGCGCTTCACCAGCCAGCGGACCGTCGAGAGGTCCACCACCGCCACATCCGCCCGTCCGGAATCGAGGGCCTGGATGACGTTGGCCTGGGTGTCGAGCTGCATCACCTGGGCCTGTGGCAGCCCATCGTGGACGAGCTTGTCGGCGTCCACGTTCTGCAGCACCGAGGCCCTCACCGACTTCCCGGCGGCCAGGAGCTGCTTGTACGCCTTGTGCTTGCTCTTGGGGGAGGTGAGCAGCGCGGCCCCCTCGACGTAGTACGGTCGCGTGAAGTTGACGAGCTGCGCCCGGGCGGGCGAGATCGTCATGAACTGGATCACGATGTCCACCTTGCCCGTGGTGATGTTCGGAATCCGCGCGGACGGGTCCTGCTTGACGAACTCGACCTTGCTGGCATCGTCGAACAGCCCCTTGGCCAGGATCCGCCCCATGACGATGTCCATGCCGGTGAGCTGCCCCTTCTCGTCCTCGAAGTGCCAGGGTGCGTTGGTGCTGCCGGTGCCGACGATCAGCTTCTTCCGGTCCAGCACCGTGCGCAGCAGGCTGGCGGCCTGGGCCTGCGCATAGGCTCGTTCCGGGCCGAGCACCCCGCCGGAGAGGCCGCCGACGCCGGCCGCCACCCCGGCGGCGACGCCGAAGCCGGCCAGCTTGAGCATGTCGCGACGATCCTGGGATCCCTTCATGACCCACCTCCTTGTGTCCGGGCCGCACAGCGACTACTGGCGAGAGTCCGCGCCGACGCGCCTCCCACCGCCGACGGATACCGACGTTTTATCCAGCAGGTATCTCACAGTGTCAAGGGGAAACTCGGCGGGACCGACCGGGCTTGACCCGGCCTCGCCTTGACGCCGCCTCCCGCGCCGGATATCTTCAGGCGGCCTCATGGGCTGTCCATCCCCTCCACATGTGGGCACGCGGTGCGGTACCGATTCCTGGGGTCGTGCGGCCTGCGCAGTTCGCGCATCACGCGCGGGACCATGACCCTCGGCGCCCCCGATCGGGGGTGCGACGAACAGGGGGCGCACGCCATCCTGACGACCTTCCTGGATGCGGGCGGCAACCCCACTGTCGCGACGGATGACTACGCGGGGGGACGGGCCGAGCTGCCCTGGCCTCCGTCCGGATCGGCAGGCATGCCTGGGAGGGAGACTTTCCCGCCCTCGGGGAGTGTCGTGCGGGCCTCCTGAGGGAGGACCCTTCAGCAGCATCGGATCGCGGTCAGATGTTGAGCCAGTTCCTCAAGCGCCGCATCGCCAGCCAGCAAGCGCTCATCCTGCCCCACGTCCTGGCGATCAAGGGGCTCATGCGCCTCCTGATGAAGGTCCGGAACACCGGCGAGCCCTGGACCCCGGAGGAATTGCGGGAGATCCGGACTCACCTCTGGGGCCTCGCCAAGCTGGTGCCTATCGTCTTCGTCTTCCTGCTCCCCGGTGGCTTGCTCCTCCTTCCCATCCTGGCAGAGGTCCTCGACCGCCGGACCCGGCCGCGACCGTAGCGCGTGATCCAGCCATCCGAACCGCCAAGCTGCCGAGAATGGAACGACATGTCAAAGCACCAGACCCCAGGTCCTGAGGACCCTGGCAGGAGCGCGTCCTCGTCCCCGCTTCAGAGAAGGCATCCCGGTCCTCTCGGCGACCTTGGCGTCTTGTCGGTTACTTGCTCCGGCTACGGCTTTTTCCGGGGGACGGAGAGCGTCCGCCAGTGCTCCCACTCCAGATGCTTGGCCAGAAAGACGATCTGCCCCACGTGGGCCGCGTAGTGGGAGAACTGGCGCAGGATCGCGTCCAGGGCGGACATCTCTTTTCCTGCGATCCTCACCGTCTGCTGGAGGCTCCCGGGGGAGAGCGCGGTGAGCGCCCCGAAGAGGCAGGCCCAGCCCTTCTCCCACATCGTCGTCAACTCGGCCCGCGTGAGGCTCGGCGCCGGCTCGAACTCCGCGTCCCGCTTCCGGGTCGGCTTCTCCCCGTCGGTGGTGAGAAAGTCCGTCCAGCGCGACAGCATGTTCCCCACCAGGTGCCGCACCAGGATGTCGATGCTGTTCGACTCCTCGTCCAGCCGCACGTGGATCTTCCGGTCGTCGCGGAGCTGCGCGATCGCCTTGTCCCCCTGCGCCTTGAGCTTCTGCAGCTCAGCCGTGATGCTCCTCAGGAAGTCGCCGCCGATCGCAGTCGAGGTGTCAGGCATGCTGGAGCCCTCCTGTTTCTCTGTCCAAGTGGGTGCCCGAACTGGACGCGTCCGCAGTGCTCGCTGGGGCGTCTCTTACTATGAGGTGAAGCAGAAGTCAATTCGTGAGTCAGCGGCCCCCCACAAACGCATCGGAGGTGCGGGACCCACCCCGCAGGAGGGGCCGGACAGCCTGCTTCCTTGACAACACAGGAGGGGATGCAAATAATGGACTCCCCGTCACTCGTCTCGCCGCGCCGCCGACGGTCGAGGCCTCAGGATAGAGAGGGGAGTCGCCCGCTGAATCACCGGGCGATACAGGGAGCTGTCCCATGCCCGAGGTCACCCTGGTCAACGTCTTTGCAGCCGAGGAGGGTGGGGGGAATCCCACGCCGATCGTGCTCGACGCCTCGGCGTACGACGAGGCTCGCATGTTCGAGGTGACGCGGAGCTACGGCCTGGAGAGCACGTTCGTCGTTCCGCCGACGAATCCCGGCGAGGCTGACTTCCGGTTCCGCTTCTTCGTGCCGCGCCAGGAGATGGACATGTGCGGTCACGCCACCGTGGGGACACTCTGGCTGCTGCGCAGGGTCGGAAGGTTCACGCGGAGCCAGGCCAGGATCGAGACGGGAAGCGGCATGGTCCGGGGCTTCGTGCAGGCCGCCGGGACTCCCGGGGAGTACGTGGAGATCACCCAGCCGGCCGGCCGCCTCGAGGAGATCACGAGCCCCGAGGCCAGGCAGGCAATGCTCCATGTCCTCGGCATCGGCGAGGCCGAACTCTCTCCGCTCCCCATCTACAACGCCGTCACCAGCCGCATGAAGACGCTCATCCCCGTGAAGAGTCCGGAGATCCTCGACGGGCTCGAGCCCGACTTCCCGCGCATGGAGGCCCTGTGCACCGCTCTCCAGTCCACTGGCCTCTACCCATTCGCAGTCCACTCCTTGCCGGATCGCCTCTTCGACGCGCGCCAGTTCCCCAGAGCCTCGGGCTTCCCGGAGGACGCCGCCACGGGAGTCGCCGCGACCGCCCTGGCCTTCGGCCTCGTCGCCTACGGCCTGATCCCCTGCGACGAGAAGCGGATCACGGTGCATCAAGGCCGCGCCATGGGTCGTCCCTCCGAGATCTTCGTGCGCTTCGACTTCCCGGAAGGTGGCTCGCACCCCCGAGCCTGTTTTCTCGGCGGCCGCGCCGTCCTGCCCGCCAATCAGCCCTGACGCGGACGCGGGCAGTGGGGCGAACCCAAGCGCCTCTTGCATTCCTGCGGACCATCGACCCCGTACCGACCCCCGCAGACACAGCCCCGAAAACGAATCAACCGGTTGGGGGGACGCCGGGCGGTGGTATGGTCTGGCAAGACAGGCTGAGCAGAAAAAACTCTTGCGGGGTTTCGGGTCCGTCCTTTAGCATCGTCTGCAACGTTACACCAGAGGAGGTTTCTTGGTGGGAAGGTTGATTGTCTCCGTCATGATTCTTGCGCTGAGTTCGGGTTGCGGGATGAGCCGTCTCTGGGAACCCGACCGTGAACGCGTCCTCGAACGCGTCTTGCCATCCTCGGTCCAGATCGTCATCGAGCGGGACGGGCATCGGTTCCGAAGCGGGTCCGGCGTGGCGATTGCGGCGCGCCCGTCTGCCGGGGGAACGGACTGTTTCGTGCTCACCAGCGGACACACTCTCTCCCATCGATCCGAACAGGATAGGGTCTTCGTCCTCTTCGGCCGATACCGCGGCGCAGGCACCAAGGCGCCCGCCACCGTGCTCGCGCACCGCGACAGCGTGGATACCGATCTCGCCCTGCTTCGCGCGGAGAGCAGCGAGTGCTCGCCCGCGGAGTTCGGGCAGCCGCCCTGGCTGGGCGTCCCGATCTGGGTCGTGGCGTACCCGTGGGGGCGAAACATGACGCTGGCGGGAGGGATCGTGAGCCAGGTCAATGTGGACCAACCGGGCGACCGCGACACGGCACCGCGCCTGATCGTGGACGCCTCGGTGAGCTATGGATCCAGCGGGGGCGGCGTCTACGACGAGCGGACCGGGCGACTCCTGGGTCTGGTCGAAGGGTATCGCACGGCCCGCGTATCCTTCAACGGTGATGCACAATACATCGACGTGCCGGTTCCGGGCGAGACCTACGTGGTCCCACTCGCCGACATCCGGCGATTCCTCCTGCAGGCCGACCGGAAGGATCTGCTCGGCACACCCAGCGCGGCCGCGAGCACTCGGCGATAGTCGAAGGCCCGGAGGGTGACTCCGGGCCTTCCCGTTGCGCACGAGCGGATC
Source organism: Methylomirabilis sp. (SeqCode) (assembly GCA_035455275.1). Taxonomy (GTDB): domain Bacteria; phylum Methylomirabilota; class Methylomirabilia; order Methylomirabilales; family 2-02-FULL-66-22; genus 2-02-FULL-66-22. The sequence continues at coordinate 15,234 of DATIFO010000127.1, read as the reverse complement.
GGTTTGCTGCTTCCTTTCGCGGGTTTCCCGATTTCCGACTCGTTACTGACCTGCCTGCACTTCCAGCGAGGTCACGACCTTCTGGCCACTTCGCTCCTCGAAGCTGGCCTTGACGATCGCCCCCTCCTTCAGTGTTCCCCGCGGGACACTGACGGTGGGAGGGATCATGAGCCGAGTTCCATCCTCGAGTGTCAGCATCCTTCCAGAAGGATCCAGACTCTTGATCTTCCCTTCGACCTGTTGCATGGCCCCCGACGCGGGAGGTCCCTGGTACCCCGGTGTGGCTTGGGCGTGGATGTCGCTGACCCAGCCAACCGGCATGGCCACCAGAACGGCCACCAGCACGAGGAAGGTACGTCGCAGCATGTTCACGTTCATCGCCTGCACCTCCGTCTTGGTTGAGCTCGGCCGGGTGGGAGAACCCGCCCGGCCGTGCCCGCGCGCAACGGACCGAACCCCTACTGGCTGGCCGGACCACCGGAAGGCGGTGCGGCGAGCTCCTTCGGCTCCATCATCTGGGGAGAGGCCGGGGATGCCGGCGACCTGCTTGTGGTGCCAGCTCCTTTCCTCACCGCCTCGCCATGCGTCGCCTCGATCGACTTCGCGACGTACTTGCCGTCCCGGGCCTCGTAGGAGGCCTTGACCTCGTCCCCTTCCCGGATGTCCTGGAGAGAGGCCTTCGCGCCTTCGACCGCGATCTGGGTGCCATCGGTCACCTCCAGCGTCGTGCTGAGGAAACCGAGCAGCCACCCGACCTGGACGGTCTTGGCGACGGGATCGACCTTCTTCACCGGTCCGTCGATGACCTTCTCCTGTTGCGGGATCGGGGCCCGCGCCGCCGGCTGATCGGCCGGTCCGGGCGCGCCGGGCGCAACAGAGCCTGGAGGCGGCGCCGGCGCCGTCTGGCCCATGGCGGGGAGTGCGGTCAACGCCAGGATCGTCGCTGCAGATACCAGCGATGTGAGTATGCGCTTCATGGGGCATCCTCCTTTCCCTGCGTCCGAGGCTCCTCCGACCCAGTCTGCTCCGGAGGGCCGCGGGCGACGTGCCCGCCCCCGGGATTGTGCAACCCATGTGCCCAGGAGCCTTGAGGGGAATCGGATGCGGTAGAAACGCGAGGTTCCCGCCTCGCCGCGTCGCCTCGCGGCGTTGCATGGACAGTGTGAGACAAGCCCCAACTGTAATCTTTACCCTCCTGGGTATGTAAGTCTTGCCATCCGGCAAGGTCCCCGGCGTGCCGTCAAGCAACATCCCCGAGGGCCGGTCGGCACTCGGTGATGGGCATCGGGATTTCACATTGTGGTGAGCTCGGCCGAGCGGTCATTCGCGCGATTCTTCGCAAACGAACGCGCGAATAGTCCGTGCGAGCGGTGGGCCTGCCTTGATCATCGCTCCAGGGCCAGGGAGGTGACTTGGCGCGAGGCCATGATGCGGCCTTGCAGGAAGCGGTCGTGGTTCGCCTCGATCTCTCGCGGGTCGTAAAGGTAGTTCACCATCATGCCCATGGATTGCTGGAGGCCGCGCTTGGACAGGTCGGCCGCCCAGTTGACCCGCGCGAGCCGGGCGCCGTTGTTCAGATGGAAGCGCGCCACCGGATCCTGCATCGACTCCCCCTCCGGCACCGGACTGAGCAGGTACGTGGCGCACAGCGCCATGAGTGGCCCCTTGAGCGACTCCAGGCGCTGGCGCGCCTGGGCAGGGTCGGGCGCCAGGCGGGAGAGGTCCCGCCCGAGGTCCCGGGCCACCACGTGCAACGCCTCGCCCAGGGGCTGAGGTCGGTCTCCGACCTGTTTCCGCAGATGATCGACGAGCCACGCGCTGAAACTCGGAATCGGCGAGAGGGTGCAGATGCGCCGGAGCCGGGACAGTTCCGCGGAGAGAAGCTCCGCCACCTGCTTGACCAGGGAGTTGCCGAGCGAGACGCCGCGGAGCCCCGGCTGGCAGTTGTTGATGGAATACAGCACCGCCACCGTCGCCCGCTCCGGGTCGCTGGGAGCCAGGGGCGCGTCCAGCAGGGAGGCGATGGTGTCCGGCATCTCTTCGAGCAGGGCGACCTCGACGAAGATCAGCGGCTCGTCCGGGAGCGCCGGATGGAAAAACGCGAAGCAGCGGCGGTCGCGCTCCAGTCGTCGCCGCAAGTCGTCCCAGCCGCGGATCTCGTGGACCGCCTCATGGGCGATGATCCGCTCGAGCAGGTAGGCCGGGGTGCGCCAGTCCACCCGGACGACCTGCAGGAATCCCGGGTTGAACCAGGAAGACAGGAGGTGGCGAAGATCCGCATCCACCAGTCCCAACCTGGGTTGTTCGCGCATCGCGGCTTGCAGGTGCTCGCGCAGACGCAGGACCGCCGCCATGCCCCCCGGCGCGCCGTTGAGGCGCCGGACCAGCTCCTGCCGTGGCGATTCGACCGCTTGGGCCAGCGCTTCCAGGGTCTCACCGGAGGGTTCGGCCGCGTACCGCTCGGCTGCCGCCAGGATCTGCTGCGGATCCGGCGAGAACTCGTTCAACAGTGCGAGAAAGAACGCGACCTGCTCTCGGCGGTTCAGCTCTGCGTACAGCTTCCACGTTTCACGGGCGAGGGAAACGCTCACGGCCTGGCCGCGCTCGGTGAGCAGCTTGGCGCATTGGCCGGCCAAACGCGCCACCCTGATCCCACCCTCGACCACCGTCCTCCCCTTCAGGAATCCCAGCATAGGCTCCCCTTACAGGTTTTCCACCCTCTCGCCGCTACTCGACCAGCCGCCTCGCACGCAAGACGTACCGCTGGCCGCCATCCACCGCCTCGCCCTCCAGGCGACCCGCGGCGACACGCAGGCTGAAGCGCAGCGGCTCCGATCCGGCCATCCACGGCAACCGCTCGAGGCTGAGAGCCAGGGTGTTGCCGCGAATGCGCCCGCTCCCTGCCAGGGTCCAGCGGCGAAGCCACACCGTCGCCGTTGCGTGCTGGAAGCGTTGCGCGAACTCGACCACCACCGACTCCTTGCCGCCTGGACCGGCCAGCACGCCGCGCCAATAGCCCGCCACGCGCGCAGGCACGATCCAGAGATAGACCGTGCTTTCTCTCTCGAGGCCGATCGTCTTGTCGGGCGCCTGGATCACCAGGCGTCGATCCGACTCCCAGTCCCCCATGTCCCAATCGTGCGACACGATGCGCGTGCCGGCTCGCAGCTCGAACAGGATGCGCGGCCGCAGATCCAGGTTGACCTCGGGCAGCAGGTACATCGTCAGCACCGTCGCGGCGCGAAAGTCCGCGCGGAAGATATCCTGGTGGAGGAACTGCGCCCGGCTCGACACCCCCTCGCGGGCCGCGTTCGCCCGACTCTGGGCGACCAGCCAGTTGTCCAGTTCGATGCCCAGCCCGCGCGCCCGGTAGCGTTTGGCCGCCGCGATGACGATGCGACCGTCGCCCGATCCGAGGTCGATCACGTAGTCCCGGGGCCCGACCTCGGCGATGGACAGCATGGCGTCGACGACGTTGGCCGGCGTCTGGATGTAGGGAACTTCGTCTGCGTGCGCAGGCGGCGGGCCCCCAAGCTCCATCGCGAGCAGGAGCAGTCCAAGGGCCACCCGCAGGGGAATCGTCATCCACTCGCCTCGACCCGGGCCTCGATCTTCGCGTGGAAGGGCGAAGGCGCAGCGGCCGTCAAGCGTTGTCCCACCAGAGGAGGGCGGAGCGCATGCCATCGGGCCAGCGGCAGGCGCCGTCCGCGAGGGTAAGCCGGCGCGAGAGGACCTGGCGGATGGTGGCGTCGTGGGAGGCGTCTGTCAGGTGGAGGTGACGCTTGGCCCGGGCCAGGGCGGCATCCAGCGTGGGATCGGTCCAGTAGCGCGTCGGCCGCGGCTCCATCAGCACGTTGGGGTAGAAGCCGGCCGTCAGGAGCAAGTTGTAGCCCACGATGAAGTTGGGGCTGTCGTGCCAGCGCCCCCGGATGCGCAGGGATAGCTCGCCGATGACCCCGTCGTGCGCGGGGAGGCGGAACGCCAGGTAGCAGGTGCGACGGGCACAGGCGTCCATCTTGCGGACGAAGCCGACGAGGTCCGCCGTGGTGTAGGTGGCGTGGGCGGCGACGGCCACGTCGTGGGGGGACACCTCGGCCTCCATCCAGGGAGCGTCCGCCGCCGTGACGCTGGTGAGTCCCCGGGACGACACCCGCTCCAGGAGCACCTGCCGCATTCCCGGCAGCGGCTCCACGGCCGTGACCCGGCGCGCCTTCTCTGCCATCGGCAGCGTCCAGCGGCCGATGCCCGCCCCGATGTCCAGCACGCTCATCTCCGGCTCGAGCCGGCCGAGGATGAACTCCAGCAGCGGGTCCGCTTCCCGCTTCTCCCCGCTGTCGAGCTGGCGGGCCACCCGGCGCCACCGCTCCACCATCTGCGCCTCTCCCTCGGCGCTCGCCATGAGATCGGAAGAGGCCAGCTCCCGCCAGAGGGCGGCCCAGTCGGTCGGCATCACACCCGGTCCTTCATGCGGACAGCCCCGCGGCGTCCGCCTACCCGTTTCCCCGTCAACACACGACTTCCCCAGGAGTCCTCGTCCAGACGCGGAAGGCCTCTGCCTCACGGACCTCGCCGGATGGAGAGAGACTTCTGCGTGGATGCAACCTCGACACTCTCCGCCATTCCCAATCCGAGCCTCCGCGAAAAAGAGCTCGGGTAGGGAAGATAATTCAGGCTGGCCTGCAGCCGCAGTGTGCCCCTGGCATCCGCTGGAACGGTCAGATGGTATCTCTCTTCCCGGATCTCACCGGCATCCAAGCGATTGTCGAACACGACTTCCACTGCATCATAAGAAGACAGGGTTGGCTTGCCTGTCTCATCCACGAAGATGGCACGATAGATCCGGCTTCCTTTCGGGATGTCTTGGCCCAGGAGGAGCTGATCAAAGCTCCCGCCCCCGACGACATCATGCGCATCGGTTCTCCTCGCCGGTCCCGCTGGGATGGATATCCGCTTGCCCCCGATGTCCGCTTGCAGGTCGAGCCACAACTGCCTGAGGTCGGCGCTTCCCGAGGGCATCTTGTGTCCCGTCCGCTCATTGTCGATGAGGACACGGACCGCAATTTCGTCGCCCGGAGATGCGCTGGTCCTTCCGGTATCGATGTCCAGCGTGATTGCCCCCTTCACCTGAGTCTTCGAGTGCGCCCCGGGAAACCGGTGCGTGTAGAGCCTTGACCGATCAGGCGCAGTTCCCAGTATCATGTGTGCTGCCTGGCCAGAGCCGTAGGTGGCCTTGCCTCCGGTCAGGAAGCCGTACACGGTCATGTGGCAATCCTGACACTGGATGCCCTCTCGGGCGTAGCGGCTGCCCTTCCATTCCGTGTAGGTTGACTTGATCTCGAGTCCATGATGATTGACCGCGTTATGGCAGATGGCACACACCTCGCTCTTCGTCTGCAGCTCGGCGTACACGTGGTGCCAGGTACTCTTGTGCCGAAACGGGCCGAGCTTCATTTCGCTGGGTTCTGAAATGAAATTCCCGTTCTGGGGAATCTTGCCGAGATATCCGGAGATGGTGTGGCAGAAATCACACGTCACACCGGACGTGCTGGGATCGACCTGGTCTGGCCGCGTCACATGGCCTCTGGTCTTCTTGTAGGCAATGGGTGCATGGCAGGCGATGCAGAGCTGCGCCTCCTCGATCAGGGCAGGGTCATTGGCCGCATTTGGCAGAACCTCTTGAAAATATTGCGCCTGGAAGAGAGGGTTCGTGAAGGACGTCTCGTGCTCCGACTGCACTTGCTGGTCAACGATCTCGTCATGGCAGCCGCCGCACATCCGCGATGGAGCATAGTCGATCGCCCCCCCGGCGCGCGGGACCTGTGAATGAACGGACGGAGGCGTCATACTCAGAAGGGTGCATGCAGCCGCCATCACAGCAAGCAGGCGTTTCATCGAAGCCCCCCGGGTGCACCGAGGTGGAGTTGGATGGGGATTCGGACGCTTCGTGAAGACGCTAACTCCACCCGGAGGGCGAAGTCAAGGTGAAAAGCAGCCTTACCCCCAGCCAGGGCAAGGGGCGAGCCGACCGCATGGCTCATGCGGCGGGAGACTGCCTCGGGCCTCTCCCCCTCGGGCGTCAGCCTTTGACGGCCCCGGCGGTGAGACCCGACACGTAGTGCTTGACGAAGAAGGAGTACAGGAAGGCGATGGGGAACGAGCCCAGGACCGCGGAGGCCATCAGCGACCCCCAGAACAGGGTGTCGGCCTTGATCATGTCGCTCACGACGCCCACCGGGATGGTCTTCATGGTTCCGGAGGACATGAAGATCAGGGCGTAGAGGAACTCGTTCCAGCAGAGGGTGAAGCAGAAGATGCCCGCCGAGAGGAGTCCGGGGACGGAGAGCGGCAGGACCATCCGCAGCAGGATCTGGAGCCGCGAGCAGCCGTCGGCCATGGCGCTTTCCTCGATCTCCTTGGGGATGGTCCGGAAGTACCCCATGAGGAGCCAGGAGGCGAAAGGAACGAGCTGCGTCGGGTACGTCAGGATGAGCGCCCAGTAGGTGTTGTAGAGGCCCAGCTTGGCGATGACCTGCGCCAGCGGCAGGAACAGGAGCGTGGGTGGGACCAGGTACGCGAGGAAGATCCCCACGCCCAGGAAGTTGCTGCCGGGAAACCGCAGGCGGGCCAGCGCGTAGCCGATGAAGATGCTGCAGCCCAGCGAGAGGACGGTGGAGACCACCGACACGATGAGGGTATTCTTCACCCACTCGGTGAAAGCGGTCTCCCTGAACAGGTAGAGGTAATTCTCCAGTGTGAACTTCTGGATCCAGAAGGGATTGTACTTCAACTCGAACAGGTCGTTGGTCGGCTTGAAGGAGACGATAGCCATCCAGTAGAAGGGAAAGAGCAGGAAGACCACGTAAAACACCAGCGGCAGGTAGATGTTCAGCAGCCGGTTGCTCAGCCGCTCGCTCCCGACCATCGTCTATTCCTCCCGCCGCAGATACACCAGAAGGATGACGGCGAACACGGACAGGATGGGGAACATGTAGAGGGCGATGGCGGCCCCCATGCCGATCTCCGTCGCGGAGAGGCCGATCTGGTACGCGTACGTCCCGAAGATGTGTGTCTGGTTGGCCGGGCCGCCCTTGGTCAGGACATAGATCAACTGGAAATCCGCGAAGGTCCAGATGATGGAGAGCAGGCTCGCGATCAGGACGACCCCCTTGATGTGCGGCACGGTCACGTTCCGGAACCGATGCCACAGGCTTGCCCCGTCGATGGCTGCCGCCTCATGCAGCTCGTTGGGGACGGCCTGGAGTCCCGCCAGGATGGTGATGCCGAAGAAGGGGACGCCACGCCAGATGTTGGCCAGGCACACGGAGGAGATGGCCAGCGTCGGGTCCCCCAGGAAATTGATGTTCTGCCTGATCAGGCCGAAGTGCTTCAGCAGCCAGGAGAAGGGGCTGAATACCGGGTCGAAGATCATGAACCAGCCCAGGGTGGAGAGCGCCGTGGGCACGATCCAGGGCATCATCACCGCCGCCCGGATGGGATTGCTGAACCGCATGCGATTGTTCAGCAGCAGGGCCAGACCCAGACCCAACGCCGCCTTGAACGGCACCGTCACCATGGCGTAGATGAGCGTGTTCCACGCGGTCTGGTGAAAGATCGTATCGGTCAGGAGGTCCTGGAAGTTCCTGAGCCCGATGAAGCTGCCCATCCGGCCGATCGCGCTATCGGTGATCGACAGCCAGATCCCCAGGAAGAACGGGTAGGCCATGAACACCATGAGCAAGAACGCGCCCGGCAGCATCAGGATGACGCCCAGGCTCGACTCGCGCTCCAGCAGCGACCCGGTGGTCACGGCGCTGCCGCGCATCTCACGCTTGGGGCTCAACGTTCCCTCCAAGCGAGGGCAGCCGCATCGCTGCGGCTGCCCTCCCGTCCTCCCGAGAAACCGACATGCGTACCCAGCCGGCGTGGCACTCGCATGCCCAACCGGCCGGCACTTGTCACCTATACCAAATCTCTAGACGCCGTATGCCCGCTTGAGCTGCTCGGCGCCCCACTCGATCGACGCCTTGGCGTCGCCGCTCTGCACAGCCTTGGCGAAGGTGTCGACGACGATATACTTGGACCAGGCCAGCGACGCCTTCTCGTTCGGGGGTCCAGGCCAGCCGACGTCCACTCCGTACTTGGGCTGCTCCCGGAACGGCAGCATCTTGGGATCCTTGGTCCAGACGGGGTCGTTGTAGTACTTCACGACCGCCTGGAGCATGTAGCCTTCCTGCAGCCGCCACCAATCCCCGTACTGTTTGTCCTGGAACCACCACTTCAAGAACTCCTTCGCCCCGGCGATGTTCTTGGAGTTCTTGAGGATGGCGAAGGTCCGGCTGCCCAGCCAGTAGAACCGGCCGGCTGGCCCCTTCGGGATCAGTATGTGGTGGGTGTCCTTGGCCATGTCCGGCTTGTCCTTCTTGGCCGCGAAGTAGATGCTCGACCCGTTGTAGGTGCTGGAGATCTGTCCGGACAGGTAGGCCCGGTTGTTGTTGCTGTCGTCCCAGGACGTGCCGGTCGTGTCGTAGCCGTCCTTCCAGGCCTGGATGAACTTCTGCATGCCTTCCACGAACTGGGGCTTGTTGAACTGAATCGACTTGCCGTCCTTGTCAACCTCCATGGCACCGTTGGCCCACATGTAGGGGTAGCAGTACCCTGGCGGGTCCCCGGTGCTGTGGCCCAGGGCCTGGCCGAAGGGCACGCCCTTGGCCTTGCACTTCTTGGCGATGGCGAAATACTCGTCCCAGGTCAAGTCAAGCTTGGCCCCGTCCTCGGCGTTGGCCACACCGACTTCCTTGAAGATGCTGATCCGGTAGGCCATGGAGGCGTTCGACATCCCATGGGGGATGCCGAGATACCGACTGCCCACCGGCGCGGAGGCCAGGACGTACTTCTCAAAGCCGCCGCCGCGCTTGCCGAACTCCTCGGCCTCTTCCGTCATGTCCACCAGGTTGTCCTTGTACAGGTGGTTCCAGGACGGCCACAGCTCCACGATGTCCACACCACCGGCCTGGATGCCGGCCGCGATCTTGGGCTGCAGGTCCGGCCAGTTCAGGAAGTCGGCGCTCACCTCGACGCCGTTGGCCTGTCCCCATTCCGCAGCCTGCTTCTTGTAGAGGTCCTGCCCGGGGGCGATGAAGTAGGTCCCCTGCAGGATCGTCAGCTTGGTCCCCTTGAGCATAGCGGGCGCTGCGCCGAACGTCTTCCCGGGGAGGGACCCCAGGGCGGCGACGCCCACGCCGGCGGCCCCCACCTTCAGGAAGTCACGCCGACTCAGCTTCCGATGTGGCTTCTTGTCCATCCAGAGCCTCCTTTCGAGACCATGTCAAGCCCCTCCCCTCGCACCAGCTCTTGAGTCTCCTTCACCCCCCTTCATTACCCGACCCGGGATCACCCCTACCGGTGAGGGAAGCTGGAATTAGCCAGTGGGGGACCGGTCTGGACAGGGAAACGCTACCTCTCCTTGCGGGGCGGTGTCAACGTGTTTCTGGCCGTCATACCCCGGTCCAGACGATTGGGACCCGCCGCCGGGCAGCCTCAGAGGCCCATCGCCCGCTCTTCCTCGGTGAGACAGCCGTCCAGCAGCCGGATCGCCTCGTCGATGTCCGGCTTCGTGATGACGAGGGGCGGCGCGAATTCCAGGGCCATGCCCATGGACTTGATGATGAGCCCGCCCTGCCGGGCCCGCTCCACGATGCGCGCCAGGCGGTCCGGCGGAAACGGCGCGCGGGTGGCCCGGTCCGTCGTGAGGTCCAGGGCGGTCCAGAGCCCGGTCCCCCGCACCTCGCCCACCACGGAATGATGGGCCAGCGACCGCAGCCCCTCCAGGAAGTACTCGCCCATGACACGGGCGTTCTCGACGAGCTTCTCCCGTTTCAGGATCTCGATGTTCTTGAGGCCGGCCGCACACGCCGCGGGGTGGTTCATGTAGGTCTGGAGATTGGCGAGGGATTCGATGGGCGTGACCACCGCATCGGTGGCCCCCACGGCCCCCAGGGGCACGTAGCCGCTGGAGATCCCTTTGGCCATCAGGAGGAGGTCCGGCTGGATATCGAAGTGCTGGATGCCGAACCACAGGCCGGTCCGGCCGAAACCGCAGATCACCTCGTCCACGATGAGCAGGATGCCGTACCGGTCGCAGATGTCGCGGATGATGGGCCAGTATTCCCTGGGCGGTCGGCACGCGCCGAAGCCTTGCTGGATGGGCTCACCGATGAAGGCCATGACCTGGGCCGGGTCCTCGAACTGGACGAGGCGCTCGACGTCCCGGGCGCAGGCGATGTCGCATGCCGGGTAGGTGAGGTGGAGCGGGCAGCGGTAGCAGTACGGCGACTCGGCGAAAATGGTGCCGGGCGGGAGCGGCTCCATCATGTGGCGCGCCGGGAGTGTGGTGCCGAGCGCCCGCAGGGCGCCGCCGGTGACGCCATGAAAGGCCCCCCGGCGGGAGACCACCTTGAACCGCCATCGCTCGCCCCGGTAGTGGTGATAGTGCTTGGCCAGCTTCAGGGCAGACTCCACCGCCTCGGAGCCGTCGCAGACGAACAGGAAGTGGCTGATGGCCCCCGGCGTGAGCTCCGCGAGCACCCCGGCCAGCTCGATGGCGCGCGGATTCCCGAACTGCATGGGGGTGAAGTAGTGGAGCTGGAGGAGCTGATCGTAAACCGCCTGGGCCATCTCCTGCCGGCCGTACCCGATGTGGACCGGCCGGGTCCAGCCCGAGACGAGGTCGAGATACGCCTTCCCGGCCTCGTCGTAGACCCGAACCCCTTCCCCTCGCGTGATGATGGGGATCCCCTGCTCCAGATCTCCCCGCGAGGTCCGTGGATAGATGACGTGTGACCGGCTGCAGCCTTTCACTCCCGGATCGGCCATATGCTCCGCTCCTCTCCCCCGTCCGACCGTCCTCTCCTGTTGGGCGGGGCCGACGCTACTCCCGATCTTCGCGTCGAGTCAAGGAGATTCCTCGGCATGGACGCGGCTGGTGCACTGATGGTCCGCCAGTATGCGGGGTGGGCCCCCGGGGCATGCAAAGCCGGATGGCGCCCGGCCGGGGGCCGGGCGCCATCTGCTCGGCAGGGCAATCGGGAGGGGTCGCTCACCGCCGCGCCAGGATCACGCGGGCATCCACCAGCCGGCAGCCCTTCCCCTCCTCGTAGAGCAGAACGGGGTTCGCGTCGGTCTCGGCGATGTCGTCCTCCAGGTCGGTGATGAGCTGGCTCAGGCGGCTGAGGACGGCGGCGAGCGCCTTCTGATCGCGCTTCTTCTCCCCGCGGGCCCCCTCCAGGATCGGGAAGGACCGGATCTCGGGGAACATGGCCATGGCGCTCTCCTCCGAGACCGGCGCGACGCGGAAGGTCACGTCCTTCAGCACCTCCACGAAGATGCCGCCCAGCCCGAGCATGACGGTCGGCCCGAAGGTGGGATCGTTGACGGAGCCGCAGATGACCTCCGTCCCGGCCGGGGCCATCTCCGAAACCAGGATCCCATGGATATCGGCATCCGCCTTGTAGTTCCTGGCGTTCTCCAGGATCGTCCGGAAGGCCGCGCGCACGGCCGCCTCGTCCCGAAGGTTCACCTTCACGCCACCCGCATCGCTCTTGTGAAGGATGTCCGGCGAAACGATCTTCAGGACGACCGGGAAGCCGATCTGCTTGGCGATCCCGGCTGCGTCGTCCTCCGTCTTGGCCAGCTTGGCGGCTGTCACGGGGAGGCCGTAGGCCGCGAACAACTCCTTGGCCTCGATCTCGGTCAGGGCGCGGCGCCCGGCCCGGCGCGCCTCGGCGATGATCCCGCGCGCCCGCTGCTTGTCCACGTCCGTATACGGCCTGAATTCGTCCACGCTCGCCCCGTCCTGGAACCTGGCCGCCTGGCGCAGCGCCGCGAAGGCCGACATGGCCTTGTCGGGGCAGTCATAACAGGGGATGGAGGCCTCGCTGAACCGGATCCCGGCCTCCGTGCTGCGCTCGCCGCCCACGAAGCAGGCAACGATGGGCTTGCCCGTGACCCCCGCCTCCTTCACGACCTGGATGACGGCATCGGCGATCCCCAGCGGCTTGGTGACGGCGGTCTCGCAGTAGAGGACCCCGATGCCGTGGACCCAGGGCGCCTGGAGGGCCACGCGCAGCGCACCGATGTAGCCGTCGACACCGGTGCCGCCGGTGATGTCAACCGGGTTCTTCGGGCTGCCGAAGTCGGGCATGTGCTTCCGGAATTCCGGCTGAAGGTCCGGCGGGGTCGTGGAGAGCGGGACGCCGTGACGCTCGGCGGCGTCGGTCGCCAGGACACCGATGCCGCCTCCGTTGGTGATCAGGACGATGTTGTCCCCCCGCAAGGGCGGCTGCATGGCGAGCGCCTGGCTCTTGTTGAGCAGGTCGTCCAGGTCCGCCGCCTGGATCACGTGGGCCTGCTTGAAGGCGGCCTGGTACACCTTGACCGAGCCCGCCAGCGAGCCGGTATGCGAGGCGGCGGCGGCGGCGCCATGGGCGGAAACGCCCGCCTTGACGGCCACGATCGGCTTCCCCGCCCGCCGGCCGGCCTGGATGAACGGGTACCCGTGCTTCACTCCTTCGATATACAGGGCGATGCAGCTTGTGTTGGGGTCCTGGGAGTAGTAGTCCACGCAATCCGCGAAGTCGATGTCCGCCATGTTGCCGAGGGAGATCATCGAGGAGACGCCGAACCGGCGGACGAAGGTGACCGTGTCCAGGGCGATCACCAGAGCCCCTGACTGGGAGATGAGCGCGGTGCGGCCCGGGTACGGCAGGCAGGGCGCGAAGCTCGCATTGCACTTGCCGGCATTGTTCATGATGCCGACGATGTTCGGGCCGATGACGCGTCCGCCGGAGTCCCGCGCGATCCGCGCCAGCGCCTCCTCATCCTTCTTGTTGCCCACCTCGCCGAAGCCGCTGGTGATCACGATGTGGCCCTTCACGCCGGCCTTGGCGCACTGGCGCGCCACTTCGAGCACCTTGTCGGCGGGAACGCAGTAGATCGCGGCGTCCACGGGCTCTGGGACATCCTCGATGGAGGGGTAGGCCTTGAGACCGAGGATCTCGCCGGCCCCCGGATTGATCGGGTAGATGGGACCCTCGAACTTCCCCTCGATGAGGTTCTTCGTCACCTGGTTGCCGATGGTGCCCTCCCTGCGGGAGGCGCCGATGACGGCTACCGATTGCGGATTGAACACAGGCTCGAGTGGTGTGGGCATGGTGGCTCTCCCTGGTGGAATGGTGTCGTGATCCCGTATCGGTCGGTGCGTGGCTCCTCAAGCCCCTCTTGGCGTTGCGAATCGGAGGACAAACAGTCCAATCCCTTCCCCCGGGAGGACCGCCTGCGGAGGCCGCCTCCTTTGGTATGCAAGGGACCGACCACTCCGGAACGCGGCAAAGCCCACCCGGCCACTCCAATTTGACCATCTGGTCCATCCCGGTGGAGAGAGCACAATGTCACCGCACCGCCACTTCGGACGAATGGGGATAACGCCTTGAAATCCTGGAGGAAACTCGATTCCGGAGTGAATCGTTTCGAGTCGATCCAGGGGCAGCTCCCGTGAGTTCTCCGGAGGCGGCGAAGCCGGAAAGGGAACTCTGGAAAGTGACCAGACTGCAGTCTCGATTCCCCTGGAGAGCCTCTGATGGGACAGAATGCGTCGTCCGGGACAAGAGGTGGGACCATGCCCCTTTGATGCCGCCAAGCCCCTCCCGGAGAGCGAGAGGGCGCCCCCGGCAGCAGCGGGGTCGCACCCTTGTGCCAAGGGAATCTCCTTGACAATCCCCCGTGGGGCGACGCATGCTCCACCCGAACGGCCCGCGAGGTCCCCGGGACCTGACGCGCGGGCAATCGTCGGGGCGGGGAAACGCCCGCGGACCTGTCGCGCGACGTGGCGAAAAGGGGGGCAGCCGCTTCCCGCGGCACGCAACCCGGCCCGAGGAGGAGATCCATGAGCGCAACGCGCGGCGATCCCGTGGTGGAGAAGGGGCTGGAGATCTTCCGGCTGATGGAGGCCGAGCCGCCGGCGGTCTTCAACAAGAAGTTTTGGGCGGGGAAGATGATGCAGGCGGCCATGGACCACCCGGAGCTGAAGGTGGCCCTGTTCCGCTTCATCGACGTCCTTCCCACCCTCTCGACATCCCAGCAGCTCTCCCAGCACATCAAGGAGTATTTCCTCTCCGAGGAGTTCAAGCTCTCGGGGCTGGTGAAGGGACTGCTGACGGGGGCGATGTCCGGTGTGACGGCGGGCATCGCCGCGTCCCTGATCAAGCAGAACATCACCAGCTTCTCGAAGAATTTCATCGTGGGGGGGAACCCCCGAGAGGCCACCCCGACCCTGAGGAAGATCTGGGACGAGGGGAAGACCTTCACCGTTGACCTGCTGGGCGAGGCGGCCGTGTCGGAGGCCGAGGCGGACACCTACCGCGACCTGTACCTCTCGGTGGTGGACACCTTGTCGAGGGAGATGGCCTCTTGGCCGGCCCAGGACCCCGAGCTGGAGCGAGACTTCCCGCGCCTGAACCTGTCCGTCAAGATAAGCTCCCTGTACTCTCGCATCGGGCCCCTCAACTACGAGGACAGCCTGGACCAGGTAAAGAACCGCCTGCGGCCGATCTTCCGCAAGGTCAAGGCGGCCGGGGGCAACGTCCTCGTCGACATGGAGACCCACAGCCTCAAGGACCTGACGCTGGACCTCTGCCTAGGCCTCCTGGACGAGCCGGAGTTCCAGGGATGGGAGCACGCAGGTATCGCCCTCCAGACCTACCTCAGGTCGGCGCAGCAGGACGTGGCTCGCGTCATCGAGTGGGCGAGGAGCGGCAGTCGCCGCATCACCATCCGCCTCGTCAAGGGCGCCTACTGGGAGTACGAGAAGACGCTGGCGGGCCAGCGCGGGTGGCCGATCCCGGTGTTCACCGTCAAGTCCCACACCGACTGGGATTACGAGCGGTGTCTGGAGCGGATCCTGGAGAGCCACCCGCACGTCACGCTGGCCGTCGCCTCCCACAACGTGCGCTCCATCGCCAAGGCCCTGGTCACCGCCGAGAAGCTGCAGGTGCCGCGGAGCCGGTACGAGTTCCAGGCCCTCTACGGCATGGCCGAGCCGATCAAGTCCGCGCTGAAACGGATGGGCCACATCGTCCGGGAGTACGCCCCGGTGGGCGAGCTGATTCCCGGCATGGCCTACCTGGTGCGCCGCCTGCTGGAGAACACCTCCAACGAGGGCTTCCTCCGCAAGAAGTTCGT
>DATIFO010000126.1:0-5558 GCA_035455275.1 Methylomirabilis sp. (SeqCode) | reverse complement strand
CATGGGCGCGGACCACCGCCGCGAGTACAGCGCCATTGGGGACACCGTGAACCTGGCGTCGCGCCTGGAGGGTGTGACCAAGGAGTTCAAGACCCCCATCGTGGTCAGCCAGTACACCGCAGAGGACGTGGCCGGCGTGTTCCGGCTGCGGGAGCTGGGCGAGGTCCGGGTCAAGGGTCGGGCGGAAGCCGTACGCGTTTTCACGGTGGACGGGAGCCCGGACGCGGGGCCGCGTCCGGCCACGGAATGACCGGGATCTTCTACCATCCCTCCTTCAGCCGTCGGAGCTATCTCACCACGGGCCGGCGACTGGCCGATTTTCCGGCCGCCCTGGGAGTCCTCCTCCAATCCCCCCGCGTTCAACTCATCCAGCCGCCCCTCGCCACGGATCAGCAGATCCTCCGCGTGCACAGCCCGTCCCTGATCCCCGAGGTGGAGGCCGATCCGCTCTGAGCGACGGCGCGCGCCTCCGTGGGGGGCGTCGTGGCGGGCATGGCCCAGGTCGCGGGCGGCTCGCTCCGCAGCGCCTTCTGCTTCATCGGGGCCGGCGGCCACCATGCGGGGCGGGACTTCTTCGGCGGGTATTGCTGCTTCAACGACGTGGTGATCGCGGTGGCGGAGGCGCGGCGGGCGACGCCGCTCCGGCGGGTCGCCATCGTGGATACGGACGCGCATCACGGGGACGGGACCCGCGACCTCGTCCGGCAGGATCCGGCCATCCTCCACCTGTGCATATGCGGCACGGCCTTCGAGTCGCCGGACGGGACGAAGGCGGACTTCCCGTTTCCCGATCCCGGTGAGGGCGAGGGCATGGACGCGGCGTACCTCGCCCTGCTGGATCGAGAGGTTCGCCCGCGGGTCGAGCTTTTCCACCCTGACCTCCTGGTGTGGTACTTCGGATTCGACACGCACCAGGGGGACTACGGGGACATCGGGCTCACGGCAGCGGCGTTCCTGGGCATCGCGGACCGGATGGTCGCGCTGGCCGAGGTCTCATGCGCCGGGCGCATCCTGGTGGTGCTGGGCGGCGGATCGCGGACCGATCTGGCCACGGCGTTGATCCCGCCGGTGATCGCCCGGCTGATCGGACATTCGCCCGAGGGAGGGGAATTGATGCTTGACTCTCCTGCGGGTCGCTGATATTCAGTCAGGTAATCATTCGTACCGCTTGTCACAAGCGGGGCCTTCGCGCGACCGGTCGCTGACGCCCGCTTCCGGAAGGGCGCTCGCCGGGGCGTTCAGGATAGCAGGAGAGGAGGATGACCCACTGATCCACGCGGAACCTGCGTGGATGTAAGAGCAAGTCTCATCACACCAATCCCGCGGAGGAGACCATGCGTGGCGAAGGGTGGGGAAGGATCATTGCCGGGCTGGTGATGGTCGGCTCTCTCTTGGCCGGAACGTTCTCCCCGATCTGGGCGCAGTTGCCCTCCGAATCCGATGTCTTCGTGGACCGCGGGATTGTCGCCTACGACGCCAAGGACTACACGACCGCCCTCCAGTCCTTCCAGGAAGCCCTGCGGCTGAACCCCGACAATGTCAACGCCCTTTACTATACCGGCCTCACCTACATGGCCCTGGAGCGCTTCGCCGAGGCCCAGGCGGTCCTGGAGCAGGCGGGCAAGCTGGCTCCCCAGGACGTGGATGTCGCGTTCCAGCTCGCCCTGAGCTACTTTGCGCAGGAGCAGTTCGACCAGGCGGAGCCGCTCCTCCGTCAGGTGTACGCCGCCCAGCCGACGCATAAGAACCTCGGATACTACCTGGGCATCATCGAATATCGGAAGCAGAACTACCGCGAGGCCCTCCGCTTCTTCCAGACGGCCGTCCCCAGCGATGAGAACTTCGCGCAGCTCAACCGCTTCTATGCCGGCCTCTCCCTCTCGGCGATGGGCTTGGCCAGTCAGGCGCGGACGGAGATCGACGAGGCCCTGCGGCTTCAACCCGCCTCCCCGCTCACGGGACCGGCGGAGCGTTTCCGCGAGGTGCTGGGGCCCGCCGCCGAGGCGGAGCGCCATTTCCGCGTGGACGCCAAAGTGGGCTTCTTCTACGACGATAACGTCCCCGTGATCCCACTCCAGAGCGGCGATGCCGCTGCCGAGGCGGCACGCAAGGTCGAGCACCGGAGCACGGGTGAACTGGGGTACGTTCGCTTCGAATACACGCCGCTCCGGACCCCGGACTGGGAGGCGAACATCGCCTACTCGCTGCTCCAGACCGTGAATAACAGCGTGTCGGACTTCAACATCCAGAATCACACCGGCATGGCGAACCTGGCGTACAAGTCCCGCATCCGGGAGATGCCCGCGGTCTGGAACCTCACGTACCAGTACGACTACATCTCGCTGGACGACCGGAACTTCGTCAGCCGGCACACCATCGCCCCGGCAATGACCCTGGTGTGGGATGCGGTGAACCTGTCGCAGGCGCTGCTCCGGTATCAGAACAAGGATTTCATGCACGAGAAGACCCTGGTGGATCCTTCGGACGATCGGGACGCCAGTAACTACATGGCGGGTCTGGCGCACACCTTTCGCTTCGCGGCGGACCGACACTTCATCCGGATGGGCTATCAGTTCGACTGGGAGGGGGCGCAGGGGAGCAACTGGACTTATCTTGGCCACCGGGCGATTCTGGGCGGCCAATACACCTTGCCCTGGTGGGACATCCGGGTGCGCTACGACCTCGACATCCATTTCCGGGACTACAGGAACAAGCACACCTTCTTGCCGACCGGCATCACGGAGCCGGCGATCCACCGCGTCGATCGAGACTTGAACAGCCTGTTGAGTATATCCAAGGACTTTCCCGGGAATATCACGGTGTCTCTGGAATACCTGCTCAACCGGAACTTCTCGAATCTGGCAGTGTTCGACTATATCCGGAACGTCGTGAGCGCGAACGTGTCGTGGCGATATTGACGGCTGGTACGTCTTCCTAAACTCTGTGATCCGGAGGTTGCCGATGTGTACCCAGCGCTCTGCATTTCTGAGCGGCCTCCTTGGGGCTGTCCTCTTGCTCCCCGGGGCGACTGCCTTCGCCCAGCAGCCCGCCGCCCCACCGGGTATCGGCGTGGTGACGGCCATCCAAGGCCAGGCGACGGTCGCGCGGCAGGCCCTCCCGCAGCCGGCCTCGCTCCGCTTCAAGGATGACGTCTTCTTCCGCGATCAGATCACGACCCAGGAGCGCTCGACGATCCGCCTCCTCTTGGGCGGAAAAGGGGTGCTCACCGTCCGGGAGCAGTCCCAGGTGACCCTGGATGAGACCGTGGCCCCCGATGGGAGTCGCCGGTCTGTCCTGAGCCTCCTGGCCGGGAAGATCGGTGCGGCCATCGCGCGATCACTCATGCGGACGGGTGACGAGGTCGAGATTCGCACCCCGAATGCCGTGGCGGCCGTCCGGGGAACCGCCTTCGTCGTGGAGTACGTCCCACCTCAGAAGAGCGCCGGGACCACGAAGCCCGTCCTCCTGGCCTCCAGCGCACCCGGGCCCTACCTGGCTCAGGCCCCGGGCGCATCGGACGGGAAGAGCAATTTCTTTGTCTTCTCGGGCTCCGTGACCATCACCCCGCAGGGCCAGCCCCCCGTGACCCTCGGGCCGATGCAGGCCATGAGCGTCACGGCCACACCCGGCGGCGTGCAGTCTGGCACAGTGCAGAACATCACTCCCGCCGACGCGGCCCGGGCCGCCCAGGGCCTTGAAGCCGGCAAACCCCACATCGGAGAGGCCGGGGGGAGCAGGATTGCCCTGGCTCAGTTGCAGATTGCCGCGGCAGTGGCCGGCAATATCGTCCAGAGCGTGGGGAGACAGCCTCCATCCCTCAGCGTGATCAGGGAGCTCACCACAAGACCACCTGGCACATATACAAACGTCACCGGGGTCGGACCCGTCATTGCATCCGAAAATGCCACCTCCTCTGGGACGGGAGGCACGACCCCACCACCCCCGCCACCACCGCCGCCGCCGGGTACTGCGAATGCCTTGCCGTCTGGAACCATCCTCAGCCTGAACAACTCGGGAGTCAGCATGAGCGGGGCCTCAATTGCCGAGTTCAGTGGCGGGGCTGCGAATACGATCGTGCCGGTGGATATCAGCGGGACGCCGGGCACTGTCTACGATCCGACCAACCCCAATCGCGTCACCTCTCCGCTCCTTCCGGCCATCGGGTCCCCAGTTAGCCATTCTGGCCCCATGGGCTCGCTCAACAACTTCACACTGTTCGGCTTTGATGTGACAACTGGCACCGATATCACCACACCTCTCGCGCGAATTACTGGGACTTCGTTGACCAATACCGATGGGCCGCTATTCAGCATGACCGGGAACTCGGAGCTTTTCACCGACGGGCCGCTGCTCAGCCTGGAGAACGGGGGGAGCGCCACGCTGGCCGGGGTTCTTGCCATGTCCGGCGACCCTTCCAGTGAAACATCAGCCTTGGCGTTTGTCGGTTCAGCGGACGGAGTCAGCATCCCCAGCGGAACCAGCCTCATCGCGACGGCCCCGTTGTTCACTCTCACGGGCAATAGTGTTCTCGCCGATTTCTCCACGGCCCCGACATCCGGCGGAACGCAGGCTGGGAATGGTCCAGGAGGGGCGGGTCTTTTCTCCGTCGGCGGCACGCTGACACTGACTGGAAATGGCGCCCTGCTCAGCGCCACGGACAGCTCCGCGGTTGTTGTGGGTTCACTCTTATCTTCGAGCGGCGGCACGATCAACATGAACGGGACCGGTGCAGCGGTCCAGCTCGACAACGCGACCCTGGCTCTGCCCAACGGAGGTAGCCTGATCAGCCTCAATAACGGCGCCAGCCTGACCGCCTCCGGACCTGCCCTGGACGCCGTGAACGGGGGCGGCGTCGTCCTCGGGGGTGATGGTGGAGGCGGCCCGATCTTCGCGCTCCGAGGGGGAAGCCGTGTGAACTGGACCGGTGGTCCCCTCATCCACCTGGACAGCAGCACGCTCATCGCCGATGGTGGGTTCGGGGACTCGGATGGAACCGGAAACGTGGTCAATATCAGCGGGACGGCCGGCGCCGCCGCGGTGCTGCTGGACGCGACCGATACGAATATCACATTTGGCGGCAGCCGGATCCCCAACGCCGGCACCACGGACACCGACGTCACAACGTTTTCGGCCCCCGCTGGCGTGCCGCTGATCCGCTTGACCCGCAGCACCTACTCCGATACGAGTCCGGACAGCGAGCTCGTCCCGCATTCGGACGGCACCACCACGTTCGATGGTCTCTTCGTCGTGGCATCCAGCAGCGACATCACGCTCGCAGGGAAGGTGCTGGACCTCTGCTGCGGCGAGCGCATTACCACCACCGCAACCACGCCCTTGCTTCAATTCGACCAGAGCAACCTCACCGTGAGCGGCTCCTTCCTCAGGGTGGCCGATGGCGGACAACTGACCAGCACGTCAACCGACCCCTTGGTCCCCTTGATCCGCTTGACCGGCGGAATCCATGACATCGGGACCGTGGTGGGTCCGAACACCGGCGCCCTGATGGACCTGAGGGGAGTCAACCAGGATGCCAGCGGCCTTGGCACCGACCAGGTGCT
>DATIFO010000125.1:0-8770 GCA_035455275.1 Methylomirabilis sp. (SeqCode) | reverse complement strand
CGACCTTGGCGATGGCCTTGCGGATGTTCTCCTGCACGTTTTCCGGAAACTGGGAGATGTCTACAGGGCGGGTCGTCACGAACTTCTCCAGAAACGCCTCCCCGTCCGCCCCGATGTCCAGCGTATAGGTCGCCTTGGTGTCAGCGCTAACCAGCGTGGCCTTGCTCCCCTTCCTGGTCACCTGCAACTTGGTCCCCACCGGAAGGAAGGTTGGGGCCGCTTGCCAGTTGATCCAGGTTATTTCGTTCCCTTCGAGGACCTTCAAATTGCACCGGGCGTAGTACACTTCCTCAGCCCTGCCGGCAGGCGCAGAGACGAGAAGGAGTATCCACAAGATGAGTAGGAGCTTCACGCCTCTCCGCATGGTTGTCCCTCCGATTGGACTGCTCACAACAGAGTCCAAAGCGGGCCCCGGTGGCCGGTATGACGCAAGGCAGTGAGGAGGGCGGGATCCGAACGGATCCCCAACCCTGGCACGATCCAGTTGGGCCTGGGCTCGGCATGGGATCGGATGGTCGCTTGCAGTGCGTCCGCTTCGATCGCCGGGGAGATGTAAAAGCGCGGACAGAGGAGGTCGTCCCCTGCGGCGATTATGCCGTCCGAGACCGCGACGGCGTGCAGGGGGGTATTCGGATAGATCCGGATGCCGAGAAAGGCCAACACCGCCCGCGGCTCGATCTCGTCGAACAGGGCGAGCGTCTCCGCCACGGTCTCCGCGGTTTCCCCCGGCCCGCCAAAGATCAGATAATAGGCGGCGGGGAGGCCGGCAACCCGACACGCTCCCGCGGCGGTCCGGATCTCCTCTTGAGGGAAGGGTTTCCCCAGCGTCCGGAGGATGGACGGGGACGCCGTATCGGCCCCGAACTCCACCCCGCGGCAGCCTGCGCGCTTCATGGCATGCGCCAACTCAGGCGTCATGCCCACGGGGCTGGCGAAGCAGGTCCACCCCACGCGCAGCCGCCGGGCCACGATCGCTTCACAGATGCCCATGGCATGGTCGTGGGGCCAATTGAAGATGTCGTCGACGAAAAACACCTCGTCGAGCCCTGCCTCCTCGACCATGGACGTGAGCTCATCCGCCACCTCGGCCGGGGATCGCAGGCGAAGTGAGGAGCCGTCGATGTGCGGGTACGTGCAGTAGGCGCACTGGAACGGGCAACCGCGTTTCGTTTGCACGTTCGCCATCCCGCCCAGCCGGAGATACGCCGCGTTGTCGAGCAGGTCGCGGGCCGGCAGTCCGTTGCCCGCAAAGGCGGCCGTCTGCCGAGCGACCTGACGGGCGTCCTGGCCCCGCCGGATCAGGTTGGGGAGATCCGGCACCTCCGTCCGTTCAGCCAGACGCCTGGCGAGAAGGCGCAGGGTCTCCTCCCCTTCGCCGATGACGCCATACGGGAGCTCGAGCAATTCGAGCAATCGCTCCGGAAAGATGGAGAACCCCGGCCCACCGGCCACAATCGGGGATCGGGATGCCCGCTTGAGGGCGGTCACTGCTGCCTGGATCTCCTCGAGGTATGAGACCGAGGGAGGGTAGGTCAGGTTGTCCACGTTCCGGATCGAGACCCCGATGAGTTCCGGGGCGAACCGGCGAACGGCCGTCGCGATGTCGGCCTCCACGTCGTTCGAGAAGCAGAGGTCGAGCAGCGCCACGTCGTGGCCGTCCTTCCGGGCCGCCCCCGCGACGTAGGAGACGCCGAGAGGCGCCACCGGGCAGGGGGCCGATTCCCGATTCACGGACACGAACAGGATGCGCACGCTCGATCCCCTCACGCCCTCAACGAGGTCGGAGCCGCGGCGCCGGTGGTCCGCTCCAGCCAGCACGTCGGGTCCGCGGCGAGGTAGTCGCCTGTGATCTGATAGGCGTTTCCCCGGCAGCCATAGCACTCGCCGGCGTACCCGCACGCCCGGCATCGAGGAGCGATCTCCCGGTGCACCCGGCGCAGGTCCCGGATCACGCGACTCTCCCGCAGGATGGTTCCCAGAGGCTGCCGGCGGACGTTCCCCACGGACACGTCGACACCGGTGCAGGGCTGAACGAACCCTTGAGAGTTGACCAGGCAGCTATACAGGTGGCGACGGCAGGTGAACCCGGCGATGGGCGGGCGCGGAATCCAGCGGATCCCGTAGCGATCACGATCAATCTGAGAGAGGGTCTCGAATATCGGACGGATCTCTTCGGGAGACAATGCCAGGTGCCGGTTCTGCCTGGCCCTGCCCTGCTCGGTCAAGACTTCGAAGTATGGGGTGATCCCGCGCTCGCGGGCCCAGATCCACATTGCAGCAAGCTCGTGCTGGTTGGGTCGACAGATGACCGTTTGGATGCAGAGCGGACGATCCGCATCGGGGTATCCCGCCTCCATCAAGAGTCGGAGCCCGCGGCGGATCCGCCCGGAGGCCCCCTTCACACCCGCCAATCCGTCCTGCACGCAGGGGGACAAGCTGTTCTGCTTCACAGCCACCGCCACCCGGTACGTGTACAGGAACCGGCACAGCTCCTCGGTGAGAAGCATACCATTCGTGAACACCACCTGCGTGAGATCCAGTGAGTGGAGGTGTCGGATGACCTCCCTGAGCTTCAGAAAGAGGAGCGGCTCCCCTCCTCCGAGGAGCACGATCCGGCGCGCCCCCAGATTCTTCGCCTGCTCGGCAACCCCGATGAGCTCGTCAAACGACAATTCTTGGTCCAGGGCCTCCCCCGCGGAGGCGTAGCAGTACGTGCAGCGGAGGTTGCATTTCCGGGTGAACTCCAGCTCCAGGGAAAGCAATCCTTCCCGGTCCAGGCAGGCCGCGATGTCTTCTCCGGAGAACCCCAGCTCGGAGTCCAGCGTGCCGTTCACGGCGCCTTACCCGCTCGCTTCCGCAGATCCACGAACACCCTCGGCTTCCTCCGCCCCCCCTCGAACAGGAGACCCTCCACCTCCGCCGGTGCCGCCAGGTGAATCTCCGGCGTGACCCGGGCTTTGGCGTACAGGGTATCACCGACCAATTTCCCGAAGCCAGGATCGTCGCGAAGGGTGCCGATGCGGACGACGAGCCGGTCGGTCTCGTCGTCGCCCCGATGGGCCTCGATCACGAAATTCTCCACGCCTTCCAGCGAGAGGAGGGCATCCTCGATGGTCTTCGGATACAGAGTCGTCCCCTTGACCTTTAGCCGGTGCTGCTTCCGGCCCAGGATCGGACCGATGCGGGGGCCGCCTCTCCCGCACGGGCAGGCGCCGGGGACGATGAAGCTGACATCCCCCGACCGGTAGCGGATGAGAGGCGTTCCTTCCACCTGGAGGGTCGTGATGACCAGCTCGCCCACCTCGCCGTCCGGAACCGGTCGCCCGGCGTCGTCAACAACCTCGGTGACTACCAGGTCCGGATGCGAGTGGAGGCCCAGGTGCATCGGGCACTCGTGATAGGCCAGCCCTGCCTCGGTGAGGCCGTAGGTCGAGAACAGCTCTCCCCTCCAGGCCTCCTCGAGGAGACTGCCGAGGGTGTTGGAGGCAAGACTCTGTCCCCGGATGGCGTCGCCGATAAGCATCGCCCGCCGGGGGGCGAAGGACCTCAGATCGTCGCCGTCTTTCTCCGCCTGGCGCGCCAGGGCGAGGAGCAGGGAGGGGACTGCCACCACCCCCTCCGGTCGCAGCCGCTGCATGAGGTCGAGGTGACGCCTGGCCGGCTGGGCCCCGACCCGGATCGCGGCGGCGCCGAGCGCGTGCAGGCCGAGGTGGTATGCCAGCCCCGCGATGAAGAGGTTGTCCAGGGTGATCGCGATGTGAAACCGGTCGCCGGGCTTGGCCCCCAGCCAGGAAAACCCGCGCCGCTCGTTCTCCCCCAGCCGTTCCAGGTCCTGCTCCGTCATCGCGACGTAGACGGCCTCCCCCGTCGTTCCCGTCGTGGCGACCACCTCCACGAGCCGGTCCCTTGGAGCGGCCCAGAAGTCCTGATTTCGTCCCTGGATGTCCTCCTTCGAGGTGAGGGGAAGGCGCGGGAGATCGGCCAGGGTCCGGACACCGGCCGCATCCAGCCTGCCGCTGGAAAACCGTTCCCGGTAGAAGGGAGAAGTCCGTGCAGCCCGGGAGATCGCTTCCCGCAGGAGTCCGTCCTGGATTCGCGCGATCTCGGAGGGCGACCGGGCATAGATGTCCGGGAAAAACTTCATGGCCGTCCTCCGCCTCGAACGAGGGCGGCCGATGCCCCTGCCAGGCAATCCATTCCCACGATGAGGACCGGCCCCGGCGTCCCGTTCCCGGCTTCGCGTGCCGCCTCCGCCATGGCCATGGGGAACGAGGCGGAATAGAGGTCAGACGCAGGAGATCGGACCAGGGGCGCGTCCGCGCCCACCCGGCGGAGCGCCTCCGCGAGGGATCGGGGGTCGCTCACCGACGCCATCCGCGCCACTCCGATCCGATCCGGGGAGAGCCCGGCATCCTCCAGGCAGGCCTGGACCGCGTCCAGGATCGCGTCCCTGCCGAAGCCTTCCCCATACCCGAGTAGCTCCGCTCTCCCATCGGTCCCACCGGCCGAGGCCTGGGGCTCGAGGAGCAGCAGACAGGCCCCGCACCGGGGCTGGCCGCCGTCGGGTCGGCCGGCGGCGCGCAGGGCCTCGAGGAACTCCTGCTCCACCGATGTCGCCCCTCCCGCCAGCACTGCCCCGGACCGTCCCTCGCGCAGGGCATCCACAGCGAGCCCGATCGCCTGGGCGCCCGAGAGGCTTCCCCCGCACACGGTGAGGCTCTCCCCGCGGAGGTCGAACAGGATGGAGACCCTCGCGGCAATGGTGTTGGGAGTCGTGAAAGGAAAGGCCATGGGGCTTGCGCCCAGCGGCCCGTCCGCCAGCACCCCCTGGTAGTAGCGCGCCTTGACCCCATCGATCCCCTCGTCCACCCCAAGGGCGATCCCGATGCTATCTCCGCCGAAAGGCACGTCAACTCCGGCGAGGGTCAGGGCCTCATACGCCGCCAGGCAGGTCACCTCTTCGATGGGATGAAACAGGCGGACTGGCAATCCCCGCTGTGCAATGGCCGAGAGCGCCGCGGAGAGGCGTTGGCCAGCGTTCTCTACCGCATTCACCCCATACCCCGGCGAACGCGCGATCCCGGCGCCCGAGAGCCGAAGGGGCGGGTTCATGACGCGCGCCCCCGGATGAGCAATGCGGCATTTTGCCCTCCGAACCCCGCCGAGAGGGAGAGGGCGGTGCGCACGCTCACCTTCCTGGCGAGGTTCGGCACGAAGTCCAGGTCGCAGTCAGGATCGGGTTCCTCGTAGTTGAGAGTCGGGGGGACGATCCCGTCGCGGATGGCCAGGAGGCACACGGCCGCCTCCAGCGCCCCCGCCGCGCCGAATGAATGGCCCAGGGCGGCCTTGACTGAACTGATGGGCACCGCACGGGCCCGATTGCCCAGGGCGATCTTGATGGCCTTGGTTTCCATTAGGTCGTTGTAGGGTGTTCCCGTCCCGTGGGCATTCACATAGTCGATCTCACCCGGGCAGGATCCCCCATCCCGCAGGGCGGCCTTGGCTGCCGCCGCGAGCCCACACCCCTCTCGATGGGGGGCCGTGAGGTGAAACGCATCGGACCGCGAGGCGTAGCCGGCGATGCTGCCAAGGATCTCCGCCCCGCGATTCACGGCCGCCGTCTCGCGCTCCAGGACGAGGAACGCCGCCCCCTCTCCAAGGGCCAGGCCGGTACGGTTCAGGGAAAAGGGCCGCACCTTGTCCGATGTCAGGGCCTTCAGGGAGCTGAACCCGGAGAAAGCCAGCTCGCAAATCACATCCACCCCGCCTGCGACGATCACGTCGGCGGAGCCGGAGGCGATCTTCCTGAACGCGATCCCGATGGCGTCGGTTCCCGATGCACAGGCAGTGGAGACGGTCAGGACCGGGCCGGAAAACCCGCTCCTGCATGCCAGGTGTGAGGCAATGGCCCGGAGCGGGTATTGCTCGAGCCCCTTCGCCGCCTCACCATCCTCCGCCCTCTTCGCCCGGAGGTAGCGCTCTCCGGAGACCGTCCCCCCGAGGACGGTGCCCACGATCACGCCGGCTCGCCTGGGATCGATCCCACCAGTCCGGATGCCCGCCTGGTCGAGAGCGAGCTGAAACGCGGCCCCGGCCATGATCAAGGCCGGCTCTGCCTCCGCTTCTCCCCCCCGGAGCCGATCCCGGCGCACCTCGGCCGCAACGCCGCAGGGATACGACGACGCATCGAAGGAGCGAATCCCTGCGACGCCTGTCTCCCCCGTGCACAGGGCGGCCCAGAAATTTTCTCGATCCCCCTCGGGGTTGAGCGGGGAGATCACGCCCAGACCCGTGACGACAACCGCATTAGCCATGGGAGCGACGCTTCCTGAGCACCCAGAGCGATGACTCCAGGAGGCTCATGCTGCCCAGCAGGGAGACCCCTCCCAAGAACCCGGCGTCGGAGAATACCCGCAGGTTCTCCTCCGCGTCCGAGAAGCCCTCCCAGCCTTCGCACACGCTCTCCGCGAAATCGTGCACCAGGGCGGAGATGCGCAGCCAGTACGACGGGATATGCCGCGCGCCGGCATCCGGACGACACCGGGTGAGGATGCCCAATTTCCCCTCCGGCACCAGCACCCGCGCAATCTCCCGATACACCTCGCCCCGCAAATTGCGGGGGATGTAGGGATCCCCGCAACTGAAAAAGACCGCGTCAAAGGAGTGCTCGGCAAACGGCAAGGAGTCGCCGAAGCCCTTCCATCGGTCGGGTCCCAGCCAGGCGATGGGGACACCGGCATGGCCCAGTCGCCGATTGCACGCCCGGGCGCGCTCGGCGCGCGCCTTGGCCTTGCGTGAGAAGACTTCGGTGAAGTCCAGGGCGGTGATGTGCGTCGCCGGAAACCGGGAGAGAGCCGCCTCCAGACCCCACCCCGGCCCGTGGCAGAGATCCAGCAGGTGGAAGGACGGCTGGTTCTGGATGCCCATCAACTCCAGCAGCAGCGACCGGCAGATTCGGAATTCCGCGCAGCCGAGGAACAGCTCCCACGCCTCGGCGTTGTTCTCGTCGAACATGAATGAAGGGTGTCCCCCCCGCAAGTAGCCCGGGACGGATTCCAGGCACCGCGTGAAAAAGCGGTACTGGTCGTCCGCTGCCGGCGATTGCCCTCCGGCGAGTGTCCCGTCCCCGCTTCCGGGGATCGGTGGCGAATCGCCTGCGCCCCACGTCCAGACCCCGCCGGCCTCCCGGACCCATCCGCACTCGTGAAGGAGGCTGAGCATCAGGCATATCATCCGCCGCCGATTGCCCTGCTCCAGGGCGTAGCCGAGATCCCTTTCCAGGGTTCGACACAGATCCGCGTGGGAAAAGGGGGAAAGCCCGCGCATCCGCTGGAGGATCCCCTCCCGCTCCGCCATGTGCAGGAGATCGGCGAGGAGCAACCTCGCCACGGTCCCATGGCGGATCTCGGTCAAAGCCCGGGTCAGGTCGCCTGTCATGTTCGCCCCGCCTTGGCCCCCATTTCGGCCCTGGACAGGACCACGGCCGAGAGCGTCCCCTCGATGCCCGTGGACAGCGTGACGCCCGGCCCGCCCACCCTTCCCGCCGAGATCAGGGCGGCCGAGGCCGCCACCTCGAGGAGATTCGAGGCCCCCGGAGGGTTACCCACGAGCGGGAGCAGATCGATCCAGACCGGCGGGCCCGCCGTCTGTCCCCGCGCTGCGACAACCCCGCGGCGCGTGGCCTGACGGAATCGTCCGGTCGGAAGGAGGACGTGATCCGCCTCGGCCGGGCCCTGTGCGGTAGGCCGGAAGGCCTGACGGACGACCTCGCCGGTCGCAGCCTCCATGCCCTCCGCACGACACCGGTCGAGGCTCCACCCGGAAATCACGGCATGGGGAGCGGCTCCCCGTCGCACCGCCGCGCTCTCCAATTCGACCACCAATGCCGCTGCCCCTTCGCTCAACGGAGGCGCCACATCGGGGTCCCGCGTCCTCCAAGCCGCGCGGTCGATCTGCCCGTAGGCGTGCTCCACGACCTCGTTCCACTCCTCGGTTCCGACGACCAGACAGCGATCCACGAGCCCCCCGCGCAGCAGGACCGCGGCAAGATCGATGGCCTGCGTTCCGACCGGTTCCTCCCCGATCAGGGTGTGCACCGGGCCGCGGATCTGGAACGCAATGGCGCCATTGCCCGCGGGGGCGTTGGGAACCGACTCGGAGAAGAACAAGGGCGAGGCGACCAGGGGACCCTCGAGCACCAGCGTCCGATGGAATTGCACCGAGTACGTGACGGCGCAATGGGTGATCCCGACGATGAGTCCGACCCGTTCCCCACCGAAGGCGCCCGCCGAAAAGCCCGCATCCGCGCTGGCGAGCGCCATGGCGGCCAGGGCGTACTTCGTCACCCCGGCGACCCGGCGGAACGCGCGGGCATTCTCCAGATACCCTTCGAGCGCGAAATCGGGCACCCGGTAAGGAGCCTCCGCCGTCTGACCCTCGGTCAAGGCCCGGACAAGCGCCTCCCGCCCGAGCCCCCCCGGGCACACCATGCCGATCCCGGAGATGGCCAGCCGGTCTCTCAAAGGCGTACTCCAATACGCTTCACTCCGACCGCACCATTCACGAAGGCCTCAGGCACCCGCCCCCCGCTCCCCCCCCGAGGGCGAGGGAAACATTCTTGAACTCTTCGCCTCCCTTTGGCAAAGGGGGGGACGGGCGAATTGGCTCGAGCGCGGCGCCCCTCTGCAACCTTCTGTCAACGCCATTGGGGCTTCCTCATACGCCGCGAAAGACCAGGGTGGCGTTCGCCCCGCCGAATCCGAAGGAGTTG
>DATIFO010000124.1:0-2921 GCA_035455275.1 Methylomirabilis sp. (SeqCode) | reverse complement strand
GAACCGCTCCCGCACGAGGGGACCGACGATCTCCGCCGCCGACAGGACCTCCTCCCGATCCGCGCGCACGCCGAGCCGGTCCAGCTTCATCCGGATCTCCTCGCCGGCCTCCCGCGAGTTATTGGTGAGGAAGAGCAGGCGGCGACCCTTGTCCCGCAGCAACTGGATGACCCCTTGCACGCCGGGCACGAGCATGTTGCCCGTGTACACGCATCCGTCCAGGTCGAAGAGGAAGGCGTGCAATTCTGTGAAGTCCATAAGGGGTTACCTCTGCGGCTCCGTGCCTGCGTGGTGTGGCTGAAGTGTGTGAGGTCAGAACGCGGGATCGGCGATCTCCGCCGCGTCGGTGAGGACATCCCGGGCGGCCAGGTCTCCCCCGCCCTCGCGGAGATGCCAGGTGTCATTCATGAGGAGGACCCGCCGGACCTCCCTGTCCAGCTCGATGTGGCTCACCGCCGTGTTGTCCTGCTTGAGGCGGAACAGGTGCTGGATGGGGAGCCCCAGGACGAGGCAGAGCAGCGCCTTGATCACCCCGCCGTGGGATACGATCAGGAGGTCGGCCCCGGGGTGCGCCTGCTGCATCCGGGCCAGGGCGCCCGCGACACGGCGCTCGAACCCCCTGAGGTCCTCACCCCCGGGGGCCGGGCAGGCCAGGGGATCCTCCAGCCACCGCTCGTAACCGCCGGGAAAGGCGGCCTGGATCTCCGCGACCGTCCTGCCCTCCCAAACCCCCAGGGACATCTCGCGGAGATCGGGCTCACGAATCACCGGCGAGCCCAAGGCGTCGGCGATCCGGTCGGCCGTCTCGGAGGCCCGCCGGAGCGGGCTGGTGTAGACGGCTGCCACCGGCCTCTTCAGGTGGGCCCGGAGGCGCCGCACCAGCAGATCGGCCTGTCGGCGGCCGCGCGGGGAGAGCACCGGATCCTGGTTGCCCTGGATCCGCCGCTCGCCGTTCCAGACGGATTCCCCGTGCCGTATGAGGGTGATTCTCGCCATGATCGCTGTCGCTATCCCTGTCGCTGTCCGACCCGCGCCCCCGACTCATCGTACCAGTGCAAGCTGGCGAAGACGAGGCCGCACTGGTCCCCCTCGCTCCACACGGGCTTGCGCACATTCTGCTGCACCCGGACCTCGGTCGGGCCCACCTGGACCCTGTAGTCGATGATATCCCCCAGGAGCACGCGGCGGGTGACGACACCGCGCACGCCCCCCGTGGGCACCATCTCGATCTCCGCAGGCCGGCAGGCCAGCGTGGGCGACTTCCCCGGCGGGTGCGGGGGGATCACGGCCGCCACCGGCCCGGCCTCGCGGGCACCTCGCAGGTACACCCGTCCGTCCGCCGCCTCCACCTCCAGGAAGTTCGACAGGCCGATGAAGCCGAAGACGAACTTGTTCGCCGGCCTGAGGTAGACGTTCACCGGGGTGTCGTCCTGCTGGATGGCCGCCCCGAAGTCCATCACCACGATCCGGTCGGAGAGGGCCATGGCCTCGGCCTGGTCGTGGGTGACGTAGAGGATGGTGAAGCCGAACCGCTTTTGCAGCTCCTTGATCTCGAACCGCATCACCTCGCGCATCTTGGGGTCCAGGTTGGAGAGCGGCTCGTCCAGGAGCATGACCGTGGGGTTGAACGAGATGGAGCGGGCCAGCGCGATCCGCTGCTTCTGCCCGCCCGACAGCTCGTTCGGGAAACTGTCCCGGACATCCAGGAGGCCGGTGTAGGTCAGGGCCCGGGTGGCCTGTTCCCGGATCTCCGATCGCGACATCCCACGGATCTGGAGCGGGAAGGCCACGTTGTCGAACACGGAGAGGTGGGGCCAGACGGCGAAGGCCTGGAAGACCATGCCGAAGTCCCGCTTCTCCGGCGGGAGGTAGTAGTTCTTGAAGCTGGAGGAGATGACCCGATCCCCCACGAGGATCTCCCCCTCGTCCAGGTCCTCGAAGCCGGCCAGCATCCGGAGGGTCGTCGTCTTGCCGCATCCGGACGGCCCGAGGAGCGACAGGCACTCCCCCCGCTCGATCGTGAGATTGAGCCGGTCCACCGCCACCACGCTGCCGAAGCGCTTGGTGATGTCCTGCAGGATGACGTGCGCCATGCTCACGCCCCTCCCCCGCCGATCTTGGTGGTGCCGGTGACCTTCTTGATCACCCACTGCCCGACGACGATGATCCCGAGCGCCACCGCCGAGAGGGCGGCGGCGTACACCGTCTCCCCGTCCTCGTTGAGGGCGTAGATGGCCACCCCGATGGTGCGCGTGGTCGGACCGTACAGCAGGACCGAGGTGGTCAGCTCTCGCAGCGCCGGCAGGAAGATCAGGAAGAAGGCTGCCACCATCCCGGGCTTGATGAGGGGCAGGACGACGTCCTTCATCGCCTGCCAGTGGGTCGCGCCGCAGGCCCGGGCGGCCTCCTCCAGCGAGTCCCCCACCTGCTCCAGCGCCGCCGACGTGGACTTCAGGGCGAAGGCCATGTAGCGGGCGATGTAGGCCACGAAGATGATCCAGGCCGTGTTGTAGAGGTTCACGCCGAACTTCCCGCTCCACATCAGGATCACACCGAGCGCGATGACCGTGCCCGGCACCGAGAAGGGCAGGAGCCCCAGGAACTCCAGCACGAACTTCCCCCGCACCCGCATCTTCACGACCACGTAGGAGATGAGCGTCCCGACCAGCATCGTCACCAGGGCCGCCGCGAGGGACAGGTAGAAGCTGTTCCAGATCGCGTCCCTGGTGAGCTTCATGGTGAAGAGGATGTAGGTGATGTTGTGGAGCGTCATGTTCTCCGGCGAAAAGCTCAGGCCATAGGTCCGGAGCAGCGCCACCAGGAAGATCGTCACCGTGGGCAGGAGCACGGTCACGCCGATGTAGAGGACGCTCAGCACGAGCAGGGGGAACTTCAGGCCGCGGAGCTTCAGCAGCATGGGC
>DATIFO010000123.1:0-3082 GCA_035455275.1 Methylomirabilis sp. (SeqCode) | reverse complement strand
GTGGCGCCCGAGACCCTTGAGAGAGTTCTCAGAAACGACGCCTCGGAAGGGATGCGGGCCGCCGCCCTGAACGCCCTCGCCACGAACCCGGCGATGGACCCAGAGCGAATGCAGGCGTGGCTGGAGTGGGCGGCGCGGGATCCGAGCCCGCTCGTCCGGGAGCAGGCGGCCGCCTTGCTCGGCGCCTTGAATCCGCCGACAGACCTGCCTGAGGAGCCGGTACCGGATGATTCTCCGCTCCAGACGCCAGATGATGCTCCTCCGGACATCCCGGCCGGGGACGGATCCGGCGACGCGGAAAATCCGGCGCAGTGACCTCCGGGCCCCCACGTTATCCGTGATCTGTTGTTCTTTCTTCCCCTGATCCCCTGCTTCTCATCCGTTGCGGCCCACGCATGCATGGCGTCTTCACAGACACGTCGGTCCCGATGCTGTTCCCCCGAGCCTAACCGCGCGCTGAAGTGCCCGGCGACTTTTCTTGTCGTTTCGCCGCATCGCCGCCTATAATCCCCTGCCCTTCGAACTCAATCTGAACAGCGGGCGTGTCGCGTGACGTTCCGGCGAATAACGAGCAGAGTCCTGCGCCTAGGCTGCCTGGGCGAGACTCAGGGGTGGACGTCTTCGAGAGAGAATCACTGGGCGTATGAGAACCCTCACCGGGATGGCCCGCCATGGCGGGGCCACACGACTCGTCCCGCCCGGGTCGTGGCCCCGGCCATGAGCCCGGCGTCCCTCCAGCCGGCGCCTGCTCCGTCGCTCTTGCGACGGAGACCCTTCGCCCTCTTCTGGAGCGCGCGCGTCGCGACCGCGCTCGCCTTCCAGATGCAGGCGGTCGCCGTGGGCTGGCAGGCCTACGCGCTCACCGGCAGCGCGTTCTACCTCGGATTGGTGGGGCTGGCCCAGTTCCTGCCGATGTTTCTCCTGACGCTGGCAGTGGGCCAGGTGGTGGACCGCTACGATCGCCGCCGCGTGGCGGGCGTGTGCCAGTTCGTGGAGGGACTGGCGGCGGCCGTGCTCGCCGTTGGCAGCGCCGGCGAGTGGTTGAGCCGGGAGAGCCTCCTGGCCATCGTCTTCGTGGTGGGAGCATCCCGCGCCTTCGAGGGCCCGAGTCTGCAGGCCCTGGTGCCCGCGCTGGTCCCCGGCGCGCTCCTCCCGCGCGCGATTGCCCTGGCTGCGTCGGCGAGCCAGACCTCCACCATCATCGGGCCGGCGCTGGGCGGCCTGCTCTACACGGCCGGCCCCACCACGGTTTACGCGACGGCCAGCGCCCTGTTCCTGGGGGCGAGCCTGCTGGTCGCGTCGATTCGCATCCCCCTTGTGCCCCTGCTGCGCGGGCCGATGAGCCTCCAGTCGCTGTTTGCCGGCATCGCCTTCATTCGCCGGCAACCGGCGATCCTGGGGGCGATCTCCCTGGATCTCTTCGCCGTGTTGCTGGGCGGGGCCACGGCGCTCCTGCCGATTTACGCCCGGGACATCCTGGGAACCGGGCCGTGGGGACTTGGCCTCCTCCGCTCGGCCCCCGCCGTCGGGGCCCTGGCCACGTCCATGGTCCTGGCGCGCCGCCCTCTCCGGCGCCGGGTCGGCCGGACCATGTTCGGCGCAGTGGGGCTCTTCGGGCTTGCAACGATCGGGTTCGCCGTTTCGACCTCGTTCATCCTATCCTTGGGCACGCTGATCGTCCTGGGCGCCGCGGACGTCATCAGCGTGGTCATCCGCAACTCCCTGGTTCAGATCGAAACCCCGGATGCAATGCGGGGTCGGGTGACCGCGGTCCACCTGCTGTTCATCGGCACGTCAAACCAACTCGGGGAGTTCGAGTCCGGCGTCACGGCCGCCCTGTTCGGGATCGTCCCCGCCGTGCTGCTCGGGGGCGTGGGAACGCTGCTCGTCAGCCTGCTCTGGCTGCGCCTCTTCCCGGAGTTGGCACGCATCGATTCCCTGGATCGCGCATAGGGACGTCCGTCCTCTACCTCTGGAGGCGGCCCATGTGTCGAGGGACTCTGCCGTGCCCATGCTTTCGTTGGGGGCATCGGAAGGGGTTGACAAACGATTTCCCCGTCCCCGATGATGACGGCCTAGCAGGAGGAGAGCAGATGATGGACGGCTTGACGCAGGATCAGGTGCAGGCGCTGAAGAGCGCGGAAGCCTTGCCTGCCGCCGTGAAGAGGCTCACCACGGCGTGGCGAACCCTTCGGCTCCCGGCCCGCCCGACGAAGCAAGCCCTGGCAGCGGATTCCCGCAAGGCACAGACCATCTACCAGGCCGGTGGGGCGCTGCTCCGCGCCTGGCCCCCCAAATCCAAGCGCGACCCCCGGCAAGCACAAGCGGCGGAGACGGTAACGGGCGCCCTGCGGACCGTCCGCAACGCCTTCGCCCGCGTCTACGCGCCCCTGATCTACGAGACGATCACCCACGGGTATCGGCGCTTCGTCCGGGTGGAGGAGCTGGTCTACGAGGTGGCAGCCCTCTGCCCCGGCCTCTGCCCCACCCGGACAGAGGTGGAGGCCGAACTGCAGTGCGCCCAGGCTGCCAAGGACGGGGTGGAGAGACCACAGGGTGACTTCCTCTCCCACGCCTTCGCGAACAAGCGGTCGGGGGACCACTTGCTGCACGCCATGCTCCGACCGCTGCCGCGGTCCCTGGACCTCCTGGAGCAGTTCCGTCGGGACGGACGGCTGGATCTGGGAACGGCCCAGGTGGAACGCCGGGGCGCGGCGGGATACGTCCTCTTCAACAACCTGCGGTACCTGAACGCGGAGGACGACGGCACCCTGATTCCCCTGGAGACGGCCGTGGATCTCCTGCTCCTGGATACCGCCGTGCAGGTCGGCGTGGTTCGGGGCAACCCCATGACCCGCGGGAAGTACCAGGGCCGCCGGGTCTTCTCGGCCGGCCTGAACCTGACTCGCCTCTACGCCGGCAAGCTCCCCCTGATGTTCTACTTCACGCGCGAGCTCGGGTTCGTCAACAAAATGCACCGGGGCCTGACCGGCGACACCTACGATCCCGGCGGGCCCGAGACCACCATGGAGAAGCCCTGGCTCGCCGTCTTGGAAGCCTTTGCCATCGGGGGTGGGTGTCA
>DATIFO010000122.1:0-46529 GCA_035455275.1 Methylomirabilis sp. (SeqCode) | reverse complement strand
AGAGGCAGCACTGCTCACATCGCCTCGCGGACTGCCGTTCTTGCGTCGACCTTGATGACCCAGCACGGGGCCACGCCGAGCATGATCCGAGACGCGTGATCGCCCCGCCCGCATTCACGAGCGGGGAAATCTAGCACGGGTACCGGGCCTGGTCAATTCAAGCCCCCGGATCTTCACCATGGCTCAGCGCAGCCGAGGGTCCAGAATGTCCCGAAAGCCTTCCGGATTGAGGACGGAGGTGTCGAGGTGAATCACCGGGACGCAGTGCGGTGTGTGCGGCCGCCCTGGCGCCGAGCGGTCCGACCTGCGGCGATCTCGGCTCGGACCAGGGACAGGGGCCGTGGGGGAATGGCGGGAATGACGGTGTCAAAGACCTTGAGCAGGTGTCTCCGCTCCTGCTCGCTGAGGGTGCCGATCCGCTCCGCGTACTCCCGAACCGCCTCGCGGACAACATAGCTCTGCGGTCGACCCAGCCTGGCAGCCGCCTGTCGGAGCCGATCCACTGCTCACACTTTGCAGTCGCCGGATTCCTCCGGATCCCCCAGAACGTTCCAATCGGTCGTTGACCGTTGAGTTCAACGCGAGGGGAAGTTCCCATGCCCCAGCGAGGGCAAGCATCCAGCCGAACGAAGCGGGGGTCTGTAGACTTGAGGCAGATGGGTTCGGGAAGTACACTGCGACGGACCGCCGGCTAGGCGGGAATGGTCTTCCTCGGGCGCCTTCGGAGAGGGATCATCTCGTACTGGGAACCATCCGGCGCCACGTACACATGGCGAACCCTTCGTCCCTTGGTCCAAGTGCGAAGCGGAACCAGATCATCCTTTGCGAAGTAGCTGGTGGAGTCATGCCTGTCCCAAAACTCGGCCATGCTCTGCACGTCGCCTGATGGAGGTGTCAAGAGCTTCTTCCTATTTCGTGCGGTACCAATCTTTTTCATGCGCCGTCATGTCCCTCGCCGTGACCAGCCAGAATATCGTGCGCCCCTCAGGCCTCGTAACCATCAACAAGTATCGTCCGGCTTCTGTCCGCCCGTAAACCAGCCTCGTTTCCCAACGGCCGCGCGTGATCAACGCCTGGGGATCTTCGAAGGCTTCCTGCACCTCCTGGATTGTCACCCCGTGCTTTGCGGCGATCTTGTGAACTACCTCCTCTGTCCACACCAACTCGGGACGGATAGGCCTGGGCACGTTCTTAGCTCAAGTCTCACGGCGACATCGTTCCCGCCCCAGCCCAACGTCGCTTGCCAGTCTTATTCCATGGCTCCCTGGTCCGCAAAGGGCATGCCCAAGGCCGAAGAGGGCACGGCTGAGGTGAACGCATGATAACACCTTCGACTTTAGTGTCAACGCGAAACGTGGACTCCGGGCCAGCGGTAGGGGCCCTCTCCCCACGTCATCCAAGGCGGTTGGCGAGCAGTGGTTGGGGCTCGAAATGGCTATGCTCGATCAGAGACCACGGAAGGCTTGTCCGTCTGCAGGGGAATTCCACTCGGAGAGGGTGGCGGACAGGGCACGATGGTAGACAGTGTCGAACCGTTCTGCCTTGCGCAGGACGGCGACCCCATCCTGCAATTGGTAGACGACGAAGTCACCGGGCTTGAGCCCGATCCCCTCTCGGATCAACTTTGGAATGGTCACTAGCCCCTTGGCGGATACCCGACTGGTCATGGCAACGCCCCCACTTCTTTACCGGTAAAGAGTAAAGGTCCTCTGCTACCCTGTCAAGGAAACGTGTCGAGGCGATGATTGCACGGCAGGCGGAAATGAATCGCGCCTCTATTCCAGCCCATGAACATACGTGCGTAGCTCGTTCAAGTGACTCGCCTTGATCGACATCTCCCGGGCTGCGATACTCCCCGTGAAGGTCGGAGGGGTGCGCCCCGCCTCCTCATAGGCCTGGGTGAGGGCCGTGCGGAGGTCAATGAGATGGCTGGCCCGCACTGAGCCCCCTGGGGCCGGGGCGGTCCCACCCCAGGTGAACAGCGCATGGTTCCACTTGGTCCGGAGGGCGTTGACTGCGGTCCGCAGCTCAGTGAGGTGCACCGCCTTGATGGGGGTGCTCTGGGTGAGCAACGTGTCATCGGTGAAGACCGTGGTGCCCACCACCACGGGGCGGAAACCACCGAGGGCCGCGCCATCATGCATGATCGAGGGGCTACTATACGTTAGCGGCCACGCAGGGCACCAAGATCGCCTCGTGGCACTCGACAGGAATCGTCCGGACCAGTGGGGGGAGCGATGGCGAGGATTGCCCGGGCAAGGCAAATCATCTAAGCCTGACCCCTCTCGTGCCCCTCGTCCATACGGGACTCGGGCGAGAGTGGCTTCCACGGCAGGCAGTCCGGCATGGCTGAGGTTAGGGGGTTAGCCTACACGCCGATGCCGGTTAGCCTCCCTGATGAACCGAGCGCTGGGCCATTGCCGTTGATCAGCGGGGAGATGAATTCGTCTTCCGAGAGAGGCCCGGGA
Organism: Methylomirabilis sp. (SeqCode); assembly: GCA_035455275.1. Classification (GTDB taxonomy): domain Bacteria; phylum Methylomirabilota; class Methylomirabilia; order Methylomirabilales; family 2-02-FULL-66-22; genus 2-02-FULL-66-22. The sequence goes on along the minus strand of DATIFO010000122.1, from coordinate 44,061 downwards.
GTAAACAACCCGGGTCACCCCATGTCGAACCATGCGAGGACTTCGATGCCGGGCTCAGCTCATAGTCCTCTGGATCTAGCGACGCGCCGAGAAAGTTGGCCCAGCCCGCAACCTGGTGCGGGTGCGGCAGAGGTGGCGGTCGCCGCCCCCCTTCGGTGGCTTCGCCTGCTGTTCGACTCCGCGACGGCGTGCCATCCACCACGACGGCACCGGAATCATCCGGCGACCGTGTAGCTCGAAAGCGCGGCCTCAAGGTCATCCCTGAAACGGTCGCAAGCGTCGCACCGCTCGACAACAATCCATCCCGGGCCAAAGGGGGGCAGGTCGCACGACGGCAGCGCAGGAATAAGAGCGCCTGCCCCAGAGCACGCAGCACAAGCGCGCAAGCGCTGTCGGAGATCTGGTCGACCTGAGATTATCAAACGGTCAGCTGCCATCTCCCCCCCTCCCGCTGGATGTCGCCCCTACGACGTAGATGGGCCTGGGCCGTACGTACGGCGTGCTTCCACTTCTTACCGAAGTGCTGACCATCGATGACTCGGTCTATAGTGTCATCACACAAGTCGGGGTGTATGCGTTTGATCGCCCGGTTGATCTCGACCGTCGACATCGGTCCCTGACGCAACAGGTGCAGAATTGTGTCCGCGTATATGGCATGCGCGCTGCGACCTGCCGCGCGAGCGCGCAACAGCGCGTCGCCCACCTGGCGCAGGCGTCGGTCAAACTCGCGGCGGAACCGGCTCCGAAGACTGCGTTCGGCAGCCTGGCGCATTGCCCGGAGCTCAGCAACAGCGGCGGCGAATTCATCCAGTTGAGCCCTGTCAATTGGGGATCCCAGCGATGCATACTGAAGCACGTCAAGCTTGATCTGGCGAACTGTCTGAGGTTCATCGAAGAGCATGCCGTATTCGAGGTTACGGCTTAGACCGCTATCGGTCAGGTTTGCAGAGGTGATAATGGCGCATGTCTCATCCGCAACATAGATCTTGGCATGCAGGCTAGGGAGGAAGCGGATCATCGCCGTGGGAAAATCCCTGACGACATCAACGATGGCACTCACATCAGTGGCGCCGCTTAGGATGTTGTCCCGCGACAGATCCGTCAGCATGGTCATCTCGAACTCTGTGTCACGAAGGGTAACCAGCCGCCGCCTCACCCGATCGCATGGCCCTCTTCCGACATACGGCGCGCAGAGGATCAAGGACGTGGAGGCGCGGCCCAGCATGGCATCGAACTCTGCGCCCCATTGGGAACGGAGAAGTAGGTTCATGGAGCAAGCTCAGCTATATCGTCAGCGACAATATTGAGGCGTCCGCGATTTTCTGGCGCATGAAGTCGAGAGAGTCGCAGTGAAAAATGGCGCCAAGTTTCGTCTGAAAAAAGGCGGACTCAACCATGCGGGGAAAATATCCGATAGCGGGGAAGAAATAAAGGCAAAATAGTTCGGATGATGCGGAGAGGTTTCAGGGAGGGGACCCGCTTACTCATGCGATGCTCAACGTTACATCGAGCTTTTCCCTTCGAAGTCTGGTCACCGGATCTCGTGGAAGTGGGCTTCACCCCGCTTGGCCTGCGCAACCAGGCCTGCGGCGAGTTGCCCGGGGTCCTGATTCAGCTCGCGGAAGCCGCCAACCTGCGGATCGACATTGACGAGGGCAACACCTCGGTCCGGGAAGGCGGCCAAGCTCCCGCGACCGGGGCCTCACGGCACAGATGGCCGTTCCCGTGGTATGCTCGCGGTGTCACCGCGGGAGTCTGGGAGGACGAGATTCGAAGTGATCGCGTGGTCTCTACCCGGACCGCGGCGGTGCCGTGCTCGCGGACATGATCAACGACCGTACGTGAAGCAATGGAGGGGTCCATGAGGAGGATGGTTTTCAGGTGGATGATCGTACTGTGTCTGTTCCAGGCCCTGCCGGCGCTGGCTCAGGTGCCGGCGGGCACCAAGACGCCCACGCCGCCCCCCAGCCCGAGTGAGGATCCGCTGGGTCGGAGCACGCCCCGAGGCACGGTTCTCGGGTTCATCAAGGCGGCGCAGGCCCAGGACCATGACCGGGCGGTGCAGTACCTGGATGCCAGGCAAGGCCCCAAGCTCGCTCAAGAACTTGCCCGTCAGCTCAAGGTGGTCCTGGATCGCGGGTTGTCGGCAATAGACGTTGACGCGCTGAGCGCGAAGCCCGAAGGCGATCTGGAGGACGGTTTGAACCCGAACCAGGAGCGGCTGGGGGTTGTCAAGGTCGGGCCAGAGAGCCTGGACATTCTCCTGACCCGGGTTCAACGGGGGCAGACTCCGCCCATCTGGCTTTTCTCGGCCGAGACGCTCCGCGGCATCCCACAGGTCTACGAGGAGGTTCGACCCCCTTGGATCGAGCAGTTCATGTGGACTCCCCTGCGAGAGATCCGGTTCTTGCAGTACCCGCTCTGGGCGTGGCTTACACTGCTACTCGCGATCCCGCTGGTGATCGGGGCCGCCCGGCTGCTCAGCTCCGGCCTGCTTTCGGTCCTCCGCCCGGCCGTCTATCGGCTCACCGGCGAGCGGGATGACCGGCGGCTCGAGTCCATCGCCGGCCCCATCCGATTGCTGGCGCTGGCGGCGGCGATCATCGGCGGAAGCTCCTTGATCGGCCTTCCCCTGCTGGCCCGCTACTTCTCGACCCGTCTGGCGAGTGTCCTCATCATCATCGCCGTGACCTGGCTGGCTCTGCGGGTGATCAGCATCGTGGCAGACCTCGCAACGCTGCGCCTGCAGCGTATCGGCCGGACGGACCAGATCGCCCTCGCTCGCCTGCTGCGGCGCCTCTCGGCGGTGACAGCGGTCATGCTGGCAGCCCTCGCCATCCTCTACCTCGCCAACGTCAATCTGACAGCGGCCCTCGCCGGCCTCGGGATCGGGGGGATCGCCATCGCCTTCGCCGCTCAGAAGACCCTGGAGAACCTGTTCGGCGGAATCCTGATCATCTCCGATCAACCGGTGCACGTCGGGGACTTCTGTCGCGTCGGCGAGTATCAGGGCACGGTCGAGGACATCGGACTGCGCTCGACCCGCATCCGGACGCTGGATCGAACCCTGGTGAGCGTTCCCAACGGCCAGATGGCCGCCGTGAACGTTGAGAATTTCGCGGCGCGCGAAAAGAACTGGTTTCACCCCACGATCGGGGTGCGGTATGAGACCTCGGCCGATCAACTCCGTTTCCTCCTCGCCGAGATGCGCAGGCTGCTTTACAGCCACCCCCGGGTAGAGGCCGAGTCGGCGCGGGTCCGGCTCGTGCGTTTCGGCAATTCGTCGCTGGAAATAGAGATATTCGCCTACGTGCTGACCGGGGACTACGCCACGTTCCTCGAAATCCAGGAAGATCTGCTGCTTCGAATCATGGACATCATCGAGGCGAGCGGAACCAGCGTTGCCTTTCCATCCCATACGACGTACTTTGCCAGGGATTCCGGGTTGGACACCGCCAAGAGCCAGGCGGCCGCCGCGACGGTGGAGCGATGGCGGCAGGAGCGGGAGTTGCCTTTCCCGAATTTCGCCCCCGAGCGGATCGTGGCGATGAAGAATACCATCGAGTACCCGGCGGCCGATTCGTCCCTCCGGGGAAGTGGACTCGAAAGGTAGACCGTCCGTGCTCGGGGAGCAGAAGCGTCTTGACCAGCCGCGCGCCCGCTGGTATGGTCCCCGTCACCACTGCGGGTTCAGTCAGGAGGGACAGCGTCCGGTGATGGAATTCACGGGTGCCGAAGCGCTCTGGGAATGCCTGGTCCGCGAGGGGGTGCACACCGTCTGGGCCTATCCGGGCGGCGCCGCCCTGCCACTGTTCGACGCCCTCGCCAAGTACCCCCAGATCCACCACGTGCTCGTGCGCCACGAGCAGGCCGCGGCACACGCGGCCGACGGGTACGCCCGCGCCACGGGCAAGGTGGGGGTCTGCGTGGCGACCTCCGGGCCCGGGGCCACCAACCTCGTCACCGGCATCGCCACGGCGATGCTGGACTCTGTCCCGGTGTTGGCCTTGACGGCCCAGGTTGCCGATCCGGTCATCGGCACCGACGCCTTCCAGGAGATCAACATCACCGGCATCACCCTCCCCATCACCAAGCACAACTACCTGGTGCGACAAAGTCAGGACCTGGTGCCGGTCCTGCGCGAGGCCTTTTTCCTGGCCCGGACCGGGCGCCCGGGTCCCGTGCTGGTGGACCTCCCCAAGGACATCCTCACTGCCCCCTGCGAGTTCCACTACCCCGAGCGGATCGCACGTCCGGGCTACCGCCCGGTGGTCCGCACGGCGCCGTACCAGGTCCAGCGGGCGGCCCAGGTGATCGCGGATGCCAGGCGTCCCGTGGTGCTCGCCGGCCACGGGGTGCACGTCGCCACGGCCTGGGAGGAGCTGCAGCGCTTCGCCGAGCGGATCAACGCCCCCGTGGTGAGCACCCTTCTCGGCCTGAGCGCTCTCACCGCGGACCATCCGCTCTGCCTGGGTATGGCGGGGATGCACGGCGTGGCCTGGGCCAATCTGACCGTGCAGAACGCCGACCTGCTCATCGCACTGGGCATGCGCATGGACGATCGGTTCACCGGGAGCCTGCCGCACTTCGCGCCCCAGGCCAAGCTGCTCCACGTGGACATCGACCCCGCGGAGATCGGCAAGCGTGTCCCCGCCTTCATGCCGATGGTGGGCGACGTCCGTCTTGTCCTGGAGGCCCTGACGGCCGTGCTGCCCGAACTGGACCACAGGGCCTGGTTGACCCAGATCGAGGCCTACCGCACGCGCCATCCCCTGGAGGTCCACTCCCAGGGCCCCCTGCCCCCGCAAGAGGTCATCCAGGCGCTTCATCAGGTCACGGGGGGTGAGGCCGTTGTCGTGAGCGACGTCGGCCAGCACCAGATGTGGGTGGCCCAGCACTACCGCTTCCGCCGCCTCAACAGCTTCTTCACCTCCGGCGGCCTCGGCACCATGGGCTACTCGCTGCCGGCCGCCCTGGGTGTCCAGGTCGCCCACCCCACGGAACCGGTCTGGGTCGTCGTCGGCGACGGCAGCTTCCAGATGAACCTGCAGGAGCTGGCGACCGTCGCCCAGGAGCGGCTTCCCATCAAGGTCGTGATCATGAATAACGGCTACCTGGGCATGGTCCGGCAATGGCAGGAGCTGTTCCACGGGGCCCGCTACATCGGAACGCCCATCAGCGGCCCCGACTTCGTGCAGCTTGCCGCCAGCTACGGCATCCCTGGTCGGCACGTCGGCGCCACCGCCGAATTGGCCGAGGCCTTCGCCGCCGCGCAACAGGCTGACGGCCCGTACCTCCTGGACTGCCGGGTGGTCGAGGACGAGAACGTCTACCCCATGGTCCAGCCGGGGACGAGCAACACCGACTTCGTGGAGGATCCGCGCCGGAGGAAACAGGAACGATGAGGCACGTCTTGGTGGCGCTGGTGCAGGACGAGCCCGGCATGCTGGCTCGGATGGGCAACCTGTTCGCCCGGCGGGGCTACAACGTGGAGAGCTTCACGGCCGGCGCGTCCGAGCTGCCTGGGGTCACCCGGATCACCATCGTCGTGGAGGGCCCGAGCACCGCCCTGGACCAGGTGGCCAAGCAGTTCCGCAAGCTCATCGGCGCGGTCAAGGTGGCGGATGTGACCGCGGACAAGGACCAATTGGCCCACGAGATGCTGCTGATCAAGGTGGGGGTCAACGCCAAGACGCGGCAGGAGGTGGTCAGCCTGGCCGATCTGTTCAAGGCCCGCATCGTGGACGTGTCTGCGACCACCCTGATGCTGGAGGCCACGGGCGAGCCAGACAAGCTGGACAAGCTGCTGGAAGTCCTCCGCCCCTTCGGCATCAAGGAGCAGGCCCGCACCGGCGCCGTGTTCATGAGCCGCGGCGCCAAGCTCCTCAACCAGCGGCAGGCGGTCGCCTCGGACCGCAAGTACCTGGCGGAATAGCGCGCGCCAGGATCCGCGTCATGCCTGGCCAGTGTTCCATCCGATGTGACGAGAACTGCCCTCCGGCCCCTCTCTCCGCACCTCATCGCCGCGGGTTGACTGCTCATCGCTAACTCCCAACTTTCCGCCTTGACTTCGCCATCCGATGAGAGGTAGCGTCTCGTGCAGTGAGGGGGGGCCTGGCGATTGACCCGGAGGCGGCTGCCGTGGCAGTGAGGACCCTCCTCGCGTGCAAGCCAGATGGCCCTTTGGAGACCAAGACTCCAAAGGGCCATATTGTTTCCCAGGCGGATGCCCTTGCATTGGACATCGGGAGCGGAAGGGAGCAGTGAAGGGAGGTGAGAGGCGGCGGATCGGTTCGAAGTGTGATGCAAGTCCATGATCGAAAAAGGAGGGAGCTGGATGAAGCGAGCGTATTTCGCTGGTCTGGCCGTGGTGCTGGGGCTGGTGTTCGCATTCGGCCCGGCAGCGGCGCAGCAAAAGGGCAAGAAGGCGTACGAGTCGATCAACTGGAACAAGCCGAAAGCCATCGGGGAACGGATCGGTGGTCAGCAGTACGTTCTGCCCGAGGGATGGAAGGAGGCCACGAAGGGTGTGGCGAAGATCAAGGTGTCGAACTTCGGCGCCTTGGAGCACGATCCGGCGACCGTGCAGAACGCCAAGCGGTTCGAGGAGCTGACCGGGATCAAGGTGGAGTTGCTCGCGTGGGCGGAGCCGCCGATCGTCGCCAAGACGGTCTCCATCTTTGCGGCCAAGAGTCCGTCCGTCGATATCATGTGCTATGACCATCCGACCACGTACATGCAGATGGTGGCGGGCAACTGGCTCCACCCGATCGATGCCCTCTGGAACGATCCCGGGGTGTGGAAGCTGTACGCCCCCCCGACCAAGAAGGGGTTGACGGCGCCGGACGGGCACATCTACGGCTCGATCGGCCAGGTCAAGACGATGATGCTCTTCTATCGGCCCTCCATGGTGCCGAAGCCTCCGGCCACGTGGGTCGAGCTCCAGGAAGCGGCGAAGAAGGCAACCTCCGACAAGGCCTCGGGATTTGTCTTCTCGGCGGGCGGCGAGATGGACATCGTCTACCCGCTCCGGGACATGATCTATTCCCAGGGCGGCCGGATGGTGGAGCTGAAGAAGCAGAAGATCTCCATCAACACGCCCGAAGGCCGGAACGCCTGGAAGATGCTCACCGACATGGTGCTCGTGGACAAGAGCGCTCCGTCCTCCGTCGTCGAGTATTCCTGGATGAGCGCCTCCGACATGTTCGCCATGGGCAAGGCCGCCATGGTGATCACCCACACGGTGGACGCCAACCGCTATCAGGATCCGAAGAAGGCGCCCAACATCCAGGGCGACTGGGCCGTGGCGGCTCCTCCCAAGTGGGACGCCTCGAAGCCGGACGAGTACCACGCCTCCTACTTCGATATCGACGGGTACATGATCAACAAGTACATCTCCGACAGCCAGAAGGCCGCGGCGATGCTCTTCCTGGATTTCATGCGGAGCTACGACGCGCACTACCGTGAGTTGATCGTCGAGGGGAACGAGGCGGCGGTGATCTCCGTGTACGACCATCCGGATGCGAAGAAGATCCCGGTCCCCGAGGCCAGGAAGGCGGCCATGAGCCGGGCGGTCCTCGAGACCTTCCCGCCGGCGGGGCGGACGCTGACGGACATTGTCAAGGAGCACTTCGCGTACGCCATCAGCAAGAAGATGGAGCCCATGGAAGCGCTTGAGAAGTGTCAGAAGGCGCTCGACGACGCAGCAGTCCCCGATTAGCCTCCAGCCGACACCCCCCCTCCCCCACCCGGTGGGAGGGGGGGTGTCCCCCGGTGATTTGAGGATTGCGCATGCGCTTCAGGCTGACGAATCCGCGCTACGGGTTTCTGCTCAACGTCCCAGGCCTCCTGATCGTCCTCCTCTGGGTCGTGTTCCCGGCGGTCCTCCTGTTTTGCGTGAGTTTTCTCCGGTATGATAACGTCCATCCGGTGACCTTCACCGGACTCGGGAACTACCAGCGGCTCTGGGACTCCCGCGTCTTCTGGATCAGTGTCGAGCGGATCATCCTCTTCAGCCTGGGCTCCACGGCCCTCACCTTCCTTGGTGGCATGGTCCTGGCGCTGTCCCTGAGCAACATCCAGAAGGGCGGGGGACTCCTCCGGTCCCTGATGATCATCCCCTGGGCCGTGCCCGCCGTGGTGTCGGGCCTGGTCTGGAAATGGATGTTCAGTCCCGACTTCGGCGTCATCAGCGATCTGCTCATGAAGGCGGGCTTCATCGGCAAGCCCCTGAGCATCTACAGCCATGCCTCCCTGGCCATGTGGGGTGTGATCATCGCCGACAGCTGGACGCGGATCCCCTTCATGGGCATCATCCTCCTGGCTGCGCTGCTGAGCATTCCCGAGCAGATCCACGAGGCGGCTCGCGTGGACGGGGCCGGCACCCTGAGCCGGTTCGCCTACATTACCCTCCCCATGATCCGGGGGCCCCTCCTGGTGGGGTTGATGATCACCACCATCTTCTCCTTCCGGACGATCGACATCATCATCCCCCTCACGTCTGGTGGGCCTGGGCGGGCGACGTACGTGCTCGGCTACTTCATCTGGGATCAGATCACCAAGTCCCTGAACTTCGGAGTCGGGGCGGCGGCCGGGACGGTCCTGTTCCTGGTCACCTCCGTCATCACCCTGGTTTTCGTCTATCTGCTGAGGAAGTAGAGAGGGGCCATGCGAGACCGAATCCTGGAGAGCCGGGCGCTGTCCTATAGCGTCGCCATCTTCGTCCTGTCGCTCATGATGATGCCCATCTACTGGACGGTGGTGACCGCCTTCAAGCCGGACACGGACACCTACGTCTTTCCACCGGTCTACTTTCCGTCGAGTCCGACGCTGGCCCCCCTGCAACTGCTCTTCCAGTCGTACCCCTTCTTCGACTACATCCTGAACTCGCTCATCGTGACCGTGTCCACGACCCTCGTCGTGACCGTGATCGGCATGATGGCGGCGTACGGGATCAGCCACTATTCGTTCACAGGGGGTCGGATCGTTCTCCTGACCCTGCTGGTCACCCGGATCATCCCGCCGCTCTCCCTGCTGCTGCCCTTCTATCTGGTCGTCAGCTTCCTGGGGCTGGTGGACAACGTCCTGAGCATGATCATCGCCAACATCTACCTGACGTATCCCTTTGCCGTGCTGATCATGAAGTCGTTCTTCGACAACTTCCCGGGCGAACTGATCGACTCGGCCATCGTGGACGGCTGCTCGCGGACGGGGGCCCTGTTCCGCATCGTTCTTCCCGTCGGGGCCCCGGGGATCGCGTCGGCCGCAATCATCACGTTCCTCTGGACCTGGAACGAGTTCATTTACGCCTTCGTCTTCACGTCCACGCCGAAAGCCCAACCGGTGACCGTCGGCTCCTTCGACGCCATCGGCGACGTCTTCGTCCACTGGAACCAGATGTGCGCGGGGGCCCTCGTGGCTGCCCTGCCGGGGGTCATCTTCGTGTTCCTCGCCCAGAAGTACCTCATCAGCGGCCTCACCACGGGCGCCATCAAGTCATAGGTCTCGGGCGGACGACGAGGACACACGGCCAAGACCGCTCTTTCCTTTACCGGCTCAGCCCGCGAAGCACTGCTTGCCGCCGTCCACCCGGATCACCTGGCCCGTGATGTAGCCCGCGTCCCCGGAGGCGAGGAAGGCCACCGCGCGGGCGATCTCGATCGGCCGGCCGTATCGCTCCAGGGTCCCCGTCTCGAGCATTTTCGCATCCTCGACCTGGCGGCTGGCCGCGAAGCGTGGGGTCAGGATGTCCCCGGGGGCGATGACGTTGGCCGTCACGTTGCGGGATCTGAGCATGACCGCCAGGCAACGGGTGTACTCGTGAACCGCCGCCTTGGCCGTCGAGTAGATGGCGCTCTGCTCCAGGCCGGTGAGACCCGCGATGCTCCCGATGTTGACGATCCGGCCGCCTCGACGCTCGATCATCTCGGGGATCACCTCCCGGCACACGAGGAGGCAGGTCATGAGGTTCCTGTCCAGCACCGACCGGAGATCCTCGTACGAGATGAAGACCGCGTCGTTCCGCGTGGGCTTGCCCGCCATGGGCGCGCCCGTCCCGGCCACGCCGATATCTCCCCCGGCGCAGTTGACCAGGACGTCGATCCGGCCGAAGGCGGCCCGGATCGTCTTTACCACATCCCGGACAACCTCCGGGTCAGCGAGGTTCCCGTGCACCGGCAGCACCCGGCTCCCGGACTCCGCCTCGATTGCCCGGGCCACGGCCTCCAGGGAATCGGCCTCGCCGAAGGCCCGGGTCGAGGTGGGCGTCGTCCCCTGGATGGCCACCGAGGCCCCGAGGGTCGCCAGATGCGTCGCGATGACCCGACCGATCCCGCGCGAAGACCCGGTCACGAACGCCGTCTTCCCCGACAGCACTCCTTCGTTCGTCATGCAGACGTCTCCTCTGTGATACCTGCGCTATGCCCCTTTGACTGCAGTGGGACTCCCGGGAAGCATGGAGAAGGTGTATGGCACGGGCGGGAGCCTATCGGAGGGCTCATAGCGTGTCAATCGCAAAGGACCCGTTGCGGCCGTGCAGGCACGGCGGCAGGTTACCCGGTCGCCGAGCTCCCCGGTTGCCAGGTGAAGACTCGCCGGGTAGGATACGCGCGCTTGGCAGGCGGTGCGAGGCAGGCTGCCAACTGGGCAGTCCAGCGGGTATGGGCTGGCGACGCCGGAAAGGCCCGGTTGCCAGTCTGCCTGACTGCTTGGCTGCCGATTGCAGACGGAGGCTGTGATGACAGACGCGGGAACCGGCGTCAGGACTCCTCAGGAGAGCGTCGCGCGGGCCAATGAGCGAATCCGGGGCACCTTTGCCGGAGTCCTGGGCATGTGCTTCACGCTCCTCACGCCCGAGCGGGTCGAGGCCACGCTGGAGATCCGGCCGGAGCTGAAGCAGCCGTGGGGCATCCTCCACGGCGGGGCGGTCATGACCCTCGCCGATACCGTGGCCGGGGCCGGGGCCTACATGAACGTCGGCCCGGGACAGGAGAGCGTGACCGTCGAGCTGAAGGTCAACCTGATCCGGGCGGTCCACGAGGGCACGATTCGCGCCACGGCCGTCCCCCTGCACCGCGGTCGAAGCACCTCCATCTGGGAGACCCGCGTCACGGACGGGCTGGGGCAGCTCGTCGCCGCCACCCTGTCCACCCACTTCGTCTTCGACCGCCCGCCCACCTAAGACAAGCGTCCATGCCCGCCCTGCCATCTCCTCTCGGCTCACCCCTCACCCTCGCCCTCTCCCCGCATGCGGGGAGAAGGAACAGGTGAGGGGCGCGGCAGTCTCAAAGCTCCTGCACAAACCGGTTGGTGAAGAGCGAGTCGACATCCACGGGCCTCTTGAGCAGGCCCAGCTCCAGGTATGTCTTCGCCACCTTCCGCAGGACATCCATATCGAACCAGCCCAGCCCGTGCCGCTTGGTTCCCTCACTCACGCTGGAGGCGTTGCGGATCTTGATGATCTCCAGGTTCCGTTTGACGTCCTGCCCATCCGTCGCGTATTTCAGCGCCAGCTCCGCCGCCTTCTCGGGATTGTCCAGCATCCACTGACTCCCCTTCCGATAGGCGCGCAGGAACCGCGGGATGATGCCGGGCTGCCTTTGCATGGTCTCGGCCCGCACGGCGAACACGTCCGTGGGGATATCGAGATACTCCCGCGCCCAGATGACGTTGACCTCCCCCAGGCCTCTCTGCCGGGCCGCCCAGAGGCCGGTGTCCGTCGCGGCCGTGGCATCCACCTTGCCCTCGATCAGGGGACCGAAATTCAGGACGCCGGCCGCCACCACTTCCGCGTCCGATTCCTTCAATCCGACCGAGTGCAGGATGACGAGCAGGTTGTGCCGCGTCCCGCTCGCCATGCTATAGACGCCGATCCGCTTCCCCTTGAGGTCCTGGGGCTTGCGGATGCCCTTGGCCTTCAGGGACACCACGTTGAACACGTTCTTCGGATAGATGTTGTAAACGACCTGGAGCTGCGCCCCCTGCTCCACCCCGAACAGGATCGGCTCGACATTGGTGAAGGCAAAGTCCGCATTCCCCGCCAGGACGTGCTTCAGGGCCTCGCCGCCCCCGGCCCCGGGCACGAACTCGAAATCGAGTCCCTGCTCCTTGAACCATCCAAACTCCTGGGCCGCGAACACGTTGGCCTGCTCCGAGATCGGCTGACTCCAGCAGGCCATCCGGACCTTCTCCAGCGCCCCCGCTGTCCGAGGCGGCCACCCGGTCGCCATCGCCGCCCCCAGGGTGCCGCTCACCCGGAGGATCTCCCGCCTGGACCATCCGCTCGGCCGCTTCGTATGCATGATCCAGTCTCTCCCCTGCTCCCTGGCCTCGCAGCTTCCTTGCTTCCTGGTCAGTCCCGGTACCGCCTCGCCAGGCACCGCCGCTCCACGAAGCCGATGGCCTCGTACAGGAGCACCCCCAGAGCCACCAGCACGACGAACACCGCGAACATCAAGGGGGTATCCATCATTCCCTGCGAGCTGATGATGAGGGCGCCCAGACCGCGGTTTGCCCCCACGTACTCCGCCACCACGGCGCCCACGATGCTGAGGACCATGGCCACGCGCAGCCCCGCAGCCACGTACGGCACCGCGTTGGGCAGCCGCAGCCAGCGAAGCGTCTGCCAGCGGCTCGCCCGCAGGCCGGCGAACAATTCCTGGGCATCGGCCTCCACCTCATTCAAGCCCGTCAGCGTGTTCTCGAACAGCGGGAAGAAGACGATGAGCGCCGTGATCAGCACCTTGGGCAAGATCCCGAAACCAAACCACATGACGAAGATGGGCGCGAGGGCCAGCTTGGGCATGGCCTGGGAGGCGATCAGGTACGGGTGAAGCATCCAGTGCAGGCGGGGGGAGAGGGCCACGCCGATGCCCAGGCCGATGCCGAGCGCGCTGCCTCCCAGGAAGCCCAGCAGGATCTCTGCCAGCGTGACGCCCAGGTGGACGAGAAGGAAGCCGCTCCATGTATGGGCGACCAGGCTCTCCCACACCAGGGTCGGGGCGGGCAAGACCAGCGGGGGAATCCCGCGGAGCCGGACCGTGGCTTCCCAGCCTCCGACAAGCACCACGAAGACAAGCACCGGGCCCAGGATCTTTCCACCCGTCCAGGGGATCCGTCGCGCCGGCGCCTCCCCGCCGCCTTGCGGGGCCATGACCAGCGGCCCCGCCGCCTGGTCCGCTCTCATCCCGCCTCTCCCCCGTTCATCTGCATGGCGTGTTTCACCTCGCGGCAGGTGGCGGCGAACTCCGCGGTGAAGCGGTGGTCCGGCACCCGCGGCCGGGGGAGGGGCACCGCGAAGATCTGCCGCACCGTTCCGGGCCGCGGGCTCAGCAACACCAGTCGATCCGCCAGGAAGACCGCTTCGGCGATGTCGTGCGTGACGAACACGATGGTGGGCCGGTGGTCCCTCCACACGTTCAAGAGGTCCAGATGCATCTGCTCGCGGGTGATGGCGTCAAGGGCGCCGAAGGGCTCGTCCATCAAGAGGATGCTCGGATGGAGGAGCAGCGCCCGCGCGATGGAGACCCGCTGCTGCATGCCTCCGGACAGATGGCGCGGGAACCGGTCCACGAAGTCCTGCAGGCCCATGCTGGCGAGGAGGCCGTTGGCCTCTGCGCCCGCCCGGTCCAGGGGGAGTCCGTGGACCTGCGCCGGCAGCAGGACGTTCTCTCTCGCCGTTCGCCACGGCAGGAGGACCGGCCGCTGGAACACGATGCCCACCTGGGGATGGGGGCCAGTCACCGGCGACCCGTCGATTCGCACCTCGCCCCGCGCCGGCGGGAGCAGCCCCGCCAGGATCCTGAGGAGTGTGGTCTTCCCGCACCCGCTCTCTCCCAGGAGCGTCACGAACTCGCCCTCCTGCGCCGTGAGATCCACCTGGCGCAAAGCGAGCATGGGCCCGGTGGGCGTCCCGAACTCGCTGAAGATGCCGCGGGCGTCAACCTTCGCCGTCATGGGAATGACCTGGTTCTTGCGCTGGGCGCGCACAACCCAAGAATGACCAATGACAAATGACCAACTCCCGATTCACCCGTCTTCAATCGCGGTCCACTTCAGGAGCGGGAGGAGGCTGGAGCCCCCGTCATGGTGCCAGGTGAGCGGGGGATGAGGCATCTGGCCGATGGGGCAGACGCGGCAGGCGCCCAGCGGCGCCAGGGCCTCCGCCAACCGGTCCCGGCGCTCCCGGCTCATGGCGGTGCCCACGGTCTGGAGGTAGCGGCTGAATGGCCGCACCAGGCTCGGGATCTCCCCGAGGTCCGTCACGGGCTTGACCCGCACGACCCGGTTCAGGCACGAGGGGACGAAGCCCGGATCGTCCTCGTAGATCACGCTCCAGGCGGTCCCGCCCGGGCTCGTCCACTGGCGGACCGGCTCGTCCCGCAGCTCCTTGAGCTCGACCTCGGCCCGCGCCTGCTGGATCGCGGCAGCCTCCTCCACCGACACCTTCCCGCGCGGCATCCCGCGCTCGAATGCCGCCATGGCATCTGCCAGTCGTGCCGCGAAACCCTCGGGTGCAACGGCTCCCCCCCGCTCCACGTAGAGCAGGTGCGCCGACACGCAGCCCTGCTGATCGAAGAGCGACACATCGTAGGCAACCCGGCCTGCCAGGGCGTCCAGCCATGCGGGGTCGAGGCTCTCGCGACCGATGACGCCGAAGCTCACGCGGTGGCCGTGGCCGACGAACCGGACGTTGGCCGGGAGGCGGCCCCGGACGCTCTCCACGGCCGCGTCGCTGCCATAGGCCACCACAGCCTCCGAGGCGGCGAAGGCAGCCTGCTCGATCGTACGGTCTCCCCCGGGCCAGGGAAGGATCGCCACCGAGGCGGCGAGCCTGGCATCCACCGCAGCGACGGAGCGGGCGAACATGGCCGGGAAGACCGGCTCCTCCGAGGCGGGCTTCCCCAGGCTCGCCGACTTGACCAGGAGCGCCTGGATCAGGCTGATGGCGGGAAGCCCCGGGACGTTCCCGGAGAAGATGAGCGTCGTGAGGCTGGGGCCGTGCGCGCGGTGGGAGCCGGGGGCCGTGCGCCGCGGGCGGAAGCCATCCAGGATGGTGGGATCGCCCAGCTCCTCCTCCAGGAGGCCGAGGAGCGCCTCCTTGCGGCATCCCTCCAGGAGGCGGGTGAGTCCGGTCCTGACCATGGCCTGGCTGTACGGCGTGGCGGCCGCGATGCGGCGTCCGGCCGCCTCCAGCCAGGGCGACTCGGGGGCCAGCCAGAGCCCCACCACCTGATCCACGATCGCCACGATCTCCGCCACGGGCAGCCTCGCCAGGTACGCCTTCCGCGCCGCCCAGATCCTGGCCGCCGTGTCGGTGACCAAGAGCGTGGAAGGGGGGCCGCCGGCCCGCGCCGCCAGCTCGCCCGGCAGAAACCACGGACTCTCGTCGCGCCAGGTCATGCGGACCCCGTCTCGGCCGCGGCCAGCATCTCGTCCACGGACACCGAGCACCCACGCGACTCCGCCCCCTTGACCCGGCCCAGGAGCCGAAAGCCGGCAGGCCCCGCCACACCGACATCCTCGGTGAGGATGCCGGTGACCGAGGAGCAGTTCGCCAGATCGTAATGGCAGACGATTCCCCGCGCGCCCGGTGAGGCCGGCTCCAGGCTGTCGGCATCCAGGACGACCGTCCGCGCCCAGGGCGGCGCCTGCATCCGACGCTCCTCCGGCAACCCCAGGGCGCACCGCCGCAGGGGCGAGTCGTAGCACTGCATGCTCAGCTCGGTCATCCCGTACATGTTGACGCACCGCTCGGGCGGCACGCACAAGATCTCCGCGAAGTCTGCGTATAGCTCCTCCTGGGGAATCTCCCGGGACCGCCCCTTGAATCCCCCCGTGTCCATGATCCGGCTGCCGGACGCCAGGCGGAACCGCAGGCCGTCGGCCCGGCAGCGATCCAGGAAGTGGACGAAGGCAAAGCTCGCCCCCAGGAGACAGACCGGCTCCCCCGACCGCTCCGCTGCTTCCAGGTCGGAGACGAGGTCGGCGGCCTCCAGGCCGCCCGCTCCGATGCAGAAGCGGCTTCCAGCCGATCCGAAGTCGCGGTGCATCAGACCGAGGTAGTGCGAGAGCGAGGAGTTGGGTGAGAGGCCAGGCGAACTGCCCAGGACCAGGAGCCGCATCCGGTCTTCGTCTGGGAGGACATTCGCCTTGAAGAAGGTCGCAGCGGAGGCGTCGTACAGCTCCAGGGTGAAGTGGTAGTGCTTCCCCCGCTTCTCCGGGTTCGTGGTCCCGCTGGTCATGAAACAGGCGACGGCCTCCCCCACCGGCCCGCAGGCCAGGGTCAGCTCTTTGAAGGCGGCGATGGGAACGGGCGGGATCTCCTGCCAGGCCGCGACCGTGGCAGGGGTCTTCCCGCGCCGCTGGCAGAACTTTCGGTAGGGGGCGTTCCCCTCGAACTGATAGGCGAACAGGCGGAGTGCCAGCGTATTGAACGCCCCATCGTCCGGAACCTGGTCCGCACCCTTCCGGATCATCGCGAGCACCGCCGCTCGCAGATCCTCGATCTTCCCGACCGGCATGGTCTGCCTCTACGCTCTACGCGCTGCGCTCTGCCCTCTGCGCTATGCGCCCTGCGCTCTGCCCCTCGGCTGCTCTGTCATTCGAGCATGACCACCGCCCGACCCACGATCTCCCCCCGCCGCAAGGCCTCCAGCGTGGAGGGCAGTTCCTCCAGGGAAACCGTGCGACCCACGACAGCCTTGATCTTCCCGGCCGCTGCCAGCTCCACTGCCCGGAGGAGCTCGTCGTAGGTGTTGCCCACCGATGCCGTGACGGTCAGCTCCCCGATCACGAGCTGCAGCGGGTGCGCGACGAACGAGTCCTCGGAGTAGCCGATCAGGACGAGTCTGCCCCGGCGGCGGAGCGCGTTCACCGAGTGCGTCATGGTCGCCGTGGCGCCCACCAGCTCGAACACCACGTCCGCCCCCTCGCCACTCGTGAGCGCACGGATCTGCTTGGCAACGTCACCGGCCCCATCCACCAGATGGTCGGAGCCAAGCTCGGCGGCCTTCGCCCGCTTGGCCGCCGACCGGCTGACGGCGATCACCCGGGCCCCCGCCAGCTTGCAAAGCTGGATCAGGCCGAATCCCACGCCGCCGGCCCCGTACACCACGGCCGTCTCCCCCAGCCGCAGGTCGGCGATCGATTGCGCTGCGTGGATGGCCGTGGTAGCGCTGCAGCCCAGCGTCGCCGCTTCCGCCAGATCCAGCCCTGGGGGGATCCTGACGAGATTCGCCGCGGGGACGACCACGTACTCCGCGTAGCCGCCATCCGCCGTGAACCCGTACTCCGCGACGACCTGTGGGCACAAGTTCGCGCGATCCGTACGGCACCAGTGGCAGCGGCCGCAGGTGACATAGTAGTAGACCAGGACGCGATCCCCCACCGCCACGGCCTGGGCCTCGCCCTCCAGCGCCACCACCTCGCCCGCGATCTCATGCCCCAGGGTGAGCGGGTGGATCCCCAGATCCAGCACCCCGCTCAGGAAGTGGGTGTCCGTGTAACAGACACCCGCAGCCCTCACCCGGATCAGCGCCTCGCCCGTCCTGAGCGGGCGAACCGGCACCCTCTCCAGGCGCAACGGCTTTCCGGGGCCGTGGTACCTCGCAGCGCGCATCTCCATGGCCAGGACCCCCGCGCCAGGTGTCACTGAAAAAGAAAAACCGCCACGATGGGCGGTTGCGCTGTGCTCTTTGATCCCTACGCTGGCATTACCCAGGTCAGGTTCAAACGGTCGGTGAGGGAACCGCCCCACCCTCTCAGCCCGGCACCCCGGGCTCCCGTATCTATTGTGGGGGAACTCTATCACCCTTCCATGGACCCGTCAAGGTTGGGTCGGGGCCAGACGGTCCTTGGGGAATACGACCACGCCTCAGACAGCCGCCAACTCCTCGTTCCGGAGGTCCGTGACGAACATATGTCCCGGAGCGTGGGTGAGCATCAGGGACGGCCTGACCTGCATTGCCACCGCCTGCGGCGTCACGCCGCACGCCCAGAAGACCGGAACCTCGCCGGGATGGATCGTCACCGGATCCCCGAAATCCGGCCTCGCCAGATCCCGGATGCCGATGGCCGCCGGATCCCCGAGGTGCACGGGCGACCCGTGCACACCCGGGTACCGCCCGCTCACCTGGACGGCCCGGGACACCAGGGGGGCCGGGATCGGCCGCATCGTCACGACCAGCGGCCCGCGGAACATCCCTGCCGGAACGCACGGCACGGACGTGACAAACATGGGGACGTTCTTCCCCTCCTCGATGTGACGGACCGGCACACCGGCCTGGAGGAGGGCGGCCTCGAAGGTGAAGCTGCACCCCAGGAGAAAGGCGACCAGATCCGGCCCCCAGACGCCGAGGAGGTCCGTCACCTCCTCGGCGACCTCCCCCTGGCGATAGACGCGGTACCGGGGGACGTCGGTGCGCAGGTCCGCCTCGGGCGCCGAGAGGCGCGGCTCTGGCGAGCCGGCATCCGTCACCTCGATCACCGGGCAGGGCTTCGGGTTGCGCTGGGCGAACACGAGGAAGTCATAGGCGAGGTCGCGAGGCAGGACCACCAGGTTGGCTTGCACGAAACCGGGGGCCAAACCGGCCGTCGGCTTTCGCCAGTTCCCCTGGCGAATCTGCTGGCGCACTTCACGCGAATGGAGCATGCACGGCGTCCTGGCTGCGCCTGGAGGCGGAGGGCGCGCTGGCCGGTGTGTACACCAGGAGTCGCGCGACTGTCAACACATTTCCCGGTGGTCGTCCCCCGGCGACGGGGTCTCCGGTCCCTCTCGCCGGGACTATTCCTGGAAGAGCGAAGGCTGCCGGGGAGGATCGGCTCCCCCGCCCAGGTCGCCCCGACCGTGCTCCAGGCTCGAGCCGTCCGCGAGGATGTGGTGGATGGTGATGTCGTGCGGGATGTGGGGGCAGATGAGATGCGTGCGGTGGCACTTGGCAGGGTCCTTCTCCGCACACATGATCGCGGTCCGGCGGCGCCGTGCCTCCTCCAGCAATCGCTCCAGACCCGCGCGAAAGCCCTCCCGCCCGGCGATCTCTGCATGGCGGGCTTCCGGGTCCGTCGGCAGGCCGGGATCGTCCGGCTTGCCACCCAGCTCTTTTCCCAGGAACAGGTAGTCGAGCCCGTGCTTCCTCAGCTCGGCCTGCAGCGCTTCCCGGTTGAACTGGGGATTGAAGCGGCTGTAGGGGGTGGAGCGCACATCGCACACGAGCACGACGGCGTGCGACCGCAGCAGCTCGATGAAGCGCCTGATGGAGTGGTTGGAGTGGCCCACGGTGAAGAGTTGGTCCGGCATGGTCTCTCGGGCACGCCCACTGCTCCGGCGAACCCCGCAAGTCGGCCGTCCCATCCGGCCGATGCCTACTTCTTGACCGGCATGCTCCGGAACAGGCCGACGGTCTCCCGTTCGGCCCGTTGAAGCCGGAGCGGCGGGAGTCCCTTGAGGATCTGCCCCAGGTCATCCACCAGCATCTCGCCCATCAGGCGATACGCAGACGCCAGGCTCCCCGATCGATGGGCGGAGAGGATGACGTTGTCGAGCTGGCGGATGGGATGATCCTTGGGGAACGGCTCCTCGGGAAACACGTCCACGGCCGCACGGATGTCGCCCGTGACCAGCTTCGCGGTCAGGGCGTCGAAGTCCACCAGCGATGCCCGGCTCACCAGAACCAGGCAGGCCCCCTTCGGCATCAGATCCAGCCTGCGCCGATCGAGCATCGCCTGGTTCTCTGCGGTGGCGCCGGCCAGGACGAACACGATCTGCGAGGAGGTCAGGAGGTCCTCCAGGGACGAGGGGGTCATCCCGAGTTCTTCAAGCCAGCGGCCGGGAAGCCAGGGATCGTAGACCCGGATTCGGCATTGGAACGGCGTGAGCAGCCGGATCAATGCCCGGCCGAGGTTTCCGAATCCGATGAACCCGACCCTGGCACCCGAAAGCAAGAACGAGTCCTGGTTGGAAAACCGGCCATAGACCTCCCTGCCCTCCCGGAACAGCCGGTCGCCATCCGGGATCCCGCGGGCCAGGGCGATGGCAAGGCCCAGGGCCATCTCGGCGACCGCCTTGCCGAAGGCCACGCCGGTGCCCAGCACGTGAATCCCCCGCTCGAAACAGAACGCGTAGTCGATGTTGGGCTGAAAGTTGCCCTCGACGTTGATGATGGCCTTCAGCCTCTGCGCTCTCTCCAGCCGCTCCCGGGGGAGATCCGTCTGGCCGATGATCACGGATGCCTCCGGCAGATGCCTCTCCACCATCTCGGCCGGCATCCGGCTCCCCTCCCACACGGTCAGGGCGACCAGCGACTCGAGAGTCTTGCGGTCACCCCCGTCGAAGAGCAGCTCCAGCGTCCTCGGGTGCGGATCCACAAGCGCCTTGGGCTTCATGCATCGCTCCTCCGCAGGCATGGCTCCCGGTCCCCAAGCCTCGCACAGACGTTGAACGCTATCACTGCTGGATGCAGAGTCAAGTGCAAACCCCATCAAGGGGCGCCCTGGCACACGAGCACGGCCGGCGTGGGAGGTTCACGGGTTCCCCCCGGCTTCCGCTCGAAATGCGTGAAAGCCATTGGCCGGAGGGGGGTTTCATGCTAGTGTCGGTGCCGCAAATTCTGGAGCGTCGATCACCGGAGAACATCGGGAACCATGAATCGAGAAGCGCTGCTCACGCTGCTGAACCGGGTGCGCGCCGGCGACCTGACGCCCGAGAGGGCGGCGGAACAGCTCCGCCATCTCCCCTACGAGGATCTCGGCTTCGCCCGGATGGACAATCACCGCGCCCTGCGCCAGGGCTTCCCCGAGGTCATCTTCTGCGAGGGCAAGACGGTGGAGCAGGTCGCGGCCATTGCGGAGCGGATCCTCGCCCGACACGGGATACTCCTGGCCACCCGGGCGTCGCGGGAGATCTTCGAGGCCGTCAAGACCCTCGAGCCGCGCGCCGCGTACCACGCCTTGAGCCGCGCCATCGTGGTCAGCTCCACATCCCCACCCGAGCCGATCGGCCGGGTCCTGGTTCTCTCCGCGGGAACCTCCGACATCCCCGTGGCCGAGGAGGCCGCGGTGAGCGCGGACGTCCTGGGGAGCCGCGTGGAGACCCTCTATGATTGCGGGGTGGCGGGCCTGCACCGCATTCTCGACCAGCGGGCCGCGCTGGAGGCGGCGAATGTTCTGGTCGTCGTGGCCGGCATGGACGGGGTCCTGCCGTCCGTGGTGGGCGGCCTGGTGGCGAAGCCGGTGATCGCGGTGCCGACCAGCGTGGGGTACGGGGCGAGCTTCCAGGGACTGGCCGCCCTCCTCACCATGCTGAACTCCTGCGCCTCCGGCATCGCCGTGGTGAACATCGACAACGGCTTCGGCGCGGGTGTCCTGGCGCATCGGATCAACGCCCTGGGGGCGGAACCCGACAGCGATAGCGACAGGGACAGCCGATTCAGCACGGGGGAGAGACCTCGGTAGCAGTTTCGCTGTCGCTGTCCCTGTCGAAACCTTTCACGGCCCGAAGGGACAGCGATACCGAGGCGGAGCAACCACAGGAGCACCGACTCACCAATGCGCATCGGCTACTTCGACTGCTTCAGCGGGGCCAGCGGCGACATGATCCTGGGGGCGCTGGTGGACGCCGGCCTCGCCGTGGACGACCTCCAGGCAACCATCGCCGGCCTCGTCCCGGGCATTGAAATCTCCGCGGAACGGGTGAGACGCGGCCCCTTCACCGGGACCCAGGTGCACGTGAGGACCGACGAGCGGGGGCACCCGCATCGCCGCCTGCCGGACATCCAGGCAATCCTGGAGCAGGCCGACCTCCCCGCGGAGGTCCGTGCGGACGCCGGCCGGGTCTTCCGCACCCTCGCCGAGGCCGAGGCGAAGGCGCACGGCATGGCCCCGGACGAGATCCACTTCCACGAGGTGGGCGCCCTGGACGCACTGGCGGATGTCGTCGGCGCCACGTGGGGCGTCCGCCAGCTCGGCATGGATCGCGTCCACGTGTCCCCCCTGAACCTGGGCGGCGGCTTCATCCAGGGAGCCCACGGCAAGATGCCCGTCCCGGCGCCCGGGACGGCCGCCCTGCTCGTCGGCTTTCCCGCCTACGGCAGCGACATTCCCGCGGAGCTGACCACTCCCACGGGAGCCGCCATCCTGACGACCCTGGCCTGCGCCCATGGACCCCTGCCGCTCATGACCGTTGAGCGCGTGGCCTATGGGGCCGGCCGACGCGATCTCCGGGAGCAGCCCAACCTGCTCCGCCTGATGGTCGGTGAGGCGCCCGGCTCCTGGGAGCACGACCAGGTCAGCGTGCTCGAGGCCACCATCGACGACATGAACCCCCAGTTCTTCGAGCCCCTGCTGGACAGACTGTTCGAGGCCGGGGCGCTGGACGCCTTCCTCACGCCGGTCAGCATGAAGAAGTCGCGGCCCGGCACCACGCTCACGGTGCTGGCGGAGTCCCCACGGGCCGACGCCTGCGCCGCGGTGATCCTGACCCACAGCACCACCTTCGGGGTCCGGGGTCACACCGCGCTCCGCTGGAAGCTCCCCCGCGACATCATCAGCGTCACCACGTCCCACGGCCCGGTCCGCGTGAAGCGCGGCTGGCAGGGCGGTCGGCCCATGATCCTCTCCCCGGAGTACGAGGACTGCCGGCGACTGGCCCAGGCTTCCGGGGTCCCGATCCGGCTGATCCACGAGGAGGCGCGCGAGGCCGCCCGCCTCCGCAGCGCGAAACCGGTCCCCGATGAGTCGGGCCAACCCGAGACACCGACCCCCTGAGGCCTCGCGCAGGGCGCCGCACCCACCCCCTGCTCCGGCGGGCACCTGCGAGAGGTGACGTGGACCAAGGAGAACCCCACCATGGCCACCAGCCAGTCGTTGCGGCATGCCCTGACCCAGTTCCACACGGCGGCCGACCACCTGAAGCTCAATGCGGGCACCCGTCGCCGCCTTGCAGCCTGTGAACGCGCCCTCATCGTATCGGTCCCGACGCTCATGGACGACGGCCGACTCCAGGTCTTCACGGGGTACCGCGTCCAGCACAACAACACCCTGGGGCCGTGCAAGGGGGGCATCCGGTACCACCCCGACGCGACGCTGGACGAGATCACGGCGCTGGCCATGCTCATGACCTGGAAGTGCGCCCTCATGGGGCTGCCCTACGGCGGGGCCAAGGGGGGCATCCCCTGCGATCCGCACGGCATGTCCCGGGGGGAGCTGGAGCGGATGACCCGCCGCTACACCGCCGAGATCTTCCTGATCATTGGCCCCGACCTGGACATCCCGGCGCCCGACATGGGAACCGACGAACAGGTCATGGCCTGGATCATGGACACCTACAGCATGCAGAAGGGCGCCACGGTTCCGGGCGTCGTCACGGGAAAGCCGCTGCTCCTGGGGGGATCCCTCGGCCGTCGCGAGGCCACGGGGCGCGGGGTCTACTACGTCGCCGTGGAGGCGGCCAAGGTCGTGGGGCTCACGCTGGAAGGGTCCCGGGTGGCCATCCAGGGCTTCGGCAACGTGGGGCGGACGGTGGCGCAGCAGTTCAGGCAGGAGGGCGGCCGGATCGTTGCGGTGACCGGTTCCCGCGGCGGGCGGTTTCAGGCGGACGGCCTCGACCTGGACCGCCTGCTCCGCCACGTCACGGATGGCGGCCGCGTCGAGGAATGCCCGGCGGGCGATCGGATCACCAACGCCGAGCTCTTCGAGCTCCCCTGCGACATCCTGGTCCCTGCCGCCGTGGGCGGACAGATCACCGGGCAGAATGCGGATCGGGTGCACACGCGCATCCTGGCGGAAGGGGCCAACGCCCCCGTCACGCCCGAGGCGGATGCGATCCTGCGCCAGCGGGGCGTCCTGGTGATCCCGGACATCCTCGCCAACGCCGGCGGGGTGACGGTCTCGTACTTCGAGTGGGTCCAGGACCTCCAGTTCTACTTCTGGACCGAGCGGGAGATCAACCAGCGCCTGCGCGAGATCATGAGCCAGGCCTTCCAGCGCGTCCAGGGCACGGCCGTCGTGCAGAAGACCGACCTACGCACGGCGGCGCTCATGCTGGCGATCGAGCGCGTGGCG
Source organism: Methylomirabilis sp. (SeqCode) (assembly GCA_035455275.1). Classification (GTDB taxonomy): domain Bacteria; phylum Methylomirabilota; class Methylomirabilia; order Methylomirabilales; family 2-02-FULL-66-22; genus 2-02-FULL-66-22. Next base: position 20,007 of record DATIFO010000122.1, on the reverse strand, counting down.
AATGCCCAGCGCATGCGGGGGCTCTACCCGTAGAGCCCGCTGAAAATGAAGGGGGTGGGCTGGCCCTCCCCAGTCACGTGCCTCGCCGTCTGAGGCGAGAGCCCGTCACCCGCCACACCAGGATCAGCCCGCTGAGGCACAGGGCGGCGATCAGGACGGCGTGCTCCAGGCCCCCGACCATGTGGCGGAGCCGCTCCACGTACTCGCCCAGGCCGACGCCCACGGCGTAGCCTGCCCCCACCGCCACCGGCACGTACACGGCCGCCCCGAGGACGTTGGCCGCAAGGAAGCGAGAGAATCGAAGCCGCAGCGCTCCCGCCAGGGGACCCGCCATGAAGCGGACCCCGGGCAGGAACCGCGCCACGAATACCCCCAAGGGACCGTAGCGCGCCACGAAGCACTCGATCGACTCGAGTCGGGCGGGCTTCCCCAGGACCCAGTGCCCGTACCGCTCGATGGCCTCTCGCCCGTAGCGACTGCCCACCCAGTAGCCGAGATTGTCCCCGACCGACGCGCCGACCGTGCCGATGAGCAGGACCGCCGGCAACTGGAGTTGCCCGCGCCACACCATGTACCCGGCGAGGGCCAGGATCGCCTCCTCCGGCAGAGGCACCCCCATGTTTCCGAGAATGAGGGAGAGGAAGATGGCAGGGTATCCCCAGTGGCCAAGCATTGCGTTCAGGTCAAGCATGCAGTCGGCCTCGTGTGGTGCGTGAGGTGGGCTGGAGAAAGGAGAGCGGCACGCCCGCGCCTGCCAAGCCAAGCTGGAGGCCCACGGGCTGGCCGATGCTACACGCCCTTCAGGTACTCTGTGTAGGCCCCGTGGTTCCGCTGCATCTCCGACAGGCTGTCCCCCCCAAACTTCTCACACAGGGCCCGGGCAATCTCGAAGGCAACCACCGCCTCGCCGACCACCCCCGCGGCCGGGACCGCCGTGATATCCGAGCGCTCCACCCCGGCCTTGGTGTGCTCCTTCGTCACCACGTCCACCGAGGTGAGGGGGGTGTACTGGGTGGACAGGGGTTTCATGGCCGCACGCAGGACGATGGGCTGGCCGGTGGTCATGCCCCCTTCCAGCCCCCCGCTGAAGTTCGTCTGCCGGTGGAAGCCCTCGACGCTGCCCGGCCCCTGACCGGGGGCCCGATAGAAGATCTCGTCGAGGACCTCGAAGCCGAAGCGGCGTGACGTCTCGAAGCCCAGACCGATCTCCACCCCCTTGATGGCCTGAATGCTCATCAGCGCCTGGGCGAGGCGGCCGTCCAGGCGGTGGTCCCAGTGCACGTAGCTGCCGAGACCCAGTGGCGGATCCGTCACGAGCACCTCGAAGACCCCGCCCAGAGAGGTCCCGCGGGCGCGGGCCTCGTCCACCTTGGCCACGATGGCCTCCGCGGCCGAAGGATCGGCGCAGCGCAGCGGCGAGGCCTCCGCCTGGGCTGCGATCTCCGCGACCGTCATTCCCTCGGTCTTTGCCCGGATGCCCCCCATCTCCACCACATGGCTCACAACCTGGATCCCGAACTGCCCCAGGAGGCACTTGCAGACGGCTCCCACCGCGACGCGCGCCGCCGTCTCACGCGCCGAGGCTCGCTCCAGGACGTTGCGGAGGTCCCGGTGGTCGTACTTGAGCCCCCCGGTGAGATCCGCGTGGCCGGGCCGGGGTCTCGTCATCGGCGGCCGCTCCCCCTCGCCACCGGCAGCCTCGGCCTCGATGGCCATGGTCCGCTTCCAGTTTTCCCAGTCGCGGTTGTGGACCAGCAGGGCGACGGGGCTGCCCAGGGTCCTCCCGTGCCGAATGCCCCCCAGGATCTGCACCTCGTCCCGCTCGATCTTCATCCGGCCGCCCCGACCGTAGCCCCCCATGCGCCGGACCAGGTCGGCGTTGATGTCCGCCGGGGTCACCGGGACATTGGAGGGCATGCCCTCCAGGATCGCCACGAGCGCGGGTCCGTGGGATTCCCCCGACGTGAGGTACCTTAACATGTCAGCTCCTCCGCATGGTTCGGCCGCCGGAGGCTTCAGGCAAAGCGGCCCCCCCTCGCCTGGGCGCCCGGGCCGCCGTTGGTGGCCAGGCATCATACTCTGCCACCCAGCCCCGCAAAAGGAAAAACGCACCCGCCGGGGGGTGCGTCTTTCCTTCGGTCGTCCCGCCGATCCGGCAGCCGTCAGCTCAGCCGCGGCTCCTCCAGGATCGTGGGGGTGAGGAAGATCAGGAGCTCGGTCCGATCGTTCGGCCCGATGGAATGGCTCTTGAAAAACGCTCCGAGAACGGGAACCCGCATCAGCCAGGGAATCCCCGTATCGGATACGCTGTCGTCGGTCTGGAGCAGACCGCCGATCACGATGGTGGCCCCGTTGGAAGCCAGAACGTTCGTGGTCGCCTTGCGCTGCTGCAGTTGAAAGGCGAAGCCGCCGGCGAAGTCGATCCGCGCACCCGGGAAGGTTCGCTCGGCCTCGACCTTCATGGAGACCCGGCGGTCGTTGGTGATGTGGGGTGTCACCTTCAGACGGATGAAGGCGTCCTGGAACGCGACCACCGTCCGCCCCGAGCTGTCCACGGTCGTGTACGGGACCTGCGACCCTTGGCGGATCTCAGCCTCCTGGTTGTCCAGGGTGGCCACCTTCGGCGCCGACAGGGTCTTGATCTTCTGCTCGCTCTCGGCCGCCGACAGCCGGGCCAACAGCGCCCCCTTCTCCCCAAGGAGGCTGAAGCCGATCCCGATCGGGCTGGTGCCCCCAGCCGGGAAGGAAATCGCGATGGGGATGGGATTGGCGGTCGACCCATCGGGCACCTGGATGTTCGTCCCCACCTGGGACGTGAAGACGCTCAAGGCTCTGCTGCCAGCTGTGGCATTTTTCACGAAGCCGTACTCCACGCCCAGACTCTGGGAGAACGAGCGCGTTGACTCCACCAGTCGGGCCTCGATCAGGACCTGGGGCGTGGCCTGATCGAGCTGCTTCAGGAGGTCTACCATCTTGTCGAGGGTGCCCCGGGTCTCCTTGACGATCAGCTTGTTCGTCCGGTCGTCCACCGCGATGCTGGCGTCGGGCCGTCCGAGGGTCTTGAGCCGATCCAGGTTCTTGACGACCTCCCCTGCCTTGGCGTAGTTGACGGCGATGACCCGGGTTTCCAGGGGCTCCAACTCCGTCTTGGTCTTCTCTTCGTCCCTCTGAGCTTTTGCCGCGGCCGAGCGGGCATCCTCACGCGCTCGTCGCTCCGCCTGCAGTTTCCCCAGTGGGGCCACCCGGATGATGTTGCCGTCCAGCTCGTACCCCATGTTGTTGATCTTCAGGATCACGTCCAGCGCCTGCTGCCACTCGACGTTGACCAGGCGGACCGTGACCTTGCCGGAGACGTCGCTCCCCGCGACCACGTTCATCCCGCTGACTTCGGCGATGATCCGGAGGAGATTATTGATGTCCGCGTCCTTGAAGTCCATGGAGATCCGGCCGTTGGCCGGCCCCGCGGGAGGCCCTGCGGAGACCGCGGCCACTGGAGGCGGGGGCACAGAGCCTGCCCCGAGCTGCGTCGAGGGGGCGCCGGCCGCCATGGGCGGCACGGGCCTTTCGGCTGCGACGGGAACGGGTGCCGGTGCGGCCGGGAACGCGGCGGCAGGCGGTGCGCCCTGGAGTTCCACCACGATGGCGGAGCCGGTCTTCTGGACGTCGTAACGCGCGGGGCTGCGGAGATCGGCGACGATCCGCACGACCGGATCGGGCCCCGTTCGAAATTGCGAGGTTCTCAGGCGGCTGACGGGAGAGGCCACCTGCCGGAGATCCAATGACCGGGCTGCCGCCGGGTCGATGGTGGCGCCGGTCACATCCACCGTCAGGCTCGGCGGCTCAGACGCCTCATCCACGGTGTAGCCCACCCGGCCGCTCGTCCCGATGACAATCCGCTGGCGGCCCCGGACGATCTGGAGATCGACCCGGGTGACCTTCCCTGCCGGCGCAGAAGTCGCCGCAGCACCCCCAGGCGCGCTGGCAGAAGACGCGGCCATGGCCTGCGGTGAGCCAGTTGAACCGGCCTGGGCAATGGGCTCTGGTCCGCCTGGGACGCCGAGCTGAACGCGCAGCCGGTTCTCACTCGTCTCGACCCGGTAGGGAAGCGGGGATCGAAGGTCGAACACCAGCCTCACGATCTTCACCGGCCGCTCGCGGTATTGCGACGAGCGGATGGCCGTGATCGCCGGCGGGTTCGCAGGGATCGGCTGTGGGACCGCGTGGGTCGCATTCGGTATGTCGAGGACGAGACGGGGTGGATCCGGCAGCGTGAAGGATTCGTAGGTGGCGATCGGTCCGTCCGCGGTCACCACCACCGTGACCCCGGCTGGACCGCCCGCCCGCAGTTCCACGCCGGTGACCTCGACAGGTCCGGCCGGAACAGGCGGAGGGGGCGGGGGCGGCGGGGCGGCGACGACCGGGGGCGGGGGCGGTACGGCGACACTCGGCGGCGGAGCCGGGGCGGCGGGAGGCGGGGCTTCAGCCGGGCGAGGCTCCACGCGTGCGGGAGCCGGAGGAACAGGTGCGGGAGGCGGAGGAACAGGTGCGGGAGGCGGGGCCGGGGCGGCGACGACCGGGGGTGTCGGGGCCGGGGCCTGCTGGACCTCCGCCATCTCCGTAGCGCAAGCCGCGAGGGTCAAGGTCGCGCCGGCAAGGAGGAGACGTCGCCAGACGAGACCAGCGGAGAGCCGCATATCCATGCCCTATTCCTCCTTCCTGAGGCGGAGTTCCATCAGGCGCGCCTGTGCCTGCGGCCCTGGAATCGCCGGTTTGAGCTCGAAGGTAACGGCGTCCGGCGTGATCTTGGCCACCCGAACCCCGAAGTCCTCCCCGAACCGATCGTTCACGCGGAGGACATAGCCCCTACCCGTCGTCGTTTCCACCAAGGCATAGGCTCCGCTCCGCTCCCAGATGATGCCCGCGAGTTTGAGTTCGTTGACCTGGAGCGCCTCCCGCTCGCTCTTGGGACGGGTCGGGACCTTCGCCTCTGCCTTCTTGGGCAGGATCAGCGGGCGAAATGGGTCGCGACGGCCCTTGGTCTCGTACGCGTACTCGGCGGTGGCGGGGGCGGGGGCGGGGGCGACGGGGGGTGCCGCGGGCTTTGCCGCCGAGGGTTGGGCCGGCCGCGGCGTGGGAGGCGCGCTGGGAGAGCCCCCGCCCGAGCACCCACCGACACCGAGGGCCACGATCAGGCCTATGGCCCTGAGGGATGCTTGTCTATTTCTTCGCGGGTGCACCGGTCGCTCCTCCCTTTTCCAGGAACGTGAAGGTCGTCGCCTTGAGGTCGGCCACCAAGCTCCGACCGCTCAGCTGCTGCTGCTGCGCCGTAAGCGGAGAGATCTTGATGTCCGATACATTCACGATCCGCTCGAGCTTGCTCACCCGGTCCAGGAAGCTCCCCAGAGAATGGTACTGGCCCTCGACCCGGATGTCGATGGGCACCTCGGCGTAGAATCCTTTGCGGGCCGGCGCCCCCGGGCGAAAGAGCTGGAACTCCAGCCCATTCTGCTGCCCCAAAGTGTTGATCTGGGTGAGCAACTTCGGGATGTCCTTTTCCTCGGGAAGCTTGACCAGGGCAACTGCCAGTTGCTTGTCCAGCTCCTTGATGTCTGCCTCCAGCTTGACCCGGTTGGCGGCGATGCTGCGCTTTTGGGCGACCTCCGTCTGGAGCCTGTTCAGTTCCCCTGCCAGCCTCTCCCTCTGTTCCCACAACGGGATCATGAGGAAATAGGCATACGCCGCCACGAGGCCGGCCCCCAGGACGCCGAGCAAGATGTATGTTTGCCTCTTGGGGATATTGGCGAAATATCCCTTCAGATCCAGGGCCATGATTGCCTCCTTACGAACCCTTGCCTTCCTTCACTTCCATGGTGACACTGAATCGCTCCACCGGGACTTGTTCGACCTGGGTCTTCTCGGAGACCACGAGGTCCACGTTGGAGATCAGGGGAGCAGCCTTTCCCAGGTTGGTCATGAAGCTCGCCACGCTGAAGTTCGAATACGCGATGCCGGAGACGTCCAGCTTCTTTCCGTTTCGGTTGATGGCGGTCAGCCACACCTCGGCGGGCAACGCCCGACTGACCTCGTCCAGGAGCCGAACAGGTCCAGCCTGGGCCAAGACCAGCGTCTCGATGATCTTGATCTTTTCTTCCAGGCGCTTCTTGTCTTCGCGGAACTTGTCCACCTGCTTGACCTCTTGCTCGTAGCGCTTCAGTTCCGCCTGCGCCTGCGCGATGCTCGCGGCGAGGCCCACATTCTCCTGGCTCAGCCAGTACCATCCGTAGGCCATGCCGAGGAGAAGGACCACCGCGCCCAGCCCGCCGAGGATGATACCCGTATTGACGGGCGCACCACGCTTGCGTTCCTCCTGGGGGAGAAGATTGATCTTGATCATGTCACTTGTCTCCCGCATGGCGGAGGGCCAGGCCCACGCTCACGGCCAACTGCGGGGCGATGACCTCCAGGTATTCCGGGTCGAATTTCTTCGGGTCGGCCTTGATGGTTCGCAGCGGGTTTCCCACCTCAAAGGGGACCTCCAGGTTCTCCGATAGGTACTCCACCAGCCCGGGCAACCGGGCGCAGCCGCCGCTCAGGACCACCCGATGAATCGTGTCGTTGTGGGAAGAAGACCGGAAGAAGTCGAAGGAGCGACGGATCTCGCCTGCCAGCTCGGCGTTCACCATGTCAATGGCGGGCTGCGCGTCGGCGAAGGTCCGCCCCTCCACCTCGCCTCCCAGCTTCAGGGTTTCCGCCTGCTCGTAACTGAGCCCCAGCATCTTCTGGATCGATTCCGTGTACCGGTTGCCCCCCAGGGCGGAATCCCGGGTGAACTCCGATATGCCTCCTTGCAGGATGTTGATGTTCACCACCGCGGCGCCCAGGTTCACCAGGCCCACCACCTGTTCCCGGTCCTGCTCGTAGGCGATCTCGAAAGCATTCTCCAGGGCAAAGGCGTCCACGTCCACCACGACGGCGTTGAGGCCTGCCGTGGAGATGATGGAGAGGTAATCGTTGATGATGTCCTTCTTCACGGCGACCAGCAGGACATCCATCTCGGTGGCGTTCGAATCGTGACCTTCCAAAACCTGAAAATCGAGATTCACGTCCTCGATGGCGTAGGGAACATACTGCTCTGCCTCGAAGGAGATCGCCGCCTCCAGCTCCTGCGGCGTCATCTTGGCCACCTTGATCTTCTTGACGATGACCGAATGCCCCGAAACGGCCACGACGACATCCTTGGTTTTGATCTGGTTCTCGGCGAAGATCTGCTGGATGGCCGAGATCACCGTGCCGGAATCCATGATGACCCCGTCCACGATGGTTTCCGGGTGGAGGGGGACGATGCCGAGGCGAACCAATTCGGCCCCCCCGCGTCCCTTGTTCAACTGGACCGCCTTGACCGAGCTGGCGCCGATGTCCAGCCCGACTGTGTCCCGTCTCCGCCCCAATCCAAACATGGCTGAATCCTTTGCTGATTGGAAGTTACGTCTCCTGCCTCAGGTATCCAGGCTGGCTAATAATCACAACCTATTGATTTGTCAAGTGAAAAATCCATTTTTCACAAGCATTTCTTCCCCACCGCAACACCTTGTGGCGGCGAGGAGAGACTTACCGATATCTAGGAAATCTTCGTGCTTCGGTGTCGGACGGATGGCCTCGGACGTACCATCTCCTCTTCGCGGGATCATCCGAGATGCATCACCGGACCCTGCAAAAACGTCTGCATGGTGCGGCAAAGATGGCAGGGTAACGTCGATCTCTACCTTCTGCTCCACGGGTGTCGAACCGCTCGATCTTGCCTCGCAACCCCAAGACCAGCGCGACTGGATGTGCATGATCGAATCTGTGGTGCGCAAGAGGTAATCTCCATGAGGTGTGCTTGCTGTCCCCGGGGATCATGACGAATGCACCCCCTATGCCAGAAGCCTGAGACTTGGCTCTCTCCCAAACTGTCATCCGGACAGCCACCATCAGAAGATTCTAGTCGGCCGTGCTTGCACAGGAGGCTTGGCAGGGCGACCACGATCTTGACTCCCCTCGCTCGCGCTGGCAGGTTCCCGGATTCTTCCCGGCTTGGTTACGGAATGACCTCCCTCCAGGTCCCCCGGCGGATGGAGAACTTGCCACTGTGGCAGATCTCCTGGTTCTGCATCGCCTGGTCATAGTGGACCTTCGAGTCCTCGTGCAGGACGACCGTCCTCCCAATCATCGATCCATATACCTGAGCGCCGTCGTTCAGCTTGATGTCCGTGTACTTGCCGAAAAGACTGCCGTACAAGCGGAAATTCTGTCCGGCCGTGAAGCTCGCAGTATCTGACCAGCTCGTCCCATCACTCTTGAGGATGACCCGAAGTTGGGTATCGGGATGTGCCCCAAATGTCACGTTGTCGCCCAGCGTCACCGCGTTGGTCACATAGATCGTGACGGGGCCTCCGCTGGTTGTGAGTGAGGTCCCATCCGAGAAGTTCATGCTGGTGTAAACGTAGGGACTGCCGGTAGCCTCCAGGTTGTGTGCCCCGGTGCTCACGATCAGGCTCGTCGTCGGCGCCGTGGGTGGTGTGACGGAGGGGAATGGCTCGCCGGGGGAGGTGAAGGTGGGGGAAAGAGATTCAGCTTGGCCTCCGCTGATCGTGACTCCTGAACCCTTATAGATGGCATCCCCGGCTCTGGCGCTTCCCTTCACCTGCACCCCGCTGTCCAGGGTCATGTCGCCGTTCCCTCCTACGTTCCCCCCTGCCCCGCTATTCGCCGCTCCATCATACGGCCCATGGCTGGAGTCGAACGCATCCGTCGCGCTGTTGTCCTTGAGCCACAATTCCTTCTGTGTCCGATTCTCCCCGAATATCGGATTCAAAGAGGTGACTACCGTGTTGGGGACGGCAGCGAACGCTGCCCAGCGATAGGGGTACGAAATCTTATCCACTGTGGTTCGGATCTGCACCCGCGCCTGCCCTCCGCCGACAGGCACCGAGGCCTCCGCAATGAGGTCTTTGGCGGAGGTGCCTCCGCAGGGCTGCGTAGCAGCGGTCGTGACCGTCACCGTGAAGGTCCCACCGCCCAGCGTGGTGTTCGACTCGCCTGTATAGCTTGGGTTGGCATTCAGTTGCGCGACGGCCTTGTGGATCGCCGCCTCCGCCAACAGGGATGCCTGGGCCGACACCCTCTGGTTCAGCGCAATCTGACTCTCGGTGGACGAGATTGTCATGAAGGTCGTGCCGGCCAAGAGCAGCACCGCCATGACCAGCATGACGATGACCAGGGCTGCACCCCGGCTGTTTCTACCGGTTCCGGAGGCGCACATCGGACGTGAGGGTGAAAAATTCCGGGGGGACATCTGCTCGACTCCCAACGGTCTTCAAGGCTATGGCCACCCTCCGGACCTGTCGTCTCTGATACAGCGTCAGTCCGCCACTTGACGGGCAGGGCGCTGTTGTCACTGAGGGGGGAGTGAGAACCTGATTGTACACATCGAAATAAATCAGGGTTAGACAGTTCACGGACTCGGCGAGGGGTTGGCCGCCTCCACCATCATCGCGACGCAGGGTCAGCGTGGTCGCATCAAAGCTATACGTAACCTGAATGGCCGCGCCGGTGTTTGGATTTGCGGTGACGAAGGACGCCGAGGTTTGGGACGCCGTTTGGAGCGGAGGCTCCCCGGGTGAGGCACCGCTCGGGTTGTACCCCGCCATCCGGAGTTCCTGGACCATTCGATCCAGGCCGACCCGGGCGTTCTGCTGCAGGTCACTCTTCAACTCGCCTCGACTCAACGTGTTCTGCATGGTCGTATAAAGCAAATACACACCAATGATGACGATCGAGAAAAGGGCGGTGGTGATGAGCGTCTCGAGCAACGTGAAACCACGGCAATGCCGCCAGGAGGGGCGGTCACTCAGTCCGCGAAACATATGTCACCAGATTCACCGATCGTGAGCCACCAGCATCCCAGAGCACTGTCACCCTGACCTGAAGAAGATCCGTCATGGGGGCGGTGACAGACACGGTGCCGTACGCAGCGGGCAGGCCATGGCCTCCAGTCTGCGCCGTATCCGCCAGGAGATCGCACTTCCATTTCTTCTTGCTGTCACCCTTATCGACGTCGGCAAGGGGGCACGTCACGCCGAGGCTGTTCGTGTTGAATCCGTTGTAACGCGAGATCAGACTGTCGAACGGCTCGTTCCGGATCATGTCGATCATTTCCTGCCCCAGCGCGGTCGCCTTGCTCACCTGTCCGCCGACGACAACAGAACGGAACGCCGCCGGAAACATCCCGGCCACCCCCAACGCCACGAAGGCCATGATGGATGTGGCGATGAGGAACTCGACCAGCGTGACGCCCGCCGAACCGGCAATCCGATCTAGCCTCACTAGGGACACGTTCCCTTGCACACTTTGACGCGACCGGTGGACGCGATCGCAATCTCATAAGAACCAATGACGTTGGATACAGTGAAGGTCGGACTGGGGGTGACCATCCCATTCGTTGAAAAGGTCGCCTGCGGCAACGTGGAGGTAACCGTGACATCTTGGGGGAGTCGGACCGGGGCTCCCGTGTCGCTGATCCAGGAGCCTTCCTTCCTCTCGATGCTGTAGCCCCCGGCCGGCACGCTGATCGCACAGCTCGAGAGACAGACGCGAAAGGGCCTCCGCTCCGTCACCGCCCGCTGCCGCGCCAACCGGAGATCCCCGGCCACCTGCCAGGCCGCCCCCCGCAGGCGCTGCCGCAGGATCACCGGACTCATTCCGGGAATCGCAAAGGCGGCCAGCATGACCACGACCACCATAAGGGTCAGTAGCTCCACCACGGTCATGCCGCGCGCTTTGCTTTCGTGCCGGCCGATCTTTGCGAGCACGAAACCACCCATAGACAGCCACCGAGATGTCGTAGCCACGGATCACGCGCCACCGAGCCGTTGCCGCTCCCCCGCCCCAGTTTGGCGGCCTCCAGACCCTCAGGACCTCGCGCCAATCGCCCGAGCGGAGGAATCCTCACCGATCCGACGAGATCCTACCCACACCTGGCATACCGTATCGTGAACGTCGCGGCCTGAGAGCAAGGCTTCGCTCGCTGAGCTCCCGCAGGGGAGGAGCAGAAGGGGTGATCGGGAGGGAGATCGTGCAGAGGCGGGCGGCCCAGCCGGAACGCGGGAGGGGATTTATTATCTTGGAGGACACGGAAACTTCCTCCCTCGCGTTCGGAAAAAGGGCCGGTCACCCCACGGCAGAACGGAGGTCTTTCACGAACTCCCCCACGCGGGCGACTTGCTCCCGGTGCCCTGATTCGGCTTCGATCCTGGCAACAATGGCCGAGCCTACGATCACGGCATCGGCCAACGCGGCCGCGGACGCCGCTTGGGCGGGGGTCGAGATCCCGAACCCCACCGCCAGGGGCCTGTCTGTCAGACGACGGACCCGCAAAATGCCGGCCGCCAAGTCTTCCGGCAGATGGTCCCGCTGGCCGGTCACCCCTCGCAGGGAGACGTAGTATATATACCCACGGCCTCGGGCGCTGATCAAGGAAATTCTCCGGTCTGGACTGGTCGGGGCTACAAGCAGGATCGGGTGAATGCCCGCCTGGCCCATGACCTCCAGGAACCCGTTCATCTCCTCGGGTGGACAGTCGGACAGGATCAGGCCGTCCACCCCGGCCTCCCGCGCCGCGGCCGGGAACTGCCTCAAGCCGTAGCGGTGGATGGGGTTGACGTAGCTCATGAGGACCAGGGGGATTTCGGAATGGCGACGCACACGTGCCACGAGATCCAAGATACGCCCCAGGCTGGCCCCCTGTGCCAGGGCCCGCTGGTAGGCCCGCTGGTTCACGACCCCATCCGCCAGCGGGTCCGAGAAGGGGACGCCGATCTCCACCACGTCCGCGCCGCGCTCCTCGAATTCACGGATCAAGGCCTCCGTTAACTCCAGGGACGGATCGCCCGCCGCCAGGAAAGGGATCAGTCCCTTCCGGCTCGTCTCCCGCAGCCGGGCAAACGCTCGGTCGATCCGGTTCTCGCTCACGCCTCACCTCCCGTCCTCAGGCCGAGTCCCTCCGCCGCGACCTCCACATCCTTGTCGCCCCGGCCGGACAGGTTGAGGATCACGCACGCCTTTGGCCCCAACTCCGCCGCGATCCGCCCCAGGTGTGCCACCGCGTGCGCCGACTCCAAGGCCGGGATGATCCCCTCGGTCTCGCAGAGGAGTCGGAACCCCCCCAGAGCCTCGTCGTCGGTCACCGAGGAGTATCCGATCCGCCCCTGGTCGTGGTAGAAGCTGTGCTCCGGCCCCACCCCCGAGTAGTCCAGGCCGGCCGAGACCGAATGGGTGACGCGGATCTGCCCGTCGGCATCCTGGAGGACGTAGCTCCGCGTCCCGTGAAGGATGCCCACGGTCCGCTCGGCGAAACGCGCGGCATGCTCACCCGAGGCGATCCCCCGACCCCCGGCCTCGACACCGATCATCCGCACCTCCCGGTCCTCCAGGAACTCGTGGAAGAGGCCCAGGGCGTTGCTGCCACCCCCCACGCAGGCGATGAGGCAGTCCGGCAGGCGACCTTCGGCCTCCAGGATCTGGCGGCGCGCCTCCTGCCCGATGATCGCCTGGAAGTCCCGGACCATGCGGGGATAGGGATCCGCACCCAGCACCGATCCCAGCACGTAATGGGTCGTCTCGACGTTCGTCACCCAGTCTCGCATGGCCTCGTTGATGGCGTCCTTGAGCGTCCGGCTCCCCGCGTCCACGGGCGTGACGGTCGCCCCCAGCAGCCGCATCCGGACCACATTCAGAGACTGGCGCCGCATATCCTCCGTGCCCATATAGACTTCGCACGCCAACCCGAAGAGGGCCGCCACGGTGGCCGTGGCCACCCCGTGCTGGCCTGCGCCCGTTTCCGCGATCACCCGCCGCTTCCCCATCCGCCGCGCCAGCAGGATCTGCCCCACCGTGTTGTTGATCTTGTGGGCCCCGGTGTGGCACAGATCCTCCCGCTTGAGATAGACGCGGGGTCCGCCCAGGCGCTCGCTCAGCCGGCGGGCGAAATACAGCGGGGTCGGCCGCCCCACGTACTGGCGGAGGGTGTAGGTCATCTCGTCCTGGAAGGCAGGGTCCCGCCTGGCCTCATCGTATCCCTGGGCCAGGGTTTCCAGCGCAGCCATGAGGGTCTCGGGAACGTATCGGCCCCCGTACGGGCCGAAGTGGCCGCCCGGGTCCGGCAGGCGGTCGGCGAGACGGTTAGCTCTGATCGGCGCGACGGACGGCAGCAATGAACTCCCTCACTTTCTGGCGATCCTTGCGCCCGGGGCGCATCTCGACGCCGCTGCTGACATCCACAGCGTACGGATGCACGAGTCGAATGGCCCGATCCACATTCTCCGGTCGGAGGCCTCCGGATAGGATGATGGGAGCCGGCCCCTTGGCCCGCGCGGCCAGGTCCCAGGGGATGACGCTGCCCGTCCCGCCCGGCATCCCCTCGACGAAGGCGTCCAGGAGGAAGGCGTGGGCCGGATACGAGCCGATCGGTCGGAGGCTCTCCGCGTCCTTCACCCGGATGCCCTTGATGACCCTCAGCGGGATAGAGCGCGCGACGTCCGCCGGCTCCTCCCCGTGCAGTTGCACCGCCTGGAGGCGGCAGCGGGCAACGATCCCCAAGAGTTCTTGCAGCGGCCGGTCCGCGAAGACCCCCACGGTCGTGATGAACGGCGGGAGGTCCGCGACGATCCGCTCTACGGCTTCCGGCAGGACAGCCCGCGGCGTTCCCGGGACGAAGATGAATCCCAGGGCATCCGCCCCGGCCTCTGCCGCTTCCGCGGCGTCTTCCGCCGTCGTGATCCCGCAGATCTTCACGCGCGTCACGCCGCCCCCATCAGATCGCGCAGGGCCTGCCCCGCGTCGGCGTGGCGCAGCAGGCCCTCACCCACCAAGATGCCGTCCAGGCCGGCCGCGGCCAGGCGGACGACCTCGTCCCGCCGGCTGATCCCGCTCTCGCTCACGAGGACCACTTCCGGCGGCACCAGTGGCAGGAGGGAGAAGGTGGTCTCCAGGGAGACCTCGAACGTCTTCAGATCGCGGTTGTTGACCCCCACCAGGTCCGCCCCGCTCCGCAGGGCGATCTCCAGCTCGCCGGCGGTGTGCACCTCCACCAGCGCCGTGAGCCCCAGTTCCCGGCTGAGCCCCAGGAGCCCTGCAAGCTGCGATGGCTCCTGGGTGGCCGCGATGAGCAGGACGGCATCGGCCCCGGTAGCCCGCGCCTCCCAGATCTGATAGGGATCCACATGGAAGTCCTTGCGCAGGATCGGGAGGTCCACCACGGAGCGGACGGCCGTGAGGTGCGCCAGGCTCCCCTGGAAGAAGGGTGCATCCGTGAGGACCGAGATGGCGTGGGCGCCGCCCTTGGCATAGGCGCGGGCAAGTTCCGCGGGGGCAAAATCGGCGCGGATCACCCCCTTGGAAGGGGAGGCCCGCTTCACTTCCGCGATGACCTTGATGCCCCCGCGACGGCGCTCCGAAGGAACTAGGGGTCCTGCAGACTGGACCTCGCCCCGCAGGCGTCCCACCGCCCCCAGGAAATCCCGTGGCGGGCCCTGATCGCGACAGTGCGCCTTCAACTCGTCGAGAGGAACGCGCGCGCGGCGCTCCATCAGGTCGGCCCGCGTCTGCGTGAGGATCTTGTCGAGAAAACTCATCACTCAAACCGTTCGGCAGTACGGCTGTTCGGCGGTTCGGCAGATCCGGAACAGCCGAACGGTCGAACGGTCGAACAGCCGAACGCTCTTTGTTCCTTACCCTTGACAGTATTCCACCAGTCGCTGGAGCTTCTCCAGCGCCGCACCGCTGTCGATCGCCTTCTGGGCCATCGCGATGCCCTCGGCGATATCCGCCGCCTTCCCCCCGGCGGCGATGGCCGCCCCGGCGTTCAGGACCACGATGTCGCGCTTGGGGCCGCGCTCCCCCTGCAGGATGTGCCGGATGATCTCCGCGTTGTCCGCCGCGCCTCCGCCCCGGAGGTCCGCCAGGCTGGCGCGGGACAGGCCGAAGTCCTCGGGACGGATCGTGTAGCTCCGCATCCACCCGTCCCGCAGCTCCGCGACCCGACTCTCACCCGTCGTGGAGATCTCGTCCAGCCCGTCCTCGCCGTGGACCACGAAGGCCCGGACAGTCCCCAGCTCCTTCAGCACCTCGGCCATGACCTCGGTCAGCTTCCCGTCGTAGACCCCGATGACCTGGGCCGAGGCCTTGGCCGGGTTCGTCAGGGGGCCCAGGATGTTGAACACGGTGCGGATCCGGATCTCCTTCCGGGCCAGCATGACGTACTTCATGGCCTTGTGCAGGAGGGGGGCGTAGCAGAAGCCGATGCCCACCTCGTCGATGCACTTGCCCACCCCCTCCGGGGGAAGATCCAGCCGGACGCCCAGCGCCTCCACCACGTCCGCGCTGCCGCACAGGCTGCTGACCGAGCGGTTGCCGTGCTTGGCCACCGGGATGCCGGCCCCGGCCACGACGAAGGCCGTGGCCGTCGAGACGTTGAAGCTCCCCGTGGCGTCCCCGCCGGTCCCGCAGGTATCCACCAGCATCTCCCGGCCCGTGTCGGAGAGGGATGTCTGGACCCGGGCCCGTGTCTTCACGAACGAGACCTTCTCGCGCATCACGCGGGCGAAGCCGATCAGCTCCTCCACCGTCTCCCCCTTCATCCGCAAGGCAGTGAGGAAGGCGGCGATCTGGGCGTCCGTGGTCTGGCCGGACATGATGGCGTCCATGACGCTGAAGGCCTCATCGCGGGTGAGATCCTGGCGGTCCACGACCTTGCGAATGGCTTCGACGATCATCGGCGCTCCTCCGCGGCGGGCGCGGGCTGCACCAGGAAGTTCCGCAGCAGCGCCTTCCCCGCCTGGGTCAGGATGGATTCCGGGTGGAACTGCACGCCCTCGACGGGGTGCGTGCGGTGCCGCACCCCCATGATCTCGCCCTCGGCGGTCTCGGCCGAGATCGCGAGGCACGCGGGGATCCCCTCGCGCTGGATCAGCAGGGAGTGGTACCGCGTGGCCTCGAAGGGATTGGGGAGTCCGGCGAACACGCTTCGCCCGTCATGCAGGATGGGGGACGTCTTGCCGTGCATGAGTCTCCCGGCGCGCACGATCCGCCCCCCGTAGGCGGCGCCGATGCACTGGTGCCCGAGGCAGACGCCCAGAAGCGGCGTCGTGGCCCCGAAGGCCCGGATCAGGTCGCAGCAGATCCCCGCCTCGGCCGGCGTGCAGGGGCCCGGCGAGAGGACGATCCCTGTGGGGCGCATGGCCCGGATCTCCTCCAGGGTGATCCGGTTGTTCCGGTGCACCTCGACCTCGGCGCCGAGTTCCCGGAGGTACTGGACCAGGTTGTAGGTGAACGAGTCGTAGTTGTCGATCATGAGCAGCATGCTTCGCACCTGTTCTACGGTTCGGTGGTTCGGTAGGTCGGTGGTTCGGTGCTTCCTCCGATCCCTGTACAGCCGAGCTGCCGAACAGCCGTACTGCCGAACGCTCTAGCCTTCAGTCCAGACCGGCCTCCGCCAGCTCGATCGCCCGAAGCATCCCCCGGGCCTTGTTCATCGTCTCCTGGTATTCCCCCTCCGGAGCCGAGTCCGCCACGATGCCGGCGCCCACCTGGATCGTCGCCGCCCCGCGGGAGAAGAGGATGGTGCGGATGGTGATGCAGGTGTCGAGGTTGCCGGAGAAGCTGGCATAGCCCACGGCGCCGGCGTAGGGACCGCGGCGGCTGGGCTCCAGCTCCTCGATGATCTCCATGGCCCGGACCTTGGGGGCGCCCGTGACGGTCCCCGCGGGGAAACAGGCGCGCAGCACATCGAAGGCATCCCGTCCCGCCTCCAGCTCCCCGCGAACATGGGACACCAGGTGCATGACGTGGGAGTAGCGCTCCACGGTCATGAGCTCAGGGACCTCGACGCTCCCCACCCGTGCGACCTTGCCCACGTCGTTGCGGCCGAGATCCACCAGCATGATGTGCTCGGCCCGCTCCTTGGGATCGGCCAGCAACTCTTCCGCCAGCCGGCGATCCTCCGCCTCCGTCTTGCCCCGCGGGCGCGTCCCCGCGATGGGGCGGAGGTCGATCCGCTCTCCCTCGAGCCGGACCAGCATCTCGGGAGAGCTGCCGACGATCTTCAGCTCCCCCAGCCGGAGGTAATACATGTAGGGAGAGGGGTTCACGATGCGAAGCGCGCGATAGGCGTCGAAGGGATCGGCCCCCGTCCGGACCGTCAGGCGCTGCGACAGGACGGCCTGGATCACGTCGCCGGCCTGCACGTAGGCCTTGGCGCGCTCCACGGCGTGGCAGAATCCTTCCCGGGTGAACGTGGACTCGGGCTCCGGGGCCCGGCCCCTCGTCGCGCCGCCCATGGGCGCGCCCACGGGCCGGCGCAGGGCGGCGATGATGGCGTCGATCTTCTGCTGGGATTCCCGGTAGGCCGCCTCGACCCCCGCGGGGGTGTGGTTGCGCACGCTGGCGTTGCTGACCACCGTGATCTGATGGGTCACGTTGTCGAAGATGAGCAGGGTGTCGGTGAGCAGGAACAGGGCGTCGGGGAGATCCAGATCGTCCTTGCCCAGGGCGGGTAGCTGCTCGAGGTGGCGGACGATGTCGTAGCCCAAATACCCCACCATGCCGCCGGTGAAGCGGGGCAGGCCGGGAACGCTCACGGCCTTGTGCTCGTCCACGATCTGCTTCAGAGCCGTCAGCGGATCGTGGACGTCCGCGAGCACCCCACCTCCCTCACCGCGCAGGAGCTCGATCCGCTCCCCCTTGGCGCGCAGCACCAGGCTGGGGTTGCTGCCCAGGAAGCTGTAGCGGCCCCACTGCTCGCCCCCCTCCACACTCTCCAGGAGGAAGGCGTAGTTGCCGCTGTCGATCTTGCGGAAGGCGGAGACCGGGGTCTCCATGTCCGCCAGGATCTGTCGCGCGACAGGAATGAGGTTGCCCTGCGTTGCCAATCGGCGAAACGTCTCCAGGTCCGGAGTGTACATGGCATCGCCTCGTGCAACTGGAACGTCCCCGCCGCGCTGCCGAGATGGACGCCACGCTAGCACGGGGACCTTGAGGGGTCAAGAAATGGACGGAAACAGCAAAGGAACGGAACGACCGCTGGCGGTCACCAGCGGTGGGAGGGAATCAACCCAGGGGAGGTGTGCAAGTGACGGATCATCGGGATCGACGACCACTCACGACGGGGTCAGGAGTTGATCGATCTTGGCCTTGATGGTGGCCTTGGGGTGCGCCCCGACGACCTGATCCACCCGGGCGCCGTCCCGGAAGAACAGGAGCGTCGGGATGCTGCGAACGCCGAACTTGGTGGCGACCTTGCGGTTCTCGTCCACGTTGACCTTGCCGACGGCCACGCGGTCCTTGTACTCGCTGGCCAACTCCTCCAACGTGGGTGCGATCATCCGGCAGGGGCCGCACCATTCGGCCCAGAAATCTACCAGGAGAAGACGCTTCTCCTTGACCTGCTTGTCGAAGTCCTCATCGGTGAGCGTCAAAATATCCGGGTGCGCCATGCGACCTCCAGGATGGACAATGCACGCAGGGCGTAGTCTAGAGAATCGCGCCGCGTCCTGTCAAGAAATTTGTCCCCCTCTCCCCACCTCTCCCCCCGCGCGGGGGGAGAGGTGGGGAAAGGGGCGTACGCGCTGGATGCTACGAGTCCCCGTTACCAGCCGTGTCCAGGACCGCGCTGCCACCCTCTCCAGTGAGCTGGAGGACCCCAATGCCGGTGGACCACCACGGGCGCCGGGGCATAGACCACCGGGGGAGGAGTGTAGTACACGACAGGCGGCGGAGCATAGACCACCGGCGGTGGCGCGTTGTAGACGACCGGAGGTGCCACCGCGACCGGAGCGGCCACGACAGGGGCCTGAAGAGCGTTGAGCAGGATGCCGCCGGCGATGACGGTCGCCGCACCGATCGCCACACCCGCCCACCGGTTACTGACGGCGTGCCTGTCCCCCGCCAAGGCCGCCGAGGGCAATGCAGCCAGAATCAGGCTACTGACCAGCGCAAATGCCAGGATTCTCTTCATGTGAATTCCTCCTTTCGTGCCCTGTGTTTTTCCGATCACCCCGTTATACGTTTCTGTGCTCCCCTGCGTTTCACCTTTGGAAGTGCTTACTCACTTAGACTCATAGCGCTCTTATTTGTTCAACCCAGTCCCTGAGAACCCTTCAATCACAACAGATCAGGGCTCTTACGGGGAGCCAGAGCCATCGTCGCGCTTGCCGTCGAGACAATTATTGGCTGCTTGGAGTGGAACCACCGAGGCAGAGCGAGGGCCCGCAGCATACTGGTGATCGGCAGAAGACCGAGACGTCAGATGGTTCTCCCCTCCTCACCCGTCGGCACGTAAACGCGGGGCACCTCGGTGTAGGTGTCCATGGCATCCGTCATGTACACGTACGTCGTGTCCGGGGCATTGGAAAAGGCGGTGTGGTTCCCTTTCGAGTCCATGGCGATGATGCTGACGCGGCCGAAGTACGGGTCCACCAGGTAGGCCAGGTCCTGGGTGGCGGCGCTGCCGGCCTCCACGAGCGTCATCCCCATCTTCAAGTACATGACAACACTGTGCGCCGTGCAGCAGCGCATGTCCATCTCGCCCCGGCCGGTACACGCGGCCGCACCGTACCGATTGTCGGCGTAATTCCCGGCGCCGATGACCGGCGAGTCACCCAGACGCCCGGGATATTTCCAGGACCAGCCACTGGTGCTGACTCCCGTCGCCAGATTGCCCTGCGAATCTCTGGCGATGAAGTTGACGGTCTCGTTCGGGCGCTCGGGATCGGCTGCCAACTTGGCGAACCGTCTGATGCTGTCGAGGTACTTCAGCCGCTCGCGATACACCGACGGCGCCCTTTGCTCGAAGATCTCCCGCCAGACGCGGGCCGCCTCGGGTGTGAGGAGGTTCTTTTCGGGGAATTCCATCTCCTTCGCGAAGCGTTCGGCTCCGGTTCCCGCCAGCAGGACATGTGGCAGCTCCTCCATGAC
>DATIFO010000121.1:0-2566 GCA_035455275.1 Methylomirabilis sp. (SeqCode) | reverse complement strand
CAAACTTCGATTGACGGGGCAGATGACACAACATCCCGAACACTCTATCGACCACGCAGTGGCACGTGACACAACATCCCGAACAGTCAAGGCACGCTTATTCTCTGATGCATGAGGACTATCAACAGGGAATAAGCATGGGCGATCAATCATGGAACCGGCGATCGGGAAGCCTGTAGGTCACCTGCTTGAGCAAGGGCTGGTCGGCGGGCTCCCGACGCCGCAGCCGATAGAACCGCACCACCCCTCCATCGAGGTCCACCTCCGCCCGAACCAGCCGATTCAGCCACTGGCGGTCCACCTCGAACCGGCGGTTGAGCAGCTCCACCACCCCAGAGGCGTCGGTCCGCCGGATGGAGACGATTCGCCCCCGTGGCCGGGCTTGAAGGTTCAACTTCCACCCCTCGGGAACGGCCCGCCGTCGCGGGGCCGACTCGATGCGATCGGCCCGGTGGCGACGATGGGCGGCCACGAAGCGGGACGAGTGGCCCTCCAGGTCCGAGAGGTCCGCGTGCTCGAACCGGGCCCAGACCTTCGCCTGCCAGGTCCCGTTGTAGCCCTCGATGATCGCTTGGAACCCCGGCTCGCGGGGCGGGACAAAGACCGGCACAACCCCCAGGCTCAAGCACAGCCGCGTGACCCGGCCCAGGGTGTCGGGATGAGCATGCGGCCCCTGGAAGATCGTGTCGTTGTCGAACTGGCAGTAGCCCGGCAGCCCGACGGCCTTCCAGTGCTCGATCAGGCACTCGACCACGAATCGGGCCGTGATGCTCGACCCGCGTGGCCAGGAGACGGCCAGGCCGCCATGCAGCGAGATGCCGTTGAGGACTTCGACCTGGGGGCCGCCCTTGATGACCAGCCCTTCGACCACGTCAAAGCCGTCCAGTTCCCGCCGCCGGACGGCGACCTCGGGCAGATACCAGCCGCTGGGCGGGGGGCGGCGACGAACGCGGGCCTGTCCATCCAGGACACCGCAGCGGCGGAGGATGCGTCCGATGGTTCGCACCGTGGGGAGCCCCTCGACCTTGCGGGCCGAGAGGACCTGATGGATCGCCTCAGCCCCATGAAATCCCAGGTCACTGGACTGCTCCAGCGCGCGACGCGCGGCCAAGATCTGCTCCTCGATGGCGGCCTCAGTGCGGGGTGGGTGATGTGGGGCCCGCGGACGGTCGTACCAATCGACCCGATGTAGCCGCTGGCCTTCGGCCCGCTGGACCCAGTGATGGACGGTGTCCGGGCTCACGCGGAATTGGCGGGCGACCACGCGGAGCGATCGACCGCGTCGGACGGCAGCGACCATGGCCCGACGGCGGGCGGCCTGACGGTCTCTTTGGTCATGGTGCACCTGAGCAGGGGACGACGTTTTCCCTCAAGTCTACCCGCCGAGCGTTCGGGATGTTCTGTCACCCAGGTGTTCGGGATGTTGTGTCATCTGCCCCATAACTCCTTTGGTGATGGGCTGAGGATCGTGCCAGAGCGACAATCCTGGGGCCACGTCACAGGAATATTTTCCTTGAAACTCACAGGCTATCCCGTAATTTTTCCCTGTAATTCCCGGTACTTGAACGGCACCGGCTTCTTGGACTGATTGGGTTTCAAGAGTCTGAGCATTCGATGAATCGAACTGATGCGGATCATCGACCCGCTGCTGTGCGGATACCATTCGAAGTCCCGGCTGTTCCGCCGGTAGCGCCCCAGCCAGGCGAACGTCCGCTCCACGACCCAACGCCTTGGCAGCTTCACGAACCCCTTCGACCCAGGGGGACGACTCACCACCTCGATCCGATAACCGGCCTTGGTCCTCACCATCCACCCGTCGAGGTGATGGTTGGGGTACTTCCCATCGGCCCAGATCAACGCCAACCGACTGCGGTGCTCAGCGGTCAGTTTCCCCAGCACCTCGGGGGCGAACGTCCCATCATCGGCCGATGCCGCCGAGACCACCACGACCAGCAGCAACCCCAGCGTGTCCACGACGATGTGCCGCTTCACCCCGCGGATCTTCTTGCCCCCGTCGTAGCCCCGCTCGCCTCCCACTTCGGTCCCCTTGACCGTCTGGCTGTCGATGCTCCCGGCACTGGGGCTCGGCTCCCGACCGTCGGCCACCCGGACTTTCTGCCGCAGCACGTCCAGGATTCGCTGCCAGGTGCCGTCATCCCGCCACTGGGCGAAGTGGTTGTAGACCGTGCTCTTGGCGGGCAGGTCGTGCGGGAGCATGTCCCACTGGCAGCCCGAGCGGTTGAGGTAGAAGATGGCGTTGAGCACCTCCCGCATGTCGTTGGTCCGTGGCCGACCCACTTTGGAGACCGGGATCAGGGGCTCGATAATCGCCCACTGCGCGTCGGTCAGGTCGGACGGGTAGGGCTTACGCATCGGGGCATGCTCCGTCGTCAGTGGATCTTGCGAACCTCCCAGGAAGAGAAGAGGTTACGAACTTCCAGAATTACGGGATAGCCTGTTAGTAAGCTGATGCTTCGCCTTGCGACGTTTCTTCGATCCCTTGATCTTGCGACCGACGGATCGTGCCTTGCGGCGCAGTTCCGGCAGCGCGTCTTTGAGGTATCGA
>DATIFO010000120.1:0-46449 GCA_035455275.1 Methylomirabilis sp. (SeqCode) | reverse complement strand
AAGGAGATCGAGGGCCGGATCAAGCAGATCCGCACCCAGATCGACGAGACCACCTCGGACTATGACCGCGAGAAGCTGCAGGAGCGGCTGGCCAAGCTGGCGGGCGGCGTGGCCGTGATCAAGGTCGGGGCCCCGACCGAGATCGCCATGAAGGAGAAGAAGGCCCGCGTGGAGGACGCCCTGAACGCCACGCGCGCGGCCGTGGAAGAGGGCATCGTCCCCGGCGGCGGTGTCGTGCTGGTCCGCGCCATGGCGGTGCTGGAGAAGGGGAAGGCCACCACCGACGAGAAGATCGGGATGGAGATCGTGCGGCGTGCCCTGGAGGAACCCATCCGCCAGATCTCCGAGAACGCCGGTGTCGAGGGCTCCATCGTGGTGCAGAAGGTGCGCGAGGGCAGCGGGGCCTTCGGCTTCAACGCCGAGACCGAGGAGTACGAGGATCTGATGTCCACCGGGATCATCGACCCGACCAAGGTCACCCGCATCGCCCTGCAGAATGCGGCCAGCATCGCCGGGCTGATGGTGACCACCGAGTGCATGGTCACCGAGATCCCCGAGAAGGAGAAGGCCCCGCCGATGCCCCCGCACGGCGGCGGCGACATGTACTAGGCCGGACGGCTGCAGGACGCGGCGCGTGACCCGTGCCGTGCCCTGAAAGCAAGAAAGCCCCGGGCGGGATCACCGCCCGGGGCTTTGCGTTTGCGCTTGCCCCTTTCAGGAGGGGGAACCCGTGCGGTCGAGGGTGACTGTCGGCCGGGGGGGGCGGGGGGCGCCGACACGGCGACCCTCCCCGATTTCCGCTTTCACCGGCTCCACCTTTGCGGGCTCCAGCTTCACGGGATCCACTCTCACCGGCTCCACCTTCAAGGGCTCGGCCTTCACGGGCTCCGGGGGAGGCGTAGTGGCTCGCCTGGTTCGGAGCCGATCGATGGCCGTCTGCAAGCTGATCTGCATACGGCGAATCGCCTCTGCCAGCTCGCCGAGCTCATCCTTGCGGTTGATCCGGATCTTGGCGTTCAGCTCCCCAAGGCTGATGCGGTCCGCAACCTCCGTCAGTTGTGCGAGAGGACGGGTGATTCCTTGCGCGATGAAGTATGCCGCCAGGATGGTCAACAGGGCGAACAGGGCGGCGGCGGCGGCGCTGACCCGCGTCATCTGCAAGGCGGCGCTCGTGAACGAGGGTTCCGGCGCCTGCAGCACCAGGCGCCAGGGCTTGTTCGTGAGCGGGAGCGCCGCCGACTGGTGGCGCACCGCGCTGTTGTCCGCCGAGGCCGCAAAGGTGGCCGCCTGGGGCGTCCGCAAGGCGGCCGCCACCTCGGACAGCGGGAGCACGGGAACCCGCTCGGCCGTGACCTTGCCAAAGCGCTTCTCGGCCACGATCTCCTTGGTGGCCGCCTCGGAAACGGGGGCGACCGCACGGTAGAGCAGGGTATTCACCACCCCCTCCCGATTCGACTTGCTCGCGCTGTGGGCGATGCGGATGCCGTGGTCGTCCAGCAGCATGGCGACCGTCCCGGGGACCGACTGCTCGGCCGCCTGCTCGACCATGTCCCAGAGCCCGTACAGATCGAGACGGCTCCGGACCACCGCGACCACCTGGTTGTTGCCGTCACGCACCGGGGCGCTCATGAAGAGAGAGGGCTTGTTGTTGATGACCGAGATGGAGGGGTCCGAGATGTAGACGCCGCCCTTCATGGCCTCGAGGAAGTAGAGCCGGAACGAGATGTCGCTGCCCACATCGGAGTCCACGGAAGACAGGACGATCTTTCCCTCGCGGCCGACCAGCGCGACGGACGAGATGTTGCGCTTGGTCGCTTCCGCCTTGAGGGCCTTGACGGCCGCCTTGGCCATCGGGTCCGTGGGATTCGACGCATAGGCGACGATGTCGGGCATTTGGCTCACGGACACGATGTTCTCGCGCCAGGCCAGCAACTGGCTATCGATCTCTCGCGCCACCTCGGTGCCGACGCCCAGCATGTTGACGCTGGCTTGATACAGCAGGGCGTTGCGCGCCGTGAAGATGGTGAAGCCCGCGACCAGAATGAGCGGGATCTGGGACACCACGAGGAGGGCCACAATCATCTTGGAGCGCATGCGCCAATGGCCCACCGACCGTGCCCTCTTCCGGGGTTGAACTGCGGGTGCACCCGTGCTTGCCACAACGCCCTCCTTTCGGTGATCGCGTGCGAGGTCGAAGCACTCAGAGCTTGCGGATCGACTCCCCCATGACGACCTGGAACCGGTGCCGACGGACTTCGTCCCTGATCGCGCGACTGAGCTGCTCGACCAACTCCGGGATCCGATCAGAGGGAAAATGCTCCCGGGTTTCACCCAGGGCCGCGATCTCGTCCTCCAGCGTGAGCGCAGCCAGGGGACCCATGGCCCGAGCCAGTTCGTTCGTGACCTGATCCAGGAACGCCCCATTGACCGCGGCGTTCGGGGGAGCAGCGCTGCCCGGGGCGACTTGCAGAATGCCTGACCGCAAGAACCCATCCGCGAGCTTCGCCACCTCGGACTCGTCCGTTCCCAAAGCCTTGGCGATTTCCGCCACGCTGCGCGCCCCGTCAAACTGCACAAGGACGCGCCAGGTCGCGGGTGTCAGCGTGACCTCACTCGACAGCTCCCGGCTGGAGAGCTTGAAGATCACGCGAGACAGGTTGGTCGCCGCCGCCATGAGCGTCACCTCCTTCCACCCGCTAGGAGCCGAATACCTCTGGAAGCACCTCCCCCAATCCGATCTCCGCCAGCCGGCCCCCGTGCCGTTTCTTCAGAGCGTTCGCCATCGAGGCCATCCGGCCCAGCACCTCTTTCGTGGCCGGCTGGCCCGCCAGCGTGCGGAGACATTGTGCCAGGCATCGACTTAACCCCTGGTTGAACGCCACCGCCGACGCCTCCCCGTCGTACCGGATCTGCCCGTCCCGGTATTCGAACTCGGCGGCGAAGGGGTCGAGGAACGGGTAGGCATCCGCCAGATCGATGCACGTGCGCTTGAACGTGGTCAGGAAGGTGCCCGTCCTCGCCAGGGGGTCCACGCTGCCCTCCGCGGCCTTGAGCACCTCCTGCCACAGGCTGACCTGCTCCTGGCGAACGTGCCCCTGTGGAGCACTTGTCTCAGGCTCCCGCTGCGTGGTGTCCACGCTATACACCGTGAAGAGCGCCCCCTCGGCGGCAGCCACCCTGATGAGTTGATCCAGGACGGTTGGCCCGGCGCTGGCGGTGCCTTGGTGGTACCAGGTGATCTCCAGCACCTTGCCCTCCAGCAAGAAGATCGTGGCGGTCTCACGGCCCTTGGAGAGCTGCACCTCGATGCAGCCGCTGTGACGCCGGCCCTGCAGGCTGGAAATCAGCCGATCCAGCGACGTGAGGTCGCTCGTCAGGTCTTTGTAAACGACTTGGCTGCGGGATGCATGGGACAGCAGATGCGCCATCTCCGGGGAGACGCGAAAGACGCTGACCAATCCGTCGCGCTCCCGGCCCTTCGCGAGGATCCCCTCGATGGCGCCGCCCCCGTTGCGGCGCTGGCCACCGCCCTCTTCCATGGCGCTGGCTATGGAGCCGCCGTTCAGGAGCACGAGGCCCAGGTATTCCGGGGCGTTCAGTTGGACGTAGCCGGTAAAGTTGTCGGCCTTCAACTCCTCGAGCATGGCATCGAGCCGGGTGAACGACGTGTTCAGGTGTTCGTAGACCACTTGTCCTTTCGGAAAGATCATCATGGCCTCCCAGCCTCGCGCGCCGCGGCGACGAGAGAACCGGGCGATCCTTCATCGGGTCCCTCCAGGCTGATCGCCCGAGAGGAACGGCGGGAGCGGCGCCCCGACCACGCCCACAAGAGCCGCGCGGATTGGTTGAGACCTGGCCCCCGATCAAGCGTCCCGAGAGCCTGTCAATTCTCTTATAAGCATGGACCATGCCAACGACTGTCACCACGCTGAGCGTCCCCAGTTGTCTCGTCATGGAACTCTGGGCAGCGGCCTCGTACGAGCACGTCCCGGGTTGATTGTCCGTATGTGCGAATCCCAACGTCCAGGGAACGCATCAGCAGTATTCGATCTGCCGCGGCGTTCCAGGAAGCGGACAAACCAGGACCTGAAAGTCGTGCCAGGGGATTCCTGCCCACACCACGGACCCTCGCGGTCCCTCCTGGTTTGAATCGAGAGGCCATGATACCGCGGACCCACTGACAGGCTGACATGAGAGAATCAAGTTGACGCCGGACTCCACCAGTCCGAATCGAGTCTCCTGACAGGTCCGTCTTGCAGCGGATATCGAAGGGAAAAGCACGCAGCGTGTTGACCCGCTTGTGGCTCTCCCTGTATAAGAGTCGAGGGGGCACCTGCGCCCAGGGTTCCTTGGAACCGCCAGGCGCCGGAAGTCAACTCAACCCTCGTGCGTGCCCTCCTGGCGGCTGGGGATCTGTGGCCCATGACGCTGGATGAAGCCATCCTGCAGACGATCCGAGCGACAAGCCGCGGCCTCTGGCAGCGTGTCCGGGCACGACTCCTTCTCCACGTCATCCTGCTGGCCCCGGCAGGCGGCCTGTGGACCCTGGGTGTGAGTTGGCTCCTGGGGGACGGCAAGAAGAGCAGCCTGTACCGCGACATGTTTGCCGGGGGAGGGATCGCCCTCCTGGTGTTCGCGATTGTGGTCGGCGGCCTGGCCCTGGCACTCCTGGATGCGCTGGGGGCCGTCGTGGTGGAGGGTCCATGCCTGCGATCGCTCGGCGACGTGCTCGTGCGGCCCGATCTGCGACTGGGCGGCCCGCGCCTGGCGGACCAGATGGCCGCCTTTGCTTCCTCTCGGCAACTGTCCCGGCTGGCCCGTGTCGGTGACCTCCCGTTGATCATGTTCCTGGCCCGCTCGGTCCTGTCTCAGGACGTGAGGCCGCTCCTCACGCTGGCAGCCACAGGCGTGGGACGGGACGACCTCATCCGGAGGCTGGAGGACCAGGTGCGCGGGCATGCCGCTGGCGCCATACGCAAGGCGCGGGTGGTCGTGCTCCTCGTCCTCGCGGGAGCCCTCTCGCTCCCTCGTCTGGTCACATGGCTGCTTCGATGAGGCGAAGCCTGACGGTCCGATATTCCCGGGACTCGCGCGCTCCACGACTTGACAGGGTGAATCGGGCGGGGGATAGTACCGCAGCGGGACCAATCGCCTGGAAAGGAGAGCGCCATGACCCGACTCCAGAGCCTGGAATGCACCAGGTGCGGCGCCCACCACGCCGCCGATCGCCTGATGAACCTTTGCCCGTGCGGGGGGATTCTCTATCCCCGCTACGACCTGGCTGCCCTGAAAGGCAGCTACGACCGGGCGGAGGTGGCGGACGGCCCCAAGACGCTGTGGCGCTACCGCCGCGTCCTGCCAGTGCGAGACGATGGAAACGTGATCTCTCTGGGTGAGGGCTTCACACCCATATTCCAGGCGAATCGCCGCGGCCCGTTCCACGCCTTTCCCTCTCTCTACATCAAGGATGAAGGGCCCAATCCCACCCAGTCCTTCAAGGCACGGGGCATGTCCCCCGCCATATCCATGGCGAAAGAGTTGGGCGCGAAAGAAGTGGCGCTCCCTTCCGCCGGCAATGCCGGCAGCGCGGCCGCGGCCTACAGCGCCAAGGCCGGCCTCACGGCCTACGTCTTCATGCCCGACGACACTCCGTCCCTGATCGTAAGCGAGTGCATCGCCTACGGCGCCCGGGTCTACCTGGTCAAGGGACTCATCAACGTCTGCGGGCGATTGGTGGCGGCCGGGGCCAAGGCGCGGGGCTGGTTCGACCTGTCGACCCTGAAGGAGCCGTATCGGGTAGAGGGCAAGAAGACCATGGGCTACGAGGTCGCCGAACAACTCGGGTGGACGCTGCCCGATTGGATCTTGTATCCGACCGGCGGGGGGACGGGACTCGTGGGGATGTGGAAGGCCTTCGCCGAGATGGAGGCCCTGGGGTGGATCGGCAGCAGGCGCCCCCGCATGGTGTCCGTCCAGGCGGCCGGGTGCCAACCCATCGTCACTGCCTTCGCCCAGGGACGGCCGGATTCGACCCTCCACGAGAATGCCCACACCGTGGCCAGTGGCCTGCGGGTGCCCAAAGCCCTGGGGGACTACCTCATCCTCCGGGCCCTGCGGGAAAGCGGCGGCCTGGCCGTGGCGGTCACGGACGACGAGCTTCTCCGGGCCCAGGGCGAGATCGCCGAAATCCAGGGGATCCTGCCGTGCCCCGAGGGTGGCGCGACCTGGGCAGCGTTGCAGAAGCTGGTGGCTCAGGGCGCGGTCAAGCCGACCGAGACCATCGTCCTCTTCAACACCGGCTCAGGGCTGAAGTATCCCGAGTGCTTGCCGCGTGAGGCCCAAGTGCTGGATCCCGAGGACCCCGAGGTGTTGCAGGCCGTGGCCTGAGGCAACTCGGTCGGGTTCTCGTGAAGAGAGGATGGCCGGCCAGCGGAGGAGCGACCGTGGCCGACGCACCGCGTATCCCCCTGGTCGTGGAGTGCTACGCCGGCTACACCGCCGACGAGCGGCCCGTGGCCATCCGCCTCGGGGGGCGACCGGTCGCGGTGCGCGAGATCATGGACCGCTGGTACGGAGAGGATCACGCCTACTTCAAGTTCGTCGGCGATGACGGAGCGGTGTACATCATCCGGCAGGACCGGTCATCCGACAGGTGGGAGCTGATCCTGATGGAGATCCCGTCGGGCTCGGCGAGACAGGTGGACCATTGATGCGACGACCCAGAGCGTTTCCCCTCGAAGAGCTGCTGCTGGCGCAACTGATCCCGGGCTTCCTGTTCGCCATGGGGTGGACAGCCATGTACGAGGTGTATCATGAGGAGGGGTCATACTTCACGACCCTGATCCAGGAGGTCTTGGGGAGCGAGGGGCTGTTCCCGATCTTCCTTCTCCTGGTCGTCCTCATGAGCTTCCCCATCGGGATGGCGGTGGATGCCGTCCGCTACGTCGTGGGTGAGGTGTGGCTTGGACTGCCCCGGCGGAGGTCCGGGCGGCGCGGGACGCCCAGCCTTCCGGACTGGCTTGGTGACACCGGCGCGCCCGTCGCAGAGATTCAGCGGCGGCTCAGCCTGTACCGACAGGCCCGGGCCACGCTTCTCACGCCGGCCAGGGCCGCCGGGAACCTGGGGCTGGTCGTGCTGGCCCTCACCCTCTGGTCCGCCGTCAAGATCTTCCGCATGGGGGGCACCGACGTCTTCTCCCTCGCGTTCGTCATCGGGATGCCCCTCGTCGGCTTGGGCCTGGGTGTCGTCCTCTTGATCCGGTACGCGGCCGGCCTCGGCGAGTTTTCCCGCGATGTCTACGGACTCCTCCCCTCGACGAAGGAACCGCTCCCCTCCCCGCCGGCGGCCGAGGCGGCCGTCCTCGAGGCCGTCCCCCCGGGCATGCCGGCGACCGCGCGGCCGCCGGAGGGCTCGTGAGGCCGGTGGACTGTGTTTCCTTGACAAGCGCAGAGCCTCGGTTCTAGCATCCTGACGATCTCGCCGAGCCGTTGCGAAAGCTGACCGGCCGGGAGAACGTTCGGCGCTCCAAGCCGGGAGAGCCGCCTTGAGGTTTTGCACACCGGAGCGAGCCGCCGCCCGGTCCAGGAGGATCTCGACATGCGAGTCGTCATCGTGGGATGCGGGCGGGTGGGATCCAACCTGGCCAACACCCTTTCGGCGGAGCGGCACGAGGTGGTGGTGATCGACCGCAACCCTCTCTCCTTCGGGCGACTCTCGCGGGAGTTCACCGGCCGGATGCTCACGGGCGTGGGCTTCGATCGCGAGATCCTGCAGAAGGCCGACATCGAGGGGGCCGAGGCCCTGGCCGCCACGACAGACAGCGACAACGTGAACATCGTCGTGGCGGTGACCGCCAAGGAGACGTTCAAGGTCCCGCGGGTGGTCGCCCGGATCTACAATCCTCAGGCAGCCGAGATCTACCGTCGGGAGGGGATTCCCACGGTCACTCCGACCCTCTGGGGGGCCAATGCCATGCGGGCGATGCTCCTACACCCGGGGGTCGGCACCATCACCACTTACGGCAGCGGCGAGGTTCATGTCCTCGAGGTGGAGATCCCCAGTTCACTCGTCGGGCGATCGGTCCAAGACCTGTCCAGCCCCGGGGAGTCCCTGGTGGGCATCCTGGTGCGCCGGGGGCAGGCCAGCATCCCGCGGCCCGACGCCCGTCTCGAGGCCGGGGACATCCTGCGCATCGCGGCCACGGCGACGGCCATCCCTCGACTTCAGAAGCTCATGGCCCACTCATAGCGAGAGGTCTCCCATGCTGGCAGTGATCGTTGGCGGCGGCCGTGGAGGGTCTTACCTGGCGCAGGACCTGCAAGGCCAGGGGTATCAGGTCAAGGTCGTCGACCGCCGTCCGGAGGTGGTCGCCAGGCTTCGCCAGGAGGTCGAGGGGGAGGTGATCTGCGGTGACGGGTGTAGTCCGGAGATCCTGGAACAGGTTGGGACCGCCAAGGCCGATCTGATCGTGGCGATCACTCACGACGACGAGGACAACCTGGTCATCTGCCGTCTGGCCAAACACCACTTCCATGTCCGGCGGGTGATCGCACGCGTGAACAATCCGCGGAATGAGTGGCTGTACACCAAGGCGTGGGGGGTGGACGTCGCCATCAGCCAGGTCCACTTGACCGCCAAAGTCATCGAAGAGGAGATCGGCCTGGGCGAATTGGTCACCCTGCTCAAGCTCAACCGGGGTGAAGCGGCCCTCGTCGAGGTGAACCTCCCGGAGGCATCACCGGCCCGGGGGAAGGCCATCCGCGATCTCAATTTTCCTCCCGACACGGTCATCGTCAGCGTGATCCGAAGCGGGAAGCTGGTCATCCCGCGGGGTGACACGCAGCTCGCTGCGGGGGATGAGGTCCTGGCGGTCAGTACCGTGGCCGCCGAAAAGGCCCTCAAGGACATCCTGATCGGACCCGCGTAGGCCCGCGCGATGATCACCGCGTTCAAGCGTCTCTTCGTCGGCAACCCCCTGGCGACGTCCCAGGCCAAGCACGAGCGGCTGGCAAAGGTCCCGGCCCTGGCGATCTTCTGTTCCGATGCCCTTTCGTCGGTGGCGTACGGTCCGGAAGAGATTCGGATTTTCCTGGCGCTGGCCGGGACGGCCGCCTTGTCCCTGTCGGTCCCCATTGCGCTCGCCATCACCGGTCTCATCGCGGTTGTCTCCACCTCCTACTGGCAGACCATACACGCCTACCCGAGCGGAGGTGGCGCCTACACCGTGGCCAAGGAGAACTTGGGAAAGCTGCCGGGCTTGGTGGCTGGGGCCTCCCTCCTGGTCGGATACGTCCTGACGGTCGCGGTCAGCGTGGCCGCGGGCGTGGCGGCGATCACCTCGGCGTTCCCGCACCTGTATCCCCTTCGGGTGTGGCTGGGGATCCTGTGCGTGACCTTCCTCGCCGTCGTCAACCTGCGCGGTCTCCGGGAGACCGCGCGCATTTTCGCCGTGCCGACCTACTGGTTCATCGCCAGCATCGCCCTCGTGATCGGCGGCGGGCTGCTCTACCTCGGGCGAGGGGGACCGGTCTCCGAGCTTCCCCCGATCCAATCCGCCACCGTCATTCCGCTGACCACCTTTCTGGTGCTGCGCGCCTTCAGCGCCGGCTGCACGGCCTTGACAGGCATCGAGGCCGTGGCCAATTGCGTCCAGGCCTTCCGGCCCCCCGAGACCAGGAATGCGGGGATCACCCTGGTCTGGATGGCCGCCCTCCTGGGAAGCATGTTCATGGGGCTGGCGTTCCTCAGCGACGCCCTCCATCTGCTGCCCCGGGAAGGCGAGACGCTGGTGTCGCAGCTTTCCGGGCAGGTCTTGGGCCGCGGATTCTTCTATCTGATGGTGCAGACCTCCACCATGGTCATCCTGCTTCTGGCGGCCAACACCTGCTACGCCGGATTTCCCATGCTGTCCTCGCTGCTCGCCAGGGACGGATACCTGCCTCGCCAATTCGCCAGTCTTGGTGACCGGCTTGTCTACTCGAACGGAATCCTCATCCTGTCCGGGGTTTCCATGGGGCTGCTGATCGCTTTCCAGGGGGACACCCATGCCTTGCTGCCCCTGTACGCCCTGGGGGTGTTCCTGTCATTCACCCTGTCCCAACTGGGGATGGTTCGACGATGGGCGCACATGCGCGAACGCCACTGGCTTCAGCATGCCGCGATCAACCTGGTCGGTGCCATGGTGACCGCCATCGTGATGGGGGTGGTCGGGATCACGCGTTTCGCCGAGGGAGCCTGGATGGTCGTCGTCGTGATTCCGGCCCTCGTCCTCGGGTTCCGAACCATCCGTCGACACTACGAGGACATGGCCCGCCAGATCGCCGTCGACGGATATCATCCACCGAAACTGGGTCGGCACCCCGTCGTGGTCCTCGTGGCGGGCATGAACCGCGGGGTGGTCGCCGCCTTGACCTATGCCCGGGCGATCTCGCCTAACGTGATCGCCCTGACGGTCGACCTCGACCCCACCTCGACCGCCCGCCTCCAGATGCGCTGGAGCGAGTGGGCGCCCGAGATTCCTCTCGTGGTGCTTGAATCCCCGTACCGGTCGATCATCCAGCCGCTCCTCCATTACATCGACCAGATGGAGAAGCAGCGGGACGGGGATTACATGACGATCATCCTGCCGGAGTTCATCCCGGCCAAATGGTGGCAGCATCTGCTCCACAACCAGACCGCCCTGCTGATCAAGGCGGCCCTCCTGTTCCGTCGCGGCAAGGTGGCGATCAGCATTCCCTTCCACCTCGAAACCTGACCTCCCGAAATCCGGACAGTTCCGTCGGCCTCTTCGACTCCTCCCCCCTCTTGTCACACGGGTGGTCCGCCGGCGTTCGCCGCCAAGATCTTTATGCGTTTTTTACGGTCGGGGCATCGATCCTTACGGGATCTTGAGTTGACCATACGGGGGACAGAGCTATGCTAGTGTCACCGAGGATTGCGAGGGTGCGAGCGTGCCTGTGCGTCAGGTGTTTTGAGGGGCGACATGGACTCCACGGTCTTCGAATCTGTGGCTCCCGCGGCTTCCAACGACATCACCGGCCACGCTCGGGGTTCTGCCGATACCCGGGAGAGGCCAGGGCGTCCTTCCTGGGCAGGCCTCTACGCCGTGCTTCTGGCAACTGTGGGACTCTGCCTGGGCGGAATCCGCCTGGCCGCCACCATCGGACATACTACCCTGCTTCAATCTGCCGTCGCGCTGGCGATCCTCGGACTCCTGGCTGCCTGGATCTGGAGGAGCCGATCAGCCCTGTCAGGTGAGCCGTGCAGGAGGCGGACGTGCCCCGGGCGGCCGTTCTCGGTCATCCGCCTCACCTTCCCGCCGAAGTCCAGCGAGCTCATGGTGGGGGTCCGGCCGGGGGCGGAGGCCCCTCGCCGGTAGCTGACACTCCCGGTCCCGCACTGCCCCATAATGGTCCGCCGCCGGTTCCCCCGTCTGTCTCAGAATCCCCGACCTCCCGTGATTGCCTTGCGGCTCCAGGCCCCGCTGGGTATACTTCCATCCGCTCCACCGGACAGCGGGGCCGCCATGATGAATCACCTTTTCCAGGGTAGCGAGCCCAGTCCCAACGGCCCGGGGGCCGAGCCTCCAACGGGGCGCGGGACGCTCACGGTGTTCCTGGGCGCAGCGCCCGGCACGGGAAAGACTCTCGCCATGATGCAGGCGGCGGGGCGGCGGCAAGCGGCAGGTGCGGACGTCGTGGTCGGGCAGATCAACACCCATGGCCGCCCGGAGATGGACCGGCTTCTCGAGGGGTTGGAATGTCTCCCTCGCCGCTTGCCTGCGCCAATCGCCGGGGGGGTTTGCGGGCCGCTCGACCTGGACGCAGCCATCGCCCGCCGGCCCACCGTGCTGGTTGTGGACGAGCTGGCCAGCGCAAACCCTCCCGCCTCCCGCCATACCAGGCGGTGGCAGGACGTGGAAGAATTGCTGGACACCGGCATCTCGGTGTTTACCACGCTCAACGTGTATGAGCTGGAAAGCCTGAAGGATGTGGCCTCCCGGGTCACGGACGTCGTCGTGGAGGACACGGTCCCGGATCGGGTGATCGAGCAGGCGGACGAGATCGTGCTGATCGATCTCCCGCTCCAGGAGCTGCTCGCACGCTTCGCCGAAGGCAAGGTCCACGTCCCGGGGCGCGACCCGGAGACGGGTCGCCGCCTCTTTCGCCCCGGGACCCTCATGGCGCTGCGAGAGCTGGCGCTGCATCGGACGGCGGATCACGTGGACGCCCGGATGCGTCGGTACATGCACGATCATGCCATCCAGACCACCTGGCCCGTGACCGAGCGGGTTCTGGCCTGCATCAGCCCCAGCCCGCACGCGACGCAGGTGGTCCGGGCCGCCAAACGCTTCGCCGATACTTTGCGAGCGGAGTGGCTGGTCGTGTATGTCGAGACACCCGCCCACGCACGGCTCGGCCAGCCGGCGCGGGGACGGATTGCCGAGACCCTCCGTCTGGCCGAACAGCTCGGCGCGAAGACCATGGTGCTGAGCGGGCAACGGGTCGCCGAAGAGGTCCTGGCCTTTGCCCGTGCCCGGAACGCGAGCAAGATTATCGTCGGGAAGTCGCTCCGGCCCCTCTGGCAGCGCCTCGTGTCGGGCTCGATCACCGACGCCTTACTCCGCCGAAGCCAGGAAGCGGACATCTACGTTATCAGCAACAAGGGAGTGGTTTCCCCTCCCATGCCGCACTTCCCTCGCCTTCGCTGGCCGGATTGGTCCGCCTGGGCTTGGCCTCTGTTGATGGTGGCGGTTTGCACCGGCCTCAACTTCTTGATCTCCCCGTATCTTCCCCATGCGGCCCTGGTCCTCGTGTACCTCCTGGGGGTCGTGGCCGTGGCGGCACGGTCGGGACCCGCTCCATCCATCCTTGCCTGCGTGCTAAGCGTGGCGGCGTTTGACTTCTTCCTCGTCCCCCCGTATTACACCTTCGCCGTCGCCGAGGCCCAGGATCTCCTGACCTTCGGCGCCATGTTCGTCGTGGCCCTGGTCATCAGTGGCCTGACTGTCCGGATTCGCTGGCTGGCCGATTCGGCGCGGCAGCGGGAGGCCCGGACCGCCGCCCTTTACGCCATGAGCCGAGACCTGGCCAGCGCCCGCGAGGTTTCGGCCATCCTCGAGGCTGCGGTCCGACACATCGGCGAGGTCTTTCACGGACAGGTGACGGTGCTGCTCCCCGGCGCCGGCGGGAGCCTCCACACCGAATCGGCCGGCGGGAACGCCTCCATGTCCAATCCCCAGGAACTGGAGCTAAGTCAATGGGTCTACCTCAACCGGCAGGGAGCCGGACTGGGCACCGGGACCTCGCCGGAGGCGCGGGCCGTGTATCTGCCCCTCACCGCTTCGCGAGGCACCCTGGGCGTGCTGGGCTTCCAGCCCGACAACCCTCGCTCCTTGGAGGCGCCGGAACAGGTCCGCCAGCTTGAGACCTTCGGCAGTCAGGTGGCCTTGGCTCTCGAACGCGCCCAGTTGGCGGCCGAGGCGCAGCAGGCGCAGGTGCGCATGGAGACCGAATCGATGCGCAGCTCGCTCCTGAGCTCGGTCTCGCACGACCTCCGGACACCCCTGGCCACGATCACCGGAACGGCGAGCAGTCTGCTGGAGGGCGACGCGACCCTCGACCCCCTCACACGGAAGATGTTTCTGGAAACGCTCTACGAAGAGGCGGAACGGCTCAACCGGCTGGTCCGGAATTTGCTGGATATGACGCGGCTCCAGTCCGGGGCCCTGCACGTTTCCAGGCAATGGCATCCACTCGAGGAGGTGATCGGGTCCGCCCTGGGTCGCATGGAGAAGTTGCTCCGGGGGCGGCCGGTGGCGACGCGTCTGCCGGAGGATCTCCCGCTCGTCCCCATCGACGACGTCCTGGTGGAGCAGGTGCTCATCAACCTCCTGGAGAATGCGATCAAGTACACGCCGTCCGGGAGCGAGATCGAGTTGACCGCCCGGATGGACGCCGGCATGGTGACCGTGGGCGTGGCCGACAGGGGGTCGGGGATCCCTCCAGGAGACGAGGGGCGCGTCTTCGAGAAGTTCTACCGGGGACGCTCCGGCGCCTCCCGCGGCGCCGGCCTGGGTCTGGCCATCTGTCGCGGCATCGTCGAGGCCCACGGGGGTCGGATCTGGGCGGAGAACCGGCGGGCGGGCGGGGCGATCTTCCAGTTCACCATTCCCCTGAAGGGAAGGCCTCCGGACATGGGGCATCTTGATGGGTAGCGCCGCCTCCGAGCCATCCATGGCGGAGCCTGCCCGCGCGCGCCCGGTCGTGCTGCTCGTCGAGGACGAGCCGCAGATCCGGCGGTTCCTCCGCGCCGCCCTGGATAACCACGGATTCAAGCTGATCGAGGCCGCCACGGGCGAGGAGGGCCTGGCGGCCGCCACGACCCGGCATGCCGAAGTCATCATCCTGGATCTGGGCCTGCCGGACATGGACGGCCTGGAGATCATCCGCCGGGTACGCGAGTGGAGCACCGTTCCCATCATCGTGCTCTCCGCGCGGGGCCAGGAGCGGGACAAGATCACCGCGCTGGACGCGGGCGCGGACGACTACGTGGCCAAGCCGTTCGGCCTGGGAGAGCTTCTGGCGCGCATGCGGGTTGCCCTGCGGCACGCCGCGCGGGGCGACAGCGAGCCGGGAGAGACCACGTTCTCCGTGGGGGATCTCAGCGTGGACCTGGCGCAAAGGCGGGTGACCGTGGCCGGGGCACCGGTCCACCTGACACCCATCGAGTACCGTTTGCTGGCGGCCCTGGTGCGGCATGCCGGAAGGATCCTGACACACCGCCAGTTGCTCAACGAGGTATGGGGTCCGAACCAAACGGAGCAGGCTCACTACCTCCGGGTCTACACCGCCCAGCTCCGACGCAAGCTGGAAGCCGATCCTGCCCGCCCGCGTTACGTGCTGACGGAGTCCGGTGTGGGCTACCGCCTTGCGGCAGAATAGGCGGCGACGACCGATCGCACCGTAGAATCACGCGGTGTGAGAGGCCGCGCCTCCTCTCTCTTCTCTTACCCGAGACACGCCATGCCGGCATTGAAACGATTGCTCCTGGGTAGCCCACTCTCCACGGCCCAGGCTCGCCACGAGCGGCTGGGCAGGATCCCGGCCCTGGCCATCTTCGCGTCGGACAACCTCTCCTCCGTGGCGTACGCGACCGAGGAAATCCTCCTGGTGCTGGTCCTGGCCGGCACCGCGGCGCTCTCCTACTCGCCGCCCATCGGCATCGCCATCGGCGTCCTCACCGCCATCGTGGCCAGCTCGTACTGGCAGACGATCCACGCCTACCCCTCCGGGGGCGGGGCCTACATCGTCGCCAAGGAGAATCTGGGAACGTATGCGGGCCTCGTGGCCGGCGCGGCGTTGCTCGTGGACTACGTGCTCACCGTTTCCGTGAGCACGGCCGCCGGCGTGGCCGCCATCACGTCGGCGTTCCCGGTCCTGTATCCCGAGCGCGTCGCGATCTGTGTCGGGGTCGTCCTGCTCATCATGCTGGCAAACCTCCGGGGTATCCGGGAGACGGGCCGGATCTTCGCGGTCCCCAGCTATTGGTTCATCGCGTGCCTGATCATCCTCCTGGCCGGGGGATTCCACAGGCTCCTCACCCACGGGGCCCCCGCGACGCTTCCATCCATTCCCGCGCACGAGCCCATCACGGTGTTCCTGGTCCTGCGGGCCTTCGCCTCGGGCTGCGCCGCCCTGACGGGGATCGAGGCCGTGGCCAACGGCGTCCAGGCGTTCAGGCCCCCCGAGTCCCGGAACGCAGGGATCACCCTGGCCTGGATGGCCTTCATCCTGGGATCATCCTTCCTGGGGGTGACCTTCCTGGCCAACTTCTACCACATCGTACCGGCCGAGGGTGAGACCGTCGTCTCCATCCTCAGCCGGCAAATCTTCGGCCGCTCATGGATCTACTTCATGATCCAGTCGGCTACGGCTGTCATCCTGCTGCTCGCGGCCAACACCAGCTTCGCCGGGTTCCCCATGCTGGCGTCCATGCTGGCCAAGGACGGCTTTCTCCCCCGGCAGTTCGCCAGTCGCGGCGACCGCTTGGTCTTCAGCAACGGTATCATCATCCTAGCGGGGGTCTCGTGCCTGCTCCTGGTCGTCTTCGGGGGAAGCACCCACGCCCTCATCCCCCTGTACGCCGTTGGCGTATTCACCGCCTTCACCCTCTCCCAGGCCGGCATGGTGAGGCACTGGAGGAGGGAGCAGGGGCGGCGCTGGCTGGCACACGCCGCCGTCAACGCCCTTGGCGCCGTCACGACCGCGCTCGTGGTGGCTGTCATCGGCGCCACCAAGTTCACCCACGGCGCCTGGATGGTCATCGTGATCATCCCGGTCATCATCCTGGGATTCCTGGCCGTGCGCCGCCACTACGATTCCCTGCGAGGCCAGCTCACGCTCAAGGGCTTCTCACCTCCTAAGATCGGCCGGCACCCCGTGGTGATCCTCGTGGGTGGCCTGCACCGGGGGGTCGTCACCGCCCTGACGTATGCCAAGGCTATCTCCCCGAACGTGACGGCAATCACCGTGGACCTGGACCCCACGGCCACCTCGCGGCTGCGGCAGCAGTGGCAGGAATGGGCCCCGGATGTCCCGCTGGTTGTGCTGGACTCCCCATACCGCTCCGTCATGCAGCCGGTCCTGCAGTATATCGATCAGATGGAGAAGCAGCGGGACGGCGATTACATGACGATCATTCTCCCGGAGTTCATCCCGGCCAAGTGGTGGCATCACCTGCTGCACAATCAGACGGCCCTGCTCCTCAAGACCGCGCTCCTCTTCCGGCGCGGGAAGGTGGCCATCAGTATCCCCTATCATCTCGATCAGTAATCCGCGTGTCTCGGTGGGAGTCTTTTCCGCCACAGCCGCGGGGATCACACCGCCGCCTCGGCACCCTGCCGCCTGGCGCGGCACGCCGCGTGCCCTGTCTTTGCACTTCCTTGATGCCCAGCATTGGTCTTTTGACACTGTCTTGAGTTGACCGGTCATGGGGCGAGCCCTACCCTTGTCACGCAGGAGGAACCTCCCATGGCGACTGGCACCTATTCGCTCCTCGGACGTCCTCGACTGGACGGCATCCCGGCTCGCCCGGTCGAGGCGGCCTCAAGATCGCTGCCCCGGCCCCTCGTGGATGCGGGACCGGCGGCGAGGTCCGGACCCAGGCCGGCGTGGATGCTGCTCTACGCCCTCCTGCCCCTGTGTGCAGGGCTCTTCGCGCTCCTCGACTACGTCGCGGTGAGCGGCGGACTGCGCACGCTGGCGGAAGGAGGCGTCGTCATCCTGGTGATTGGCCTCGCGGCGGTCTGGGTCCGCGCGAATCGTCGTACGCTCAGCCAGCTGCCGTTTGACCCCGAGACCGAAAGCGGACCGACGGACGTCCGCTTGGAGGTCCACGACCCCTCGCCGCTGGTGATCCACCTCGGCCGGACAATCCACGATCGGACTCGTGAATTCTCCGGACCAAATGACCAATAACAAATTTCCAATGACCAATGATGGTGGGCGCACTCAGCCCGGCCAGACCGCCTGATCTCTTTGGCTGGATCCCTGCTGCGCTATCAGGAAGCATCACGGAGGGGGAATCCGCCATTGGTCATTGGGACTTGGTCATTTCTGTACCCGGCCGGGCACCCACTCCCTCAGCCCATGGAACATGCGCTACGACTCCGAGAGACGATCTCCGCGGTCCGGATGACGCCCGCCCGGGCGATTCTCTTGGGGTTCGCCGGGGTCATCCTGATCGGAGCTGGGGCCCTCACACTCCCTGGCACCTCTGCCTCGGGCGAGTCCGCCGGATTCCTTACGGCGCTCTTCACGGCCACCTCGGCGGTGTGCGTCACAGGCCTGGTGGTCGTGGACACGGGCACCTCCTGGTCGACCGGGGGCCAGCTCGTGATCATGGGGCTCATCCAGACCGGTGGCCTCAGCTTCATGACCATGGCGAGCCTGTTCTTCCTCCTGACGGGCAAGCGCATTGGCCTGCGCGAACGGATACTCATACGCGAGAGCTTCAACCAGTTTGACGTGGCCGGGATGGTCCGGCTCGTGCGCGCCGTCCTGGTGTACGCGTTCTCGGTCGAGGCGTTCTTCGCCCTAGTCCTGGCGGTCCACTGGGCATCTGCGGTCGGGTTGCCGCGTGCCCTCTGGCTTGGCGTGTTCCACGCGGTATCAGCCTTTAACAACGCGGGGTTCGATCTCATGGGGGAGTTCCGCAGTCTGACGGCTTACGTGGACGATCCGGTGGTGGCCCTCTCCATCAGCACCCTGTTCATCCTCGGGGGGATCGGCTTCTCGGTTGTTCTCAACCTCTGGGAGTGGCGGGAACGCCGGCTCAGCACGCATTCCCGCCTGGCCCTCGTGGTGACGGCCTGCCTGATCGCCGCGGGCACCCTGCTCATTCTTCTCTTCGAGTGGGCGAACACCCTTGCACCCTTCAGCAGCTCTGGAAAACTCCTCGCCGCATATTTCACGGCTGTGACGCCCCGGACCGCGGGCTTCAACACCTTGGATACCGCAGCCCTGCGTCCGGCCACGCAGTTTCTCATCGTCATCCTGATGTTCATCGGCGCGTCGCCCGGTTCCACCGGCGGGGGGATCAAGACGACCACCTTCGGCCTGCTCGCGGCCTCCGTCTTCTCGCAGAGCCGGGGGAAAGAGGACACGGAGATTTTCCGCCGCCGGATCCCCACGGAACAGGTGACCAAGGCCTTGGCGGTCACGCTCCTCTCGGGCTGTCTCGTGACGGTCGTCACACTGCTCCTCAACCTCAGCGAAGCGACGGGTTTCCTCAGGGTGCTCTTCGAAGTCGTGTCGGCCTTCGGGACGGTTGGTCTCAGCATGGGGTTGACCACACATCTGACTCGGTTAGGCCGCCTCCTCATCATCGGAACCATGTTCTCGGGCCGGGTGGGGCCCCTCACGGCCATGATCGCCCTGACCCAGTCCGCGCGGCCGAAGAACCACCTTCGTCGCGTCGAAGATCGCGTCCTCATCGGGTAGGAGCGGGACATGAAACAGGTCGCCGTCATTGGCCTGGGCCGTTTCGGCTCCAGCGTCGCGCGGACTCTGGCCAGCTCCGGGTGCGAGGTGCTGGCGGTCGACGTGGACGAGGCCCGGGTGAAGGCCATTGCCGACGAGGTCACGGACGCCGTGTGCGCCAACGCGCTCGAAGAGGAGGCGTTGCGCTCCCTCGGCCTCCGGAACTTCGAGGTCGTCGTGGTGGCCATCGGCCACGAGGTGGAGGCGAGCATCCTGGTCACCGTGCTCTTGAAGGAGATGGGGATCCCGAAGATCATCGCGAAAGCTCAGGACGAGCTGCACGGCCGCGTGCTCCAGAAGATCGGGGCGGACATCGTGGTGTTCCCGGAGCGGGACATGGGAATCCGCGTGGCCCACACGCTGATCTCCCGCAATGTCATCGACGAGATCCAGCTCTCGACGGACTACAGCATCCTGGAGATCGTGGCCCCTCCCCGCTTCCTCGCGCGCAGTCTGCGGGAGCTGGAGCTGCGCCAGCGGTTCGGCCTCACGGTGCTGGCCATCCGGCGAGAGGACCGGATCATCGTCTCTCCCGACGCCGAGCAGACCCTGGAGGAGGGCGACATGCTGGTCACCCTGGGCCAGCCCGGGATGCTGGAGCAGCTCAATGAGTGACTGGGCCAGATTGCAGCCCGCTGGAGACACAGCGCCTTCTGTATTCTTCCCCCGGTCTTGACATCGCCTTGACTCCTTCTGCACGGATCCTGACTACCTCTTGAGTTGATCGGCCGCGACTCCGCCCCTATCGTGTTTGCGGACACGCTGGAAGGGGAGGAAAGGAGCGGGACCCATGGACGACCTCCTGTTTGTCGGACTCACGTTGATCTTCTTCGGCCTGTCGTGGGCACTCGTCGCATTCTGCGACCGCCTGTAAGGGAGGCAACGCCATGGGACTGTATGTGCTCGGGGGGGTAGTGACCTTGGGACTCTTCGTCTATCTGCTCGTAGCGATGTTGAAGCCGGAGGCATTCTCATGACTGCGAACGGCTACCTCCAGTTAGCGCTCTACCTGGGTGTGCTCCTGATCCTCGCCAGGCCCCTCGGGGCCTACATGGCGCGGGTGTATGAGAACCAGCCGATCTTTCTGGGCCGTATCTTGGGCCCGGTCGAGCGGATCCTGTATCGCCTGGCGGGGATTCCCCCGGACGTCGAGATGGGCTGGAAAGGCTACGCCCTCGCCATGCTGACGTTCAACATGCTGGGCTTACTCGTCCTGTACCTGCTCCAGCGGGTCCAGGGGTGGCTTCCGCTGAACCCGCAGAGCTTGGGGGCAATAACGCCGGATTCGTCGTTCAACACCGCCGTCAGCTTCGCCACCAACACCAACTGGCAGGGCTACGGCGGCGAGACGACCATGAGCTACCTCACCCAAATGCTCGGCCTGACCGTCCAGAACTTCGTCTCGGCGGCGGCCGGGATGGCGTGCCTCGCGGCAGTCATCCGCGGTCTCGTGCGGCGGACCGTGCAGACGATCGGCAACTTCTGGGTGGACCTGGTCCGAACGACCCTCTACATCCTGCTGCCCCTGTCCCTCATCGGGGCATTCCTCCTGGTGTCGCAGGGAGTGGTGCAGACCTTCCAGACCTACGTCAAGGTGCCGGTGCTCCAGCAGATCACCTATGACGAGCCAGCCACTGACGAGAAGGGCCAACCAGTGCTCGACGAAAAGGGCCAGCCCAAGATGCGCCAGGCCACCTTGAAGGAACAGGTCCTCGCCGTGGGACCCGCCGCCTCGCAGATCAGCATCAAGCAGCTTGGCACCAACGGGGGCGGGTTTTTCAACGTGAACTCCGCGCACCCGTTCGAGAACCCGACGCCGCTCTCGAACTTTCTGGAGCTGCTGTCGATTCTGCTAATCCCGGCCTCCCTGTGCTACACATTCGGGGCCATGGTGAAGGATTCCCGCCAGGGGTGGGCCCTCCTGGCCGCGATGACCCTGATCTTCCTGCCGCTCCTGGCCCTCTGCGTGGGGTCTGAGCAAGCTGGGAACCCGGCGTTCGCCGCACGCGGCGTCGACATGGCGGCCAGCAATCTGCAAGCCGGCGGCAACATGGAGGGCAAGGAGGTCCGTTTCGGCATCGCCAACTCCGCCCTCTGGGCGACGGCGACGACCGCCGCCTCCAATGGTTCGGTCAACTCCATGCACGATTCGTACACGGCGCTGGGCGGCCTGGTGCCCCTGTGGCTGATTCAGCTCGGCGAAGTGGTGTATGGAGGCGTCGGTTCCGGCCTGTACGGCATGCTGGCCTTCGCCTTCATCGCCGTGTTCGTGGCTGGCCTGATGGTCGGAAGGACTCCGGAGTACCTCGGCAAGAAGATCGAAGCCTATGAGATGAAGATGGCATCCCTGGTCGTGCTTATCCCGCCCATGATTGTCCTCGCCGGAACGGCGGTGGCCGTCTTGACCCCGTCCGCCCTGGCGAGCCTCGCGAACAAGGGTGCCCATGGCCTCAGCGAGATCCTGTACGCCTACTCCTCCATGGGCAACAACAACGGCAGCGCCTTCGCCGGCTACAACGCCAACATTCCGTTCGTGAACACGACCGGCGGCCTCGTCATGCTCGTCGCTCGGTACTGGCTGGCCGTGCCCATGCTGGCCATCGCCGGCTCGCTGGCAAGGAAGAAGCCCGTTCCCCCGAGCGCCGGCACGCTGCCCACGCATACGGCGCTGTTCGTCGTGCTCCTCGCCGGGACCGTGATCCTCGTCGGCGCTCTGACGTTCATCCCGGCGCTCGCCCTCGGACCCATCGTCGAGCATCTCCAGATGCTCGCCATGAAGTGAGGTGAGACTCTCATGGCCACGCACGCGAAGGCTCGCCCCGTGTTCGACCCCGCCATAGCCAGGCAGGCGGTGATCGACTCGTTCCGGAAGTTGACGCCGCAGCGGCAGGTCCGGAATCCGGTCATGTTCGTGGTGTACGTGGGGTCCATCCTCACAACGCTCCTGTTCTTCCAGGCGCTCGTCGGCAAGGGCGAGGCCCCCTCGTGGTTCATCTTGATGGTCACCGTGTGGCTGTGGTTCACGGTGCTGTTCGCGAACTTCGCGGAGGCGATGGCCGAGGGCCGAGGCAAGGCGCAGGCCGCATCCCTCCGCAAGGCGCGGCGGGACGTCCAGGCGAAGCGCCTCACCTCGCCGCATCGCGAGTCCACCCACACCCTTGTCCCCAGCGCGTCTCTGAGGAAGGGGGACGTGGTCCTGGTCGAAGCCGGGGACATGATCCCGGCCGACGGCG
Organism: Methylomirabilis sp. (SeqCode); assembly: GCA_035455275.1. Lineage (GTDB taxonomy): Bacteria > Methylomirabilota > Methylomirabilia > Methylomirabilales > 2-02-FULL-66-22 > 2-02-FULL-66-22. The sequence continues at coordinate 24,175 of DATIFO010000120.1, read as the reverse complement.
AGGTCATCGATGGCATCGCGTCGGTGAACGAGGCCGCCATCACGGGTGAGAGCGCGCCCGTGATCCGGGAGAGCGGCGGCGACCGCAGCGCCGTGACCGGAGGGACCCAGGTCCTGTCGGACTGGATCGTCGTGCGGGTGACAACCGATCCCGGCGAGACCTTCCTGGACCGCATGATCGCCCTGGTCGAGGGGGCCAGGCGCCAGAAGACCCCCAACGAGATCGCGCTGGACATCCTCCTGGCGGCCCTCACCATCGTGTTCCTGCTGGCCACGGCGACGCTGCTGCCGTATTCGATCTACAGCGTTCAGGCCGCCGGGCAAGGGACGCCCATCACCGTCACGGTCCTCGTGGCGCTCCTGGTCTGTCTGATCCCGACGACGATCGGGGCGCTGCTCTCGGCCATCGGCATCGCCGGCATGGATCGGATGGTCCAGGCCAATGTCATCGCCATGTCCGGGCGCGCCGTGGAGGCGGCGGGCGACGTGGATGTCCTGCTCCTCGACAAGACCGGGACCATCACCCTGGGCAACCGACAGGCCACGGCGTTCCTCGCCGCCCAGGATGTCACGGAGCCCGAGCTGGCGGACGCCGCCCAGCTCGCCTCCCTCGCCGACGAGACGCCGGAGGGCCGCTCCATCGTCATCCTGGCCAAGCAGAAGTACCGGATCCGGGAGCGGGACATTCGCGGCCTGGGGGCGAAGTTCATTCCCTTCAGCGCCCACACCCGCATGAGCGGCGTGGATCTGGACGGCCGGCACATCCGGAAGGGGGCGGCCGATGCCGTGGAGAGCTACGTGAAAGCGTGGGGCGGGGAGTTTCCGCCCTCTGTCCGGACCAGCGTGGATCGGGTCGCCAAGGAGGGTGGGACCCCGCTGGTCGTGGCCGAGCGGGACCGGGTCCTCGGCGTCATCCAGCTCAAGGATATCGTCAAGGGGGGCATCCGGGAGCGCTTCGCACAGCTCCGACGCATGGGAATCAAGACCGTCATGATCACGGGTGACAATCCCCTCACCGCGGCCGCCATCGCCGCCGAGGCCGGCGTGGACGACTTCCTGGCGGAGGCCACACCCGGGGCGAAGCTGAAGCTGATCCGGCAGATGCAGACCGACGGCCGGCTGGTGGCCATGACGGGCGACGGGACGAACGACGCGCCCGCCCTGGCGCAGGCCGACGTGGCGGTCGCCATGAACACGGGGACGCAGGCCGCCAAGGAGGCCGGCAACATGGTGGACCTGGACAGCAACCCCACCAAGCTGCTGGAGGTTGTCGAGATCGGGAAGCAGATGCTCATGACGCGCGGCGCGTTGGCCACCTTCAGCATCGCCAACGACGTGGCCAAGTACTTCGCCATCATCCCGGCGGCCTTCGCCACGACCTACCCGGTGCTGAACGCGCTGAACATCATGCGACTGGCGTCCCCGCAAAGCGCCATCCTGTCGGCCGTGATCTTCAACGCCCTGATCATCATCGCGCTGATCCCGCTGGCGTTGCGCGGCGTCCAGTACCGGCCCCTCGGGGCCGCAGCCGTCCTGCGCCGGCATCTCTGGATCTACGGGGTGGGAGGGGTCCTCGTCCCATTCCCCGGCATCAAGCTCGTGGACATGCTGCTGGCCGCCCTCGGCTGGGTGTGAGCAAATCCCCCCCGTCCCCCCCCCTTTGTCAAAGGGGGGCGGAGGGGGGATCTCGTCATACTGATGCCCAGCGGAACCAGAATTGGTCTTACGCTTGAAGGGAGTCGCCATGTTGGCCCATCTGCGTGCCGCAACGCTCATGCTCTTGCTGCTCACGCTGCTCACCGGGTTCATCTACCCCCTCGTCGTGACCGGCATCGTGCAGCTCGTGTTTCCGCACCAGGCGAATGGCAGCTTGATCATGAAGGACGGGAAGCTGGTCGGCTCGGAGCTTATCGGACAGCCCTTCGACGACCCGAAGTACTTCTGGGGTCGTCCCTCCGCGACGGGCCCGTACCCGTACAACGCGGGCGCTTCCTCGGGGTCGAACCTGGGGCCGACGAACCCGGATCTGCTGAAAGCGGTGGCGGACCGTGTGGAGGCCCTGAAGAAGGCCGATCCCGGCAACCCCGCCCCGGTGCCGGTGGACCTCGTCACCGCCTCGGGCAGCGGCCTGGATCCCCACATCACTCCGGCCGCCGCCCTCTACCAGGTCCCCCGGGTCGCCAAGGCCCGCGGCATCTCTGACGAGCGTCTCCGGCAACTGGTTGCCGAGCACACCCAGGGCCGCCAGTTCGGCATCCTCGGCGAGCCGCGCGTCAATGTGCTTGGCCTGAACCTCGCCCTTGATTCGGCGAAGTAGCGGCGTACGCCGATCCCAGGGGCGTCCCGCCAAGGTGCCCCTGGGATCGGCCAGGTGAGAGCGGGGGAAGGCCCATGGCGGTGGCGGTCATCCTCCTGTCCGTCCTCCTGATGTTCTTCATGGCCTTGACCTCCGCGGCCCAGCGCACCATCCGCGCGCTCGGCCTGTTTCAGCCCCCGGAGTCCGAGGTACCCGTCGATGCCCGCGCACAGACCATGATCCTCCTGGGAATATACCTGAGGAGACTGAATCCCACGTTCCTCCTCGCCATGGGGGTGTACCTCATCATCTCCCGGGCATCTACCTGGTACTCTGGGCTCGCGGTCGTAATTCTCTGTTGGATTGGCAGCCTCCTGATCGGCACGACACCTTTTCTGCGTCCGGGCAGCTTCCAAGTGGTGGCATTACTGGTGGCGGACCTGGAACGGCGACGCGCATGGTATCGGAATGCCGGGAACCCAGCCCGTCTCCACGCCGTCGAGGATCTGCTCGTCCGCCTGCGTTCGATTACCGGAATGCAGCCTACCTCGCGCCTGCAGCGGTGACTCTCGGGCGACGATGTCGTGCACCCATCTCCCGAAGGATCAACAGCCTGAATTGACGCGGGACGCCATGCCTGTGACGGCGGGCCGGCGGAAAACGCGACGTGCCGCCGAAGGGCGTATCCCACCACACCGGATCCATTGAGCCAGCCGTCCGCCAGCGCCAAGCAGGCGCCGACAATGACTCGCCAGGTGTGACGGTTCGTGGGTGACCTCAGGGACGAACCGGCGCTGGTGAACCGGGGTTCCTGCGTCAGTGCGGCGATCCGGCCTGGCCCTTGGTGAGGAAGCACACAACGCGCTGGAATAGGCCAAGACGACTGTGTTAGACTGCCCCTCAAGCGCCGATGCTTGTTGCGTGCAGCGCCTTTGGGAGTTTACACCATGCCGGAAGGTCGACCAGATCCCGACGCCCTCCTCGATCGCGTGAAGGAGGAGGAGGCCCACGAGCGTCGTGGACGCCTGAAGGTCTTCCTGGGTGCGGTGGCGGGGGTCGGGAAAACGTATGCCATGCTCCAGGCGGCCCGGGAGCGCCGGACCGAGGGCGTGGACTTGGTGGTGGGCTGGGTGGACACCCACGGTCGCCCCGAAACGGAAGCCCTCCTGACCGGACTCGAGATCCTGCCGCGTCGCCCCATAGAGTACCGGGGCCAGATCCTCTGGGAGTTCGACCTCGACCTCGCCCTCTCGCGGCGCCCCACTTTGGTCCTGGTGGACGAGTTGGCCCACACGAATGTGCCCGGCAGCCGCCACGCTAAGCGCTGGCAGGACGTGGTGGAGCTTCTGGATGCGGGCATCCACGTCTACACGACCCTCAACGTCCAGCACCTGGAGAGCCTGAACGACGTGGTCGCCCAGATCACGGGCGTGGTCGTGCGCGAGACGCTTCCCGATTCCGTCCTGGAGCAGGCGGACGAGGTGGAGCTGATCGACCTTTCCCCCGAGGATCTCCTGCAGCGACTCAAGGACGGAAAGGTCTACGTCCCGGAGCAGGCCGCCGAGGCCGCGCGGAGCTTCTTCCGGAAGGGAAACCTGATCGCGCTGCGCGAGCTGGCCCTGCGACGTACCGCGGACCGCGTGGACGTGCAGATGCGCCACTACATGCGCGACCACGCGATCCGAACAACCTGGCCGGTGACGGAGCGGATTCTCGCCTGCGTGGGGCCCGGACCCCACTCCGTGCGGGTCGTGCGCGCGGCCAAGCGATTCGCCGATGCCCTGCGGGCGGAGTGGATCGTGGCGTACGTCGAGACGCCGGCCCACGCGCGCCTGGACGATGTGGATCGCGCCCGGGTGGGCGAGACGCTCCGCCTGGCGGAACAGCTCGGCGCCGAAACGGTAGTGCTGAGCGGCCACCGGGTGGGCGACGAGATCCTGGCCCACGCGCGGCGCCGCAACGTCAGCAAGATCGTGGTCGGAAAACCCGAGCAGCCTCGCTGGCGGCAGTACATCTTCGGCACCATCGCGGATGACCTGATCCGGAGCGCGGGCGACACGGACATCCACATCGTCAGCGGGGAGGAGCCAGCGCACCTCCCCTTCGTCGCGCCCATCCGGTCCAGGGGCCTGGCCTGGCGGCCCTACGCGATTGCCACAATGATCATGCTGGCCTGCACCGGCCTGGCGTGGGCCACCTTCTCGGTCTTCAACTCGGCTACACTGCTCATGCTGTTCCTCCTCGGCGTCACCGCGGTGGCGGTCCAGTTCGGCTACGGCCCCTCGTTGCTGGCTTCCATCCTGGGTGTGGCATCCTATGACGTGTTCTTCATCCCCCCCTTCTATACGTTCACCGTCGACGACCCGCAATACTTCATCACCTTTGGGGTCATGCTCATGGTCGCGCTCATCCTGAGCTGGTCCACGGTGCGGATCCGCTGGCTGGCGGATGCTGCGCGGGAGCGCGAGCGGCGCACGGCCGCCCTGTACGCCTTGAGTCGGGAGTTGGCTGGCACGCGGGGGACGCCGGGTATCCTGGAGGCCGCCGCCCGGCACATCGCCGAGGTGTTCCGCAGCCAACTGGTCGTGTTCCTCCCGGACGGGGCGGGCGTTCTGACGGCTCAACCGCCTCCGGGGGGATACGCCCTGGACTCCACTGAGGTGGGCGTGAGTCGCTGGGTCTTCGAGCACAGCCAACCCGCCGGGCGGGGAACGGAGACCCTGCCGGGAGCCAAAGCCCTGTACCTTCCGCTCGTAGCCTCGCAGCGAACCATCGGCGTGCTGGGCGTCAAACCGAGCGACGCGCACACGCTGGACACGCCGGAGCAGTTGCACCAACTGGAGACGTTCGCCAATCAGACCGCCCTCGCCCTGGAGCGCGGCCTGCTTGCGGAGGAGGCCCACGCAGCCCAGGTGCGGATGGAGACGGAAAAGCTGCGCAGCTCGCTCCTGAGCTCGGTCTCGCACGATCTGCGCACTCCGCTTGCCGCCATCACCGGGGCATCCAGCAGCCTGCTCGAGACGGGGGACCGGCTGGACCCGGGGACGCGCCGCGAGATGCTGGAGACGATTGCGGAGGAGGCCAATCGGCTGAGCCGGCTCGTCAATGACCTGCTGGAGATGAGTCGGCTGGAGTCGGGCGCCGTGAAGGCTCGCATGGAATGGCATCCGCTGGAGGAGATCGTCGGGGCCGCCCTGGCACGTATCGGGAAGAGCCACAAGGACCGGCAGGTCCTCACCCGGCTCCCCGACAGCCTCCCCATGGTCTCGATGGACGATGTTCTGATCGAACAGGTCCTGGTCAACCTCCTCGACAACGCAGCCAAGCACTCGCCCGACAATAGCCCCATCGAGGTGGCTGCCCATCGTGACGAGCGCGCGATCGTCGTAGAGGTCGGCGACAGAGGCCCCGGACTCGACCCCGAAGACATGGAGCGGGTCTTCGAGAAGTTCTACCGGGGCAAGCATCCACAAGGCCGTGGGGTCGGCCTGGGTCTCGCCATCTGCCGGGGATTCGTCGAGGCGCACGGTGGCCGGATCTGGGCGACGAACCGTCCCGAAGGCGGGGCCGTCTTTCGCTTCACGCTCCCCCTGACGGGAACCCCGCCCGAGATGAGGGGCGAAGATGACTGACGCTCCGAATGAGATGCGGCCACCGTCAGCCGCCGCGGAGGACCACCCCCAAGCCGGACCCGTCGTCGTCATAATCGAGGACGAGCCGCAGATTCGGCGGTTCCTCAGGGCGTCGCTGGCGACGCAGGGCTTCCGACTCGTCGAAGCCGTCACGGGCGAAGCGGGGCTCCTCCAGGCAGCCACCCGACAGCCTGACATCATCGTCCTGGATCTGGGCCTGCCGGACATGGACGGCCTGGATGTCATCCGCCGTTTGCGGGAGTGGACCGCCGTTCCGATCATCGTCTTGTCGGCGCGCGGCCAGGAGCGGGACAAGATCGGCGCGTTGGACGCGGGGGCGGACGACTACGTGAGTAAGCCCTTCGGAGTCGGGGAGCTGCTGGCACGGATGCGGGTCGCCCTGCGGCACACCGCCAGCGGGGCCAAGGACGCCGGGGAACCGGTCTTCTCCGTGGGAGAGCTGACGGTGGACCTTTCCCACCGGCGCGTCGAGGTCGCGGGCAGACAGATCCATCTCACCCCCATCGAGTACCGCTTGCTCACGACGCTCATCCGGCACGCAGGAAAGGTCATGACGCACAACCAGCTCCTGACAGAGGTCTGGGGACCCAATCAAGCTGACCAGGCTCACTACCTTCGGGTCTACGCGGCGCAGCTCCGGCGGAAGCTGGAGGCCGACCCCGCGCAGCCTCGCTACCTCCTCACCGAGCCCGGCGTCGGCTATCGTCTCGCGGAGGAGTAGAGCCCAAACCCCACGTCGCCCGCTCGCCTCTACGGCGCAGGGTTGCCCCCGTCCTCCTCTCCCCCTTGCCTTGACACTCGCAGGAGGAAGCACTAGCATTCGCGCGGTCTCGGAGCCTGAGGTCAACCGGCTCTGAGGGGAGATGGCATGTCCAGCGTGCTAAAACGAATAATCCTGGGACAGCCCCTCGCCACCGCCGCCGAGAAGCACGAGCGGCTCGGCAAGATTTCTGGCCTGGCGGTCTTCGCGTCGGATGCCCTGTCCTCGGTCGCCTATGGCACGGAGGAAATCCTCCTGGTCCTCATCGCGGCGGGAGCCGGCGCCGCGCTCGGCTACTCGCTGCCCATCATGGTGGGAATTGTCGTTCTGGTATCAGTTGTCGCCGCCTCATATTGGCAGACCATCCATGCCTATCCTTCGGGCGGCGGCGCCTACATCGTCGCCAAGGACAATCTGGGTAAGCTTCCCGGACTGGTGGCCGGATCCGCGCTGCTCATCGACTACGTGCTGACCGTCGCCGTCAGCATCGCGGCCGGCGTGGCCGCCGTGACCTCCGCCTTCCCGCCCCTCTACCCGCTTCGGGTGGAGATGTGTGTCCTCTGCGTTGTCGGCGTGACCGTCGCGAACCTCCGAGGCCTGCGTGAGTCGGGGCGGATCTTCACGATCCCGACCTACTGGTTTGTCGGCAGCCTGTACCTCCTGATCTTCGCCGGGCTCTACCGCGTCGTCACGGGCGCGGCCCAGCCGCTTCCCCACGAAGAGATCCAACCGACCCAAGCCCTGACCACCTTCCTCCTCCTCCGCGCCTTCTCCTCCGGCTGCGTCACCCTGACGGGCACCGAGGCCGTCAGCAACGGCATCCCAGCTTTCCGGCCGCCGGAATCGAGGAACGCCGCCTTGACGCTCGCCTGGATGGCCCTCATCCTGGGCAGCTCGTCCCTTGGGATGGCCTATCTCGCCCACGTCTATCAGGTCGTCCCCCGGGAGGCGGAGACCGTGGTGTCAGTCCTCGCGCGAACGATCTTCGGTAAGAACCTGCTGTACTACAACCTTCAGGCAGCCACCGCGGTCATCCTGTTCCTGGCCGCCAACACGTCCTTCCAGGATTTCCCTCGTCTCTCCTCGATCCTGGCCCGGGACGGCTTCATGCCCCGGCAAATGGCGAACCGCGGCGATCGGCTGGTCTTCAGCAACGGCATCCTGATTCTGGCCGGGTTCAGCATCGTTCTCCTCATCGCCTTCGAGGGCGACACCCATAACCTGATTCCACTCTACGCCGTCGGCGTCTTCCTCTCGTTCACCCTGTCCCAGTCCGGCATGGTTCGACACTGGCTGAAGGAGGAACACCCCGCGCCTCATCACATTGCCATGAACGCCCTGGGCGCGGTGGCAACCGGTGTGGTCTGCGTCGTGATCGCAGTCACCAAGTTCACCCATGGCGCATGGATGGTCATCGTCCTCATCCCCCTCCTCGTTCTGGGCCTTCTCCGCGTGCACCAGCATTATGACAAGGTCGCCCGGGCGCTGTCCTTGACGGGTGCCAGACGGCCGAGAATCGGCAAGAATCCGGTCGTGGTGCTCGTGGCCGGCATCCACAAAGGGGTGGTGGAGGCCCTGGAGTACGCCAAGTCCATCTCGCCAAGCGTCACCGCCCTGACCGTGGACCTCGACCCCACCCAGACATCCAGGCTCCGTTTGCGGTGGGCGGAATGGGCCCCCGACGTCCCCCTGGTGGTCCTGGAGTCGCCCTACCGTGGCGTGATCCAGCCGCTCCTGGAGTACATCGACCGGATGGAGCGGCAGGGGGAGGGTCGGTACCTCACCGTGGTCATTCCCGAGTTCGTCCCCAAGCACTGGTGGGAGCACTTCCTCCACAACCAGACCGCGCTTCTCGTCAAGGCGGCCTTGCTGTTCAGGCCGGGCAAGGTCACCGTCAGCGTCCCCTACCACCTCGGGGACTGAGGCGGCGATGCCGCGTCTGCTCTGCGCCGGTTGGCTTCGGAGGCCGAGCCCACTCCGCTTCACTGCCGGTTGTGTTCGTGTCTCGTGCCTTCTCGTCCTTCTGAATCCCCTTGTCCCCCCGGACGCCCTGGGCGCCGAAGTCTATTTTTCCCCGGGCGGCGGCATCCGCCAGCGCCTGGTGCAGGCCATCGAGGCCTCGCGACGGACGATCGACATCGCCGTGTACAACTTCACCGCGTCCGAGCTGGCCGAGGCACTCTACGCCGCCAAGGCCCGCGGTGTCCGGATCCGCATCCTGGTGGACCGGGAGAAGGCGGAGGAGGGTTTCGTCATCCGAGGACTCCGCCGGCACGGCTTGCCCGTCCGCACCCTAGGAGTCCCAGAGCAGAGCCTCATGCACCACAAGTTCGCCGTCTTCGACGACCGCCTGGTGGCCACCGGCTCCTACAACTGGACCAACAGCGCCGAGCACGCGAACTACGAGAACCTCGTGGTCCTGGACGACCCCGAGGCCATCGTCCGGTTTCAGCGGGAATTTCAGCGCCTGTGGCGGCAAGCGCAGGGGTAGACCTCGACACATCCGCCCCGCCACGCACTGCACCGACTTCTCGATCAGCGTCGAACCCGTGCATGATACGGCCCCGATGCTCCGGCGGTAGACCCAGACCATCTGAACTTGAGTACCATCGGTAGCGAGCCGATCGAGCGGGGGGATGCCCGACACCCATCAAGGCAAGGTGGGTTGCCTGTTGCGTCTCCTGACCGGACCCAAGGGGGGACCCACCCACTGGTTGGGCCTGATCTTGCGGATCAGGATGGGACGGGGAGGGGGGATCTCGTCCCCGCGGAAATCGGTAGGACGGCTCTGGCGCTGGTCCCCTTGGTCCCGGACAGAATCTCCAGCCGTCCCCCGAGACCTCTGGCGCGCTCGCGCATGGTGGGGATGCCGGCGCCTTGGGCGGCGGCCCCGGCCGCCGCCTCCGCGGGCAGCATCCCGTGGCCTTCATCGGTCACTTCGAGCCCGACCTCGGACGCGTCGTGGAAGACGCGGACGGTGGCCTTGGGGCTTCCGGAGTGACGACGTACATTGGTCAGCGCCTCTTCCATGATCCGGAACAGTGCCAGCTCGTGCTCGGCCGGCAGCCCTCCCAGGTCGGGCGGGATGTCGAGCGTGACCGCGATCCCGCTGCGTCGGGCGAAGTCCTCGACATGCCACTCGATCGCCGCCCTCAGTCCGAGGTCATCCAGTAGCGCGGGGTGCAAGAGGGAGCAGATGGCGCGGATGCTCTGCGTGGACTGCTGCAACAGCTCCAGCCCCTCGGAGAAGATGCGCTGCACCGCGAGGCTCGGAGCCGCCTCCGCCCTCCGCGCCAGGGACAGGCTCATCCCCAGGGCGAACAGGCACTGGGCGATGTTCTCGTGCAGCTCCACGGCGACGCGCTTGCGCTCCTGGTCGTGGACCGTGAGCAGACGTGCCGAGACCTCCTGCGTCCTCTGCAGCTCCTCGGCGGCGCGCCGGCGGTCGGCGAGGAGGCGCTCGACCTTCGCCAGCAGGTGCTCCACGCTGATCGGCTTGTTCAGGTAGTCCTGGGCGCCCTCTTTCAGGAGCGCCGCGCGCAGCGCGTCATCATCGACCTTGGCCGTGAGGAGCACGATCGGCACGTCGTCCAGCACCCGGCAGCGGCGCAGCTCCCGCACCATGTGGTCGCCGCTCAGGCGAGGCATCATGAGGTCGCAGAGGATCAGGTCGGGGGGATGCTCCAGGGCCTTTTCGAGGCCCTCCCGGCCGTCGAACGCCGACACCACGCGGTAGCTCCGGGCCAGCGTCCTCGCGATGAACGCGTTCATGTCGGGGTTGTCCTCGACCACCAGGATCATGGGGCTGCCGGGGCGCGCCTGGTCCGGGTGGTGCCGGGTGGGAGTGCGCAGCCCCAGCTCCTCGACCACCTGCGGCGCGGGCACGATGTCCGGCAGCGCGGCGGTCCGCCTGACCTCCTGGCCGCTGGGGGCGTGCAGGGGCAGCTCCACCCGGAACACCGACCCCGTTCCCCCGGGGGGGTCGCCGACCGTGATGCTCCCGCCATGGAGAGTGACGAACTCCTTGGCGATCGACAGCCCCAGCCCGGTGCCGCCGAATCGCCGGGCCGAGCCGCCCTCGACCTGGCGGAACCGCTCGAAGATGGCCTCGCGCAGGTGCGGCGGCACACCCGGGCCGGTATCCTCGACTTCGAGAATCGCCCGATCGCCTTCGCTCCGGCCCGCCACGCGCACGCTGCCGCCCGCCGGGGTGAACTTGAAGGCGTTGGAGAGGAGATTGAGCAGCACCCGCTCGACTTGCGGCGGGTCGGCTTCCGCGGGGAGGGAGCCGGGCGCGTCGATCACGTACCGCACGTCTCGCTCGGCCGCCAGGCACTTGAAATTCGAGGCCGTGACTCTGGTCAGGTGGGCCAGGTCGACCTCGGCGTACTTGGGGGCCATGCGGCCGGCGTCGATCTTGGCGAGGTCGAGCAGGTCGTTGACATGCCGTAGCAGCAGCCGCGCGTTGCGCTCGACGATCTCGAGGTCCCGCCGTGCGTCGTCGGCCAGCCCACCGGCTTCGAGGATCTTCCAGACCGGACCCAGGATCAGCGCGAGGGGCGTGCGCAGCTCGTGGTTGATGTTCGCGAAGAACTCCATCCGGAGCTGCTCACGCTCTCTCGTCTTGGCGTAGAGCCGGGCGACCTCCTCGGCCTGTTCCCGCTGCGTGATGTCTCGCAGGATGACGGTGTAGAGCTGCTGTCCCCGCGTGCTCGCCTGGGAGATCGTGGCCTCCAGCGGGAACTCCTCGCCGTTGGCTCGCAGCCCGCAGAGCCGTCCGGGAGAACCCATCGTGCGGGCTGTCCGGCCTGTCGCCCCATAAGCGTCCATATGGCTGCGGTAGATTTGGCGGAAGCGTTTGGGGATAAAACGATCCAGGGGCTTGCCGATGGCATCGACGGCCGGACAGCAGAAGATCCTCTCGGCCGCGGCGTTGAAGAGGACGACACGCTGGTCTTCATCCACGGTGATGATGGCATCCATGGCATTCGCCACGATGGCCGTGAGGCGCTCTTCACTCGTGCGGAGCGCCTCATCCGCCCGCTTGCGTTCGTTCAGCTCCGCGGCCAACTGATCGTTGAGTTGCCGGAGTTGTGCCGTCCGCTCGGCGACCCGCATCTCCAGCTCGGCCTTGGCTCGTTGGAGCGCCTCTTCCGCATGCCGTCGCCGGCGCTCCCGCCTCCTCAATCCGAGCATGGAAACGCCGAGGATGGAAGACCAGACCGCCAGCATCCCGTAGAACAGACGCCGGGACTTGGCGTAATCGACGGTTTGATTGGCTTCCAGGACCTTCTCCAGATCCTCGGCGCGGTTCTGGAATTCCTCGAAGACTGCATTGAAGCGAATATCGATCGGCGTGCCGGGCCCGCCCCGCATCTCGATTTTTTCTCGAGCACCCGCGCTCAGTCGCGTGAGCAGACGCGTGAGTTCTTCACCTCGCCGGCGAAGCTCCGGGACCACGAGGGGCGGCACCGGGTAGCCGTACTCGGATTCCCCGCCGTCCAGGAGGATGTGGGAGAGCCTGAGGGCCTCGGCAATTTCCGTCTGGCCTCTTTGGAGCTTTGTCTCCGCCCCGTCGGTGAGGCCCTCCTCGAGCCAGAGATGCGCCGTCGCGGCTAGTGTCCGTTCCTCCAGGAGGACGCCGCTGGAGAATTGATGGACGCGCAGCCGTTGGTAGAGCTGATCGGTCCACGCCAGCATGCCCAGCGACAGCACACCCAGGAGCAGCACGGTGGCCGGGTAGTCCCACCATCCCAACCTGTTCTTGCCCGGGTTTCCGTTTGTCCTCTCCATGACCTTCACCGTGGACTCCAGGCTCTCTGTCCGCGAGTCCCTGTCCCCAGGAGCATCAGGACGGACACGGGAACCGTACACCCTCCATCGCCTGCGGTCCGGTACGATCCAGCGTTCGGAGATCCCGGGGAAGACCCCGCGGTACGATCGTCCGCGGGTCAGCACCCGGGCGCGGAAAGGAGGTGCCTGCCTTGCGGACGGGGCGCGTCACGCCGTCCGTGGTTCACCGCAGCACCGTGGTCCTCCCGCCGGCTGGTGCCGAGGTGGGCATGATCGCCCTGGATCCGGGCGTTGAGAGCCCCGGCAGGACGGACACGTAGTGTGAAGGGACTCCGGGATTACACTGAGAAAATAGACAAGTTACATGGCAAGACAAAGTCAGGAAAAGTCCTATTCTTTTGTAGGACATTGACCGACATCCGTCTGGGACCCGGCCGCAACCTCCGCCTGCAGCCGCGGCGGGCGGGATCTCCGCCTTTCGCACACGCGAGTGCATCGCGTCCCCTTGGTGCCCGTTGGCAGGCGAGTCCGGGCTCTGCCTTGGCGGCCGAGCTGGGCGAGGCACTCTACGCGGCGACGGCCCGCCGCGTTCACATCCGGGTCCTAGACCGGGAGAAGGCGGAGGTGGAGTTCGCCATCCGGGACCTCCGCTGGCACAACCTGCCTGTCCACACCCTGGGCGTCCCGGAGCAAAGCCTGATGCACCACAAGTTCGCAGTCTTCGATGAGCGCCTCTTCGTGACGGGCAGCTACAACCGGACCCGGAGCGCCGAGCACGCGAACTACGAGAACCTCGCGATCCTGGACGACCCCGTGGGTGTGGCCCAGTTTCGGCGGGAGTTCCAGCAGCTGTGGCAGGAGGGAGGAGGTGTGGGCTTCCGTTCGCGAAGAACTCCCCCTGAAAGCTCTGGGGCTCCGGTTTCCCAGAATCAATGTTTCTGGTGCCAGGCACCCGATTTATGGGTTTAATTTTCCTCATCGTGGGGCTGCTCCGCCGGCTCTCGGCAGGCCGGGATGTCGAACCATTTGATGAACAGGAGAATCTCACGGGTGCGTCGGATACCACCCTCGATGCGGTACACCTCGATATCATAGCCTCGTGACCCAGAGGGCTGGGGGACCTCGACCGTCGTGCCTTCGCTTGTCTGCGCCCGGAGCTTGTCCCCCCTCCTGCAGATGTCCGTGACGGAGATGGCATGCGCTCCAAAAAAAATCATGGGTGCCCGGATCCGGACATTCGGCGTGCTCCGAATCTCCGACCAGGACGAATCTGGCCCCAGCGCGAAGGCCCCACCCGCCGCGCTCAGGAGCCCCAGCGATGCGACCAGCGTGAGCACGATGCGTGGCTTCAAGGAAAGCTCTGCCCTCAATTTCTGGAACAGGTGGGCCCCGCGTAGCCGATCAGGAGGACCGCATCGCGCAAGGCGATGGACGGCGCCAGGGGGCGGCCTGAAGGCATATTCGGTGCGCCTTACTTGCTGTGCCACCGCGAGGCCATGTGCAGGACGTCTCGATCGACCCCCTGTATGTCGATCGTGAGCCTCCCGCCCGGGGGGATCCGTCCCCGGTCCCACAGGAACGCGTTGAGGAAGTGCGCGGCCTGGGTCGTCCAGAACGGGTCCTCGGAAGGAATCTGATGGTGGGCCTCCTGGCCGACGTATTCGATCGCCTCCGGATCGATTTCGACGACGACCTCCTGTTGCCATCCCTCGGGGTGCTGCACGATGAAGCGACGCTGGTTGGGGGGTGGGGGCGGCGCGTCCGGCGTGTCGGGGGCCGGCCAGCTTCGAAAGCCGTTGATGAAGGTCAGCCGGGTGAAGGATGGGTAGGGGTGCTCGACGGCCGCCTCCGCGGCCGGTTCGGAAGTCACCACCTGGGCTGCCATCGGCCTCGCCACCGCGGCGACCACCGCGTTGCGCAGGATCTCCGGCGTCATCGGCTTGCGCACAAAATCCGTGGCACCGAGCTTCATGGCATCCACCGCCAGCTCAACCGACGCATAGGCCGTGACCATGATCACGCGCGCCTCCGTGCTCCGCTCCCGGATCCGCCGGAGCGTCTCGAGGCCGTCCATGCCCGGCATCCGCTGATCCAGGAGCACCGCATCCCAGGCCGAGCCGTCACCAAAGGCGACAAGCCCTTGGAACCCGTCGGCCGCCTCGCCCACCTCGTACCCGGCCGTCTCCAGCGTCAGGCGCACCATCTGGCGGATGTGCCCCTCATCGTCAACGATCAGGATGCGTTTGCTCATGGCCCTTCCCTCATGCTTCGGTGGGCGATGACGCGGGTGCCTCGTCAGCCACCGGCAGTGTGAACGTGAACGTCGTGCCCTGTCCCACCGTGGATTGGACGACCAGCCGACCCCCGTGCGCCTCGATGATCCGCTTCGAGATGGCCAGCCCCAACCCCGCGCGGCCCGACGGCGCATTCGGAACCTGGACGAACTTGTCGAAGATGTGCGGGAGGTGCTCCGGCGGGATCCCGTGCCCCGTATCCATGACGGCGATGGCCACGGAACCGTTCCGGCGGACCGCGCTGATTCGGATGCCTCCCCCGGCACCGGTATGGCGTAAGGCATTGCTCACCAGATTGCTGATGACGCGATCGATCTGCAGCCGGTCGGCAAGGGCGCAGGGAAGATCGGCGGGTGTCTCGGTCGTAAGCTTGATGCCCCTGGCCTCCGCCTGCGCCCGAAAGGATTCCGCCGTGGCGGAGACCACCTCCTCGACGCGGACGGACCGCAGAAACGGCGGGCGGTCCCCAGCCTCGATCTTGGAGAGGTCCAGGAGGTCTCGCATGAGCTCCTCGAGTCTCTCGCAATCCTCGTGGCAGGCTTGCAGGACCTCGCGCTGCTTGTCGGCCAGGGCACCGGCCGCCCCCTCCAGCAGCAGGTGGACCCCCATGTGGAGACTCGTGAGCGGGGTGTGCAACTCGTGCGACGCGGTGGCGATGAACTCGGACTTGACCCGATCGATCTCCCGCAGATGCGTGATGTCCTGGAGAAGGGTCACGGCCCCCAGGAGCCGCCCCTCCTCGTCCCGCATCGGCGTGGTGCGGAGGCGATACGCCCGCTCGGTTCCGTCCACGGCGAGAGAAAGCGCGGAGGCCGCGTCCTCCGCGGCAACCGGCTGCTGTGATCGCAAGGTTTCGGAGACCGCCACGGCGATCCGGCTGGCGCGCGCGATGTCTGCCACGGGCCTCCCCCTGTTCTCGGCTTCCGAGCCGAACAGCTCCTCGGCTGCCGGATTGAGCTTCGTCACCATCCCGTGCGCATCCGTGACGATGACGGGATCATACAGCGAATCGATGGCGGCCTCGGTCGTCTGCTGCGCGACGATCAGATTGCCCAGGTCGGAGCGGCGCAGTTCCCGGATGCGCTCGGCCATCCGGTTGAACTCGGCGGCGAGGGCGCCCACCTCATCCTGCGTGTCCACCCGCGCTTTCACCTCCAGATCCCCGCGGGCGATCCTGGCCGCCGTCGCCGTCAGCTCCCGGACCGGCCGGACGATCCGGCCGGACAGAAACACGGCGAGGACGATACCCGAGAGGACCAGTGAGCTGACCAATCCGATCGTGGCGAAGAACCAGAGCTGCGTGACGCGCCTGCCCTCCTCGGCCTTGGTAAGTATGGCCCGGTCGTGGAGCTGCAGGAGACGGATACAATCGCCGCGCAACCGACTGAACAGGGCCTCCTGGCGCAAGAACAGCGCGTCCCGCCCAAACGCCTCCGGCCCCTTCGTCTTGGGGGCGTGCCCCCTTTCGAGCTCGGAGAACAGGGCATCCACCTCCCGGTAATATGCCTCGCGATCGCGGCGGACAGATTCGGTGAGTTCGGCCTCTCCCGGCTCCGTGATGTGGCCCTCCGCCTTCCGGAAGTTCGCATCGAAGAGTTCACGATACCGCGCCAGCCTCGCCCGGGCGTTCTCCCGCTGGCCCAGGAGGGCCAGGAGGACCGCGGAATCCTGCCGCCCGATACTCGCCATCATCTCCTGGATGGCGACGACGTCGTCGTAGTTATCCGCCACGATGTGTCGCGTGACCTCGCCCAACTCGTGCAGATGCCATGCCCCCCAGCCGCCAACCGCGGCCAGCGCGCCGACAAAGACCATGTAGCTGATGAGCAGCCTGGTGCGGAGGTTCATCTCACCTCCCCGGTCGCACGCGACCTGCGGAGCAGGCGTGCACGCCGACGGCCCGCCTGGCCGCCGGGCGCCCGACGGGACAGTCCCACCGGCGATCCGCTCTGCGAGAGATCACCCCCGGGGGGCTCCCCTACCTCCCGAGTCCCACGCCTTTCCATATAGCCATTCTGGCGGCCAGCATTGGAAGAGGATGCAGGGGCCGAGGCCGCGCCTCGCCTTCGGTCGGTTCGCCCTGTCGCCGTGAGTCCAGGCAGGAACACCGTCGGGATAGCTGAGAAACTATCATTGCTGAACTGGCTGTCAAGTCAAAAGCGGGCGGGCGGGAGTCGTCCGCTGTCGTGACCAATGCACGACGCCGGCGAGAAAAATCTTGCCCTCCCGGAAACCGTCTGCTAGAAAGGGGACGCTATGTGAATGCGGTCACATGCAAGCAGCACGCGGCAGAGTGGAGGCGGAATGCATAGACTCGGTTACCGTGCTGTCCCGACGACGATCCTGATCCTCACCGCCCTCCTCATTCTTGCCGGGCCGGTCGTGGCAACCGTCGGGGACGGACCCACCAACATCCACTTTCCCAAGCCGGCTACCCTCCAGGCCAACGTCGAATTCTGGAAGCAGATCTACGCCGAGTACGGCGTGGGCGACTTCGTCCTCCACGATCGGGAGAACCTGCGCATCATCTACGACGTGGTGCGGATCGAGGGCGTCACCAACGAGTGCCGCGCCGCTGCGGCCGCCAAGCCCGAGATCCAGCGACTCCGGGACAAGTACGCGGGCATCCTCGAGCGCTTGGCCCAGGGCGTGGCCCCCGAAGAGGTGGGGCCCGAGGGGACGCGCGTGGCCCTGGCCTGGGGCTGCCCGTGCCCGCCCGAAGTGCTCCGCCGGGCCGCGACCAACATCCGGGTGCAGCAGGGCCTCCGCCAGAAGGTTCAGGATGGGATGAAGCGCGCCCGCGGCCTGCTGCCACAAATCCTGTCCATCCTCCGGCGGCACAACGTCCCCGAGGAGCTGGCGGCGCTCCCCATGGTGGAATCCACCTTCAACCCCAAGGCCAAGTCGAAAGCTGGCGCGGTGGGCCTCTGGCAGTTCATCAGGTCCACAGGCAAGCGCTATCTCACCATCAAGGGCCGGCGCGACGACCGCCGCGATCCCATCCTCGCCACGGACGCCGCGGCCCGCCTGCTCAAGCACAACTACGCCGCCCTGGGCTCGTGGCCGCTCGCCATCACCGCTTACAACCACGGCCAGGAGGGAATGCTGGCGGCCCGGGCGGCCGTGGGCAGCAGCGCCATCGAGGAGATCGTCGAGCACTACACCGGCCCCCGCTTCGGATTCGCCTCGCGGAATTTCTACGCCGAGTTCCTGGCCGCCCTGGAGGTGATCCGGCCGTTCCTGACCCCGCATGCCAGCCCCGTGGAGGCAAGGACCCTCCAGCGGGCCGGGCAGAAGGGCCTCTTCCCTTCGAAGCAGCCGCCTGTGCCGACGACGGTCTCGCCCGCTCCGTTGGAGACAGGAGGCACCCAGCCAGCGTCTGAGGCAACGCTCGCTCCTGCGCCGGCACCATCCTCCCCGGCGCCGCCCGATCCCGAGTCGAGCCCGCAGCTGACGGAACCCGCGACCGACCCCACGCTCGCCCCCACTACCACCAAGACACCGCCTGCGGCAGGACAGGGTGGGGAAACCCGGGACGCGGACCCCTCGGAGCAGGTCATTCCCTGATCCGCTCCACCATCCCTTTCCCCTCGTGAAGGCTGGTCCCCGCCCGACCGACGGAATTCATGCGGCACCCCATATTCCATCCGGCTTGACAGACTAACGGAAGGTCGGGCTACGGTCTCGACCATCTGACAGCGCCGGAGTTTCCTCCCCATCATCGCAGGGGAGCCGGTAACGGACTTCCTGAAGAGCATCCCGACACCCATCCTGGCGGGCCATCTCCATTTCACCGAGCAGCACGACTCCCACTTCGCCCCGGCATCGGTCGGGGATGTGGTCGGAGCGCTCTACGGCCTTCTGGAAATCGGTTGCCACTAATGGGTGTTGGAACTCCACACGCGGGAGACGCTGGAGCAAACGCGGAGGGTCGTGGACGAATACCTGGCGGCGCGGGACGTTCCGTGGTGGGAGCGGGGTGGGGTTCAGCCGCTGCGGGCTTGAGGCGCCAGGAGGGGGCCCAGGTATTCAGCCCAAGGGAGTTGGCCGCACGGTCCGTCCTCAAGGCCGTCTGCCAGCGCACGGAGACATCGAGACGTTCTGCCCTCGCGCGTGAGCCAGCCGGCGGCGGGCACGAGTTTCTTCTCCGCCAGGTTCACGGCCACGATGTACGCGCCGAGCACCCCGATGCGCCGGCTCGGGCCGTAGGCGATCGGCGGGGTCGGGCCCGTTTCAAATGCGTAGAAGGTATCCAGGAAGGAGATCCATCCAGGTCGAGGATGCCGTCCCGAGAACCGATCTAGCGAGCGATGCCCTTGAGGTCCCGGAGCGTATTGCAGAAGGAGCGGACGCCGATCGCCCCGTCGTTCGCGTACTCCAGGATGGCGCGATGCACCTCCTGGGTATCGTCGAAGACGAAGATCGCTCTGCCGGCCTGCCGGAGGATATCCACGATCCGAAAGCCGCGGCAGCGCAGGAAGCTGGCGAGGTTGAGGTCGGAGGTCTCGAAGAGCTGGGTGGGGAAAACGGACAGGTTCATGGTTTCTACATCCTTGGTATTCATCTCTCATCTCTCTTTCATCTCACGATTCACCGTCGGTCCTTCTGCCCCGCGAGGGAATCCATCGGACGATTTGCGGGGTGCGAATCGATCCGGACACTTGCCTGCATGGTTCCACGACCCCCTTCACCGCGCCGCCATGCTGCATGAGACCGCGGCATCTGGGCAACCCTCACAGACGTTCCCGATGCGATCCCGGCGGGAACCCTGCGCCAACAGCTTGAAGGTCCGGGCGACCTTGCAGAACTCAGTGGATTTGTCGAAGAAGAAGTCCGCGCCAAGTTCCTTGCATCTCCTGCGGTACTGGGGGTGAGGGTAGTTGGTCAAGATCATGACCATTGGGGACACATCGTTTCGCTTGATTTCCCGAAGGACATCGATTCCAGTCTTTCCGGGCATGCTGATGTCAAGGATCACCGCATCAGGCTTCAGCCGGCAGACGGCGTCCATGGCTACGAGCGCGTTTCCTGCCTCGCCCACCAGTTCGATATCTCGCGAAACCTCTGACAGCATCGCTGCCACTCGTTCTCGCAAGATCGGCGAATCATCAACGATGAGGACTCTCATGGCCTCTTCCTGTTCTGGTTTCACTGGCGCATCCCACGCGTAATAGGGCCTCTGGGTCGTGGCTTGCCTGGCCTCCATGTCTCATTTCCCACACTCCAGCGTCAACCTTCTGCTGGATGAGCAAGATGGGGGCTGTCACGGTCCATTGGAATCACGGGGAAAGAATAGGGCGGTCTGGTGCAGAATGAAATCGGCGAATCCCTGATCTTTTTGACAGGAAATGTCTCGTCCTGCTGTAGGAGGTTGTCCTACACGGACAGGCTGGCTCGGTGGAGGTTCGTGCCCGCGCGAGAGGCGTGGTGTCTGCTCGCTGCTGAAGACCTATGGTTCTGTGGCCGGTCATTTCATTCCTTGTTCGTCCACCCAATCACTTTCCTCGCATCGCTGTGTCTGGGCCGGACTCCATGTCTGCGTCCATGGTTGCTGGGCGGCAGCCCGCGCCTCCAGGTCCGAGATGAGGACGGCTACATCGACCTCGACCAGGTGTTGGTTACGCATCGGCACGTTCTGGAACTCGGCGACGAGGGTCATGGCGATGGGATCGCCCTCCGGCAGGGCCTGATCCTGGACGGCCGGCAGGTCAAGTGGAGTCCCGGGCGATCATCACGCCCGGGAAGTCCGGCCCACCCCATCCCCCTAGCCCGGCAGATGGGGTTTCCTATCCGTCAAGTCCTCCCTCACCACCGCGACCCCCACCTCGCCCGCGCTCACCACCTCGCCCGACACTGCCACCGTCATCCCGACCACGTTCACCGCGGCCACCGTCACCTCCGCGGCCGCCACCGCCATCCCCACCGCGACCACCCCCGCGGCCGCCACCGCGACCGAGCCCACCGCCATCCCCACCGCGACCACCGCCGGTAGTCTGGCTGAAGTCGGTCTGGAGGATCTCACCCGGGGCGAGGAACGTCACTCCCTGGGGCGTGGGGATCGGGGTCGGGAGCGGCTGCAGGAAGGGCGCTCCCCCGTCGTCGATCTCCCAGCGGAGAAGCATGGCGTTGTCCTCGTGCACCGTGTTGTGGCAGTGCTCCATGAACATGCCGCCCCAGTCGCGAAACTGCATGGTGACGGTGACGCTCCCGCCGGGGCGGAGGCGGTAGACGTCCTTGCGACCTCGCTCCCAGGCCGGGACGCTCGCCGCGGAGCCGTTGCGGGCAAGGACCTGGCCCTCCTCGAAGTGGATGTGGATGGGGTGGTCCCAGCCCCCACCCCCGTTCCTGAGGGTCCAGATCTCCCGGGTGCCGTACTTGGGGGCGGCCGAGACCCGGCCGAAGTCCGCGGCGAGCATGGCCCCCCCATCTGTCCTGATCCCCCAGGGACCGAAGAAGGAGGTGACGGGATTGCTGGTGGTCTGGCCGGCGCCAGACCCGAACTCGAAGACCCGCTCCCGGGCCACGGGGATGCTGGAGAGGTCGGGGTTCGGGATCAGGGTGACGGGCACCTGGCTCTGGTCGGGCTGGGCGGGGTCCCGGACGATCCGGAACTCCAGGAACTTCCCGACGCAGGGATCCGCGGACCTGCCCGAGAGGGCGTCGGCACGCCGCAGGTCCTTGGCGGGCTTCCTTCCATCCTGATGCTCGCACAGATTCACCATCCAGACCTTGTCCCCCACCTGGTAGCGGGAAAAGTCGATCACGATGTCGTAGCGCTCCGCGATCCCCTGCTCGTCCAGCTCGGTGAGTACCACCGGCTGCGGGAACAGGTTCCCGTCATTGGCGATCTGGATCATGGGGGAGCCGTCGCTCAGGGCCACCTTGAAGAAGCGCGACACGGCGGCGTTCAGGATCCGGAAGCGGTACTTCCGCCGCTCCACCTCGAAGTAGGGCTTGTAGAGGAGGTTCACGGTCATGACATCTCCGAGGAATCCGTCGAAGTCGAAGATGTCGAAGTAGAGCTGCCCCTGGCCGTCCCAGGCCTTGTCCGCGAGCATCAGGTTCACGTCGTAGTCCAGGTTCCCCCACGAGTTGGCCTTCCCGCTGGGCAAGCGCAGATTCACGCCGTCGTTGATGGCCTCGTTCCCCCGGTCCAGGCCGCTGTAGATGTTGAACATGGCGGCGTTGCCCTTGTAGACGTTCTGGGAGGTGAAGCTGAACATGTGGTCGTGGAACCAGTGGGTGCTCATGGTCTCGCACCAGTCCCCGGGGACCTTCACCAGCCCGCCGGAGTCATCCGGGCCGCTGGCCCGGCGATCGGTGGCGTCGGGGTTGATGCTGTAGTGCCCCGCCAAGACCACGGGCCAGTGGTAGTCGTAGAACTGCCCGGGGAAGAAGTAGGCCCCGGTGAACCCGTCGTTCTCCGCCCCGTGGTGCCCGTTGTGCTCGTGGGTGCTGATGGTGTGCCGCCCGAAGCCCCCGTTTTGGGTCACATCATAGGGGAGCTGGTTATGGTGGCGGAACAGCATGGGCTCCCCGTACCGCCCCTGCACCAGCTTGGGGGGGATGGTCCCGTTGAAGGTCCAGACCGCCAGGGGGGACTGGGTCGGCAAGCCCGGATGGAACTTCAGGGGGATGGCCGCCGATGGGGTAATGCCGGAGTTGAGGCTCGAGGGCACCCGGGGGTTATACACGGTGTTGGTCGTGGCCCCCATTTGCGAGGCCTCCACCGCCACCTGGCAGGGGTAGTCATCCCACCGCTGGTGGCCCCAGATGGGCCCCGGGGGCCGCCCCTCGATGGGGCCGTAGCCCCCGCCCAGGACCGCAGGCACGGGCTGGAGGGTCTGGTTCGCCTCCGCTGTGGGGACCGGGCTCAGGAGCGAGTAGGCCTTCCGGGGCAGGACGTCGAAGCGGGCCATGGGCTGGGTGAAGGACTGGACGCCGAAAAGGGGGCTGCGGGGAGCGCCCGTGGGGATATTGCTGCCGCCGTCGGCATAGGCGCTCTTGGCGAAGGGGCTCAGGCCCTGCTTCGGGACCAGGAGGCCAGCGCCCGTGAAGAGGCCCCACTTGATGAGGTCCCGACGGCTCACCTGGCCGTGGGAGAGAGCCTGGACAATCTCCAGGCGGTTCTTGCGGGCGTTCTCGGCTTCCTTCACCCGCGCCTTCGAGGCATTCCATGGGAGATACATTGGTGTTCCTCCTTGTACTCTAAATCCGGGTTGATATGTCAGTCGCGCGGGCAAGGCCCGCAGTGCTTCTCCGGGTGTGCCCGGAGATGGTCAGTTAGTCTGAAGGATCACCTCCTTGGGAGATGGTCTGTATGGATCGCCTGAGAGATGTCAGACCATCGATTTACGAACAGAGCGAAGTCTGTGAACGGTTAACGAAGTCTGAGAGGCTTAGGGAACTAGCTGAGCGGGGGCGAGCGGGGAATTCGACAGGAGAGTGTCAGGTGCTGGAGGGGACTCGAATCGGCGAATGGAACGAGCCCCACGAAGATCGCGGATTCCACCACCGACACAATAGGGACCAAGAACGTGAGATCGAAAATCGGAGAGAAACTCTGATGGTCGTCGCGGGCGAGGTAATCAATCCCTCGGTCGATCCACGTGATAATGTGGCCTGGGCCAGAAGCTCGGCTGACCTCGATGGGGGCCCGAGGAACGCAGCACACCCCGACGAGGAGGAGAATCATTAGGACTATTTTCAGATCGCGGCGGTTCATAGGGGTCTCGTCTGCTGTGCGAAGTGTGAATCTGGAGAACCTGAGTGCTGAGAGAAAATAGGGCAGAAGGAAGGTAAATGGAATCAGAAGAACTCCATTTCTTGTGACGGATATTTTGACAGAGAACTGTAGGTTATGTCCTACAAGCCGTGTCTTCTCTACTGCGAGAGGACGCTCGGAGCAGTCGTTGGCTCGTGGGTTACAGAGGAGATAACTATCGCGGAGAATCGGCTTGCCGCTTGACCTTTGTTTCCGAACCGCGCTGAGGGGAGAACCTTGGCAAGATGCGGGCGCGCCTATTCTCCAAGTCAAGCGACCCTCGTGAACCGACGCCTAGGCGGACCCCTTCTTCCGGACGAGCGGCAAGACGGGCATCTGCAGGATTGCATTCTTGGCTAGCGTTCACTCCAGGAGGCATATTTTCCTGAGAGAAATCCCCAGGAGATGAACTACCTCGGGGCAAGCCGCCGGGTATCCGACGGCACTGATCGGGTCTCCTCAGAACAAGTGGGGCTGTTGCGTATGGAGCTTGGGGTGCCCCTCTTGGCGCCCTTGGCAGGCGACGTCGCGTCGGATTTCTCCTACGCCACTGTGCTGGCCGAGGGTACTGGGGTAGGTTCGATTCGACTATAACACCCTTCGCTCTCAGGACGTG
>DATIFO010000119.1:0-8445 GCA_035455275.1 Methylomirabilis sp. (SeqCode) | reverse complement strand
CTCGAACCGGCGGTCGATCGCCTCGAACCTCCGCCCGAGGAAATCCACCAACTGCTGATATTCGTCGTTGGTCATTCCGACTGCTCTCCCCCACTCGCGGATTTCTTCCAGGTCGGCGATCGCCGTGGCTGTCAGAGATCGCTGCCCGCTTCGATCGGCGAAGGGCGGCGAGCTACCTGTCTAACATGGGAGGTTCGGCCGGCCACTCCCAGCATCGGCGCAGGAGAATCCGGGCCAGGGAGGGGTGCTTCAGGAGAAAGAGGATCAGGGCGCCGTGCCAATCAAAGCTCACCTTCTCCGTGATCCGAGCCATGAGGCCGTCGGCGGAGAGCGCGCGGAACAGGTCGTCCACGTCCCGGTCGGTCATCCGGGTGAAGAGGCGCCGGAAGAGGGTGCCGACCTTCAGGTCGAGGCTCAGCCGGGAGCGCCAGCGCCTCTCATACGTCGAAAGGACCTCACGGGTGAGTTTCCCGCACCTGAACCCATCCGCCACGGTGTCGGCGGCAGCCCGGGCGCTGAGCATGCCGTAGTAGATCCCTCCCCCCGACGTCGGCTTCACCTGTCCCGCTGCATCCCCGACCGCCAGGACCCGGTCGCCGTACGTCTCGGCGGGTGGGTGGATCGGCACGACCCAGGTGCGGTACGCGATCGGCGCATCCCCCGGTATCAAATGGGGGAACCTTTCCTCGCAGAGCCTCCGGAGATACCGTGGTGCATCCCCGTGGCTGTTCACCCCGATCCGGATGCGCTGCGGTCCCCAGCCCTTGACGGGGACCGCCCAGGCGAAGGCGCCTGGGGCCACGTCCCGACCCAGGTACACGTGCGGATGGGGCAATCCGTCTCCGAGGAGCTCTGCGTGGGCGCTCCGCCACATGAGGGCGCATGACTTGAGGCCCATCCGCTCGTGAAACGCAAATCGAGGCCCGCCCGCCAGGACCAGCATCCTGCCGAACAGCTTGCAGCCCTCGCCCCCGGGGCGCCGGCAGGTCACCTCCACCCCGCATTCGGTTCGGGCAACGTCCACCACCTGGGTGCTGAGGAGCACCGTGGCCCCGAATGCCTCGGCACGCGCCGCCAGACTCCGGTCCAGCTCTGCGCGGTCCACGATATACGCCAGCGGCCCGGTCGCCTGGTACGTGGCGGGGATATCGCCGGGCGAGTGGATCGTGACCGTCTCGATCGTCCCCACCACGACCCGTCTCGGTAAATCGAAATCGGCAAAGGCATCCACCCCGATCACACCGGTGCAATCCACCGGCTCGCCGATGACGGCGTGCTCCTC
The DNA here is from genome assembly GCA_035455275.1 of Methylomirabilis sp. (SeqCode). GTDB lineage: Bacteria > Methylomirabilota > Methylomirabilia > Methylomirabilales > 2-02-FULL-66-22 > 2-02-FULL-66-22. Next base: position 7,163 of record DATIFO010000119.1, on the reverse strand, counting down.
CAGCACCGCGACGTCGAACCCGTCGGCGGCCAGCCGCTCCGCGACCGTCGAGCCGGCCGGTCCCGCCCCGATCACGAGGACATCGTGGTTGAGCTTCATTGGGGGAAACCTCTTGATCTGGAACGCGGACAGAGATCGTGAGTGTGCCGTGCAGGTGTCTTTGGAGGGGGCCAACCGATCCACACGGAGTGCACGGCGTCCTTGTGCGATACGAGCGGTCGCCTTGTACCACGCTGCCCGGGTTTTGTCAAATCTCCCGTCCGACAATCTCCCATCCGGCACGGCGCTCCACGGGTTGGATACCGCCCGGGCAGACCCCCCTCCGGAATCTGAAGAGGCAAGTCGGAAGCCCCCCCGCAGCTCTGGGCGAGGATCAGAGGCTCCCCAGAAGGTGCATGGGTCCGGACGGTGTCGGGACGCCACCCGCCGGCTCCAGGGTGACGGCGAATTTATCGAACGCCCTCGCGTCGCGGAGTTGCGGGAGCCGCAGGACCGCCTGACCGCGCTGGTCCACGCGGAAGACGCCCGCCGGGACCGGCTCGTTCCCTGCGATGGCCCACAGCTCATAGCTCTTGTCGGCCGGGACGACGGGGAGACCCGCCGTGAGAAGGAGACCGACCCGCCCGGTGGGGTTCCACAGCAGCTTTCCGGAGGCCCCGGGGCTGGCCGGGAGACCGGCAAGGCGGACGAGGCGGACCTGCGGGTCCGAGAGGAAGCCGAGGACAACGTCCCGCTCCGCGGCCTCCGCCCGCAGGCGCTCGACCTCTGCCTCAAGGCGCTGAATCGCTTGGCGCGTCGCGAAAAGGGACCACCCCAGAACGATCAGTAGGCTGGCGGCGGCTACCCATGCGACCCCCATCCCCCACGAAAACCATGCAGGGCGGAGCCGGGGCTGCCGCCTGGATTCCCCTGGTGTGATCTGGGAGAGCAGCCGGGCCTTCACGGCCGGTGGCGGACTCACCGGCGGAAGCGACCGCGGAAGCAAGAGGAGCGCTTCCCTGGCCTCGCGCACGCGCGCCTCGCATGGCCCACAGCCCGCGGCGAGATGGGCCTCGAACTGGGTCAGTTCTGCCCCGTCGAGGGCGCCCAGAGCATAGATCTCGGCCTGCGCAAGCCACTCCTCGTGGTTCATGCGGCCCCTCCGCCGGCCGGACCGGCGAGCAGTCCCCGGAGGCGTTCCAGACCCGTCCGCATGCGGGTTTTCACTGTCCCGAGCGGCTCCCCGAGACGCGTCGCGATCTCGGTTTGTGTCAATCCCTCGAAGTAGGCCAGCTCCAGCACCACACGCTGGGCCTCAGGAAGCTCGGTCAAGACGCCACGCACCGTCAGTCTGGCGTCCGATTCCTGGCTCGGGCTGTGCGCCACGCCGGCCGCGGCCGACTCGGGGGGATCCTGGATGGACACGATCGTCTGCTCTCTTCTACGTATGGAACGGAGCCGATCGATTGCGCGGCTCCGGGTGATGGTGCTGATCCATGCTTCGGGGCTCCCCCGGTCCTGGCGATAGCTTCCCGCCTGGCGCCAGACCTGGAGCCAGACCTCCTGGAGAAGATCCTCCGCCTCGGGCCGTCGGCCCAGCACGCGCACGGCGAATGCGAAGACCAGCGGGGCGAACCGGTCGTACAGCCGTCCGAACGCCTCGCGGTCGGCACGAGCCACTTGCCGGATCAATTCAACGGGGTCGTCCTGCGCCTGGGTACCCATCCACGTCTGCGTAACACAGACCTCTGGCCATGTCAATAGACGCCACCTCGCGCGAGAAGAGCGCTGTGCGCTATGCACTATGCGCCAAGCGCTAAGCGCACAGCGCCTTGGCGTTCCCCCGGGCGGGGGAAAAAAGGCAATCCAAACCGGCAGGCCGTGCGTAGAGACTTGTGAACTGCGGAAAGGAGGTGAGCTTCCGATGAGCCGTCGAACTTGGATGCTGGGGATCCTGATCCTCATCCTTATTGCTCTGGGCGGAACCCCGGCTGCCTGGGGGGATGGTCCCTCCGTGGAGGCCGCCAGCGCTCCTCCGGGAGGGGACTCCGGCCCCACCCTTGCCATCCAGACCTTCCAGTTCACGCCCAGTCCCCTGGAAGTCAGGGCGGGCTCGAAGGTCACGTGGGTCAATCGGGATGAGATCACCCACACCATAACCTCGGGGACGCCGGAGAATCGAGACGGCCGCTTCGACTCGCCGCTGGAGGGAAAGGGTGCCACCTTCAGCACGACCCTCGACCGGCCAGGGACCTACACCTACTTCTGCAACCGGCACCAGTCCATGCGTGGCGAGATCCACGTCAGGTAATTCACAAGGAGGGGAGCATGAAGAAGACGTTCGGACGTTTCGCAGGGATCGTGATGTTGCTGGGCGTGCTCAGCATGGGGTGCAGCATGACCGGCGCACAGACCATGCCCCATGGAAAGTCGATGACCGCGACCTCCGCCACCAAGGCGGCCGATCTTCGAGAAGGGCTCAACGCCCTGTTCGGCGAGCATGCCATGCTGGCGGCCGCGGCCACCGGGGCCGCCCTGGATGGTCGTGAGGCGGAGTTCAAGGCCAACGCGGCCGCCCTCGACGGCAATTCCGTGGACATCGCCAAGGCCATCGGCTCGGTCTATGGGCCCGGTGCGGAACAGGCCTTCCTCCCCCTGTGGCGGAGGCATATCGGCTTCGTCGTGGACTACACCGTTGGTCTCGCGACGAAAGACCGGGCCAAGCAGGACAAGGCGGTCGGCGATTTGCTCGGGTACACCCAGGACCTCGCCGCGTTTCTCAGCTCCGCCAACCCGAACCTGCCGAAGGCCGCCGTGGCAGACCTGGTGAAGGGCCACATCCTCAGCCTCAAGGAGGTGATCGACGCCCAGGCCGCCAAGGACCCGGTGCGCGCCGCCCCCGCGCTGCGCCAGGCCTACAGCCACATGCACATGATCGCGGACCCGCTGGCCGACGCCATCGTCAAGCAGTTCGGCGACCGCTTCGCCGGCTAGCCTCCCACCGGGCAGACACGCCTCCTCGCGCCGCCGGGGCCCTCCAGTCTGGCCCCGGCGGCGCGTTCTCCCGCCTGGTCAGGAGCGGCCTCCACCTGCCCAGCATCCGCTTGCCGATACGGGATCGAACCATTCCGGGAATAGGCTTTGCGATTATCTACTTCTATCCATCGGTGTATCTGATCCGTTCAAGTCCCCTGTCTCCTGCATTCTTGACTGGATGCGGCCGCTTCCCCAAGTCGATGCGTCCGGCATGTGTATCGTTACCCGCACGAGAAGCGCCCATCCCCTTGCCCCATGGCAACCCTCGTGGCGGACCCAAGGTACGCAACAGCACCGAGTTAGCTTTACCGGCAGGGAACGCGTTGATTGCTGGCGTGCCTATTGCTATCCGAATGACCTGGGTGGCGGGGAGGAGCGAAGTGGAGTCTGACAATCTGAGTGCGGAGGCACGGGTCCGCCTCGGAGGGAGACCGTCAACATGGGCAACTCGTTGCCTCATTCGCGCCTGTCCCTCCTCATCGTCGAAGATGATCCCGCCATGCAGGAGGCCGTCGCCGCGGCCTTGGCCGACACCTACACCATCCACACCGCGGCCGCCGGCCGGGAGGCCTGCGCGTGTCTCTGCGCCCACCGCGTCGCAGCGATCATCTTGGATGTCTTCCTCGGCGATGAGCACGGCCTCGACCTCATGCCCCGCTTCCGAGCACTCGCCGATGTACCGATACTCATTCTCACCGGCCACGGCTCGGAGGAGATCGCGGCGCGCGCGCTGAGGGCCCGCGCGACGGACTACCTAGTTAAACCGTTTTCGCTCGGAGCGCTGCGAGCCAGCGTGGCGCGTGCGGTCCAATCGCCAGACACCGGCCCCGACCCTCTGGATCCCATCCTCTGCACGCATCGGCACCTCGCCGGGCATCTCGATGCGCCGCACACCGCGACGAGCTTGGCAAAGGACATAGGCGTGAGCGAGCGGCAGCATCGGCGGATGTTCCAGAGCGCGTGTGGCCACACCCCACGCCGTTACTACTCGCTATTGCGGCTACGCCGGACCGCGGGCCTTCTCCGTCAAACGCGACTCGCCATCAAGCAGGTGATGGAAGCGGTCGGCTTCTCGACCCGCCGAACCTTCGACCGCGCTTTCAAGCGGGAATATGGCGTCACGCCCTCGGCGTTTCGACGGCACGCCCGGCTTGGCGACCGATCTCGTGATGTGCCCGCGGTCCGCCTGTGATCTTGGGATGACCGAGAATGTCCACTCTTTGTCGGGAAACGTCTACTCTTGCCCGTTGCGCGCAGGAGGGGGTGAACCCATATTGAGGGCATGATCCGCAGATGCCCCCGGTGACCTGATTCTCCTGGGAAAGGCAGCTCGGATGGTGTCCCATGAACGCGCGGTCCGCTCACTTCTCCGGCTCCCGTCACCGGTTGACCTTCAACTCACGACGTCGACACTCACTCCTCCGATCGCGGAGCGGTCCGTACTCCTGACGGCCGCTGTGCGACACACCCTCTTGCGCAAAGCCGTCCGGTCCCACGATGGTCCTCTCGTCAGCGTCCCCTCCCTCGCCGTAGCTGCTCCAGTCCCCGGCCTCCAGATCATCGCGCCACCCGCTCTTTGCGGGGGCGTTTTGCCCTTGCAGGCAGTGGTGTCTCGAGCCACCCAGTTCGGTGTCAGGATTGGAAGCACCTGACTGAGCCGCCCCTGCGCCACCGACCCGGAGATCGGTGCGTACGCCAATCTGGCGTGATCGGCGGGACTCCTGCCCCGGGGAGTCATCTGTCAGAGTGCTGGTTTGTGGCGATAACCTCGGCATGCTTCAGGATGGAGGAATCGATGGTCACCGCATGGAGGTCTCTCACTCGCGTTTCACGGACAGTCCGCTGCCGCTTGTCGCTGGCCGTGGGGGTGGGCGTCGTCCTCACCCTCATCGGGATCATGGCGAGCCTCGCTGTCTCCCCAGGAGGAGCCCAGACCACATCCCCGCTCACGGTCCAGCCCGAGACAGGCCGCGTGGGGATCGGGACGACCAATCCCGCCTATCCCTTGGACGTGACTGGGACCGTGAACGCCGTGGGCTTCCGGGGGGATGGCTCGCAGTTGACCAATCTCCCACCCACCAGCCAGTGGAGCACGAATGGAACAGCCATCGCGTACAGCGCGGGCAATGTGGGCCTCGGGACGACGACCCCAGCGGCGTTGCTCCAGGTGGGCGCTGCCACATCGGGGAGCCCGATCAAAGGCAACAGCCTCCAGTCCGTCCTGGTGCAGTCGGGGTTCACCATGTTCCACCCGAATAATGCCACCTACCCGTACCAGGCGGAGTTCGTGCTCGACTCGTACTCGGCATCCCTCTGGGGGAACTTGTACTACTCCGGGGGATGGCACCTCTTCGATGCCAGCAAAGCGCCTGCGGGCATCCGGCTGATCAGCAACAGTGCCGATTCGTCCATCCAGTTCTCCACGACTGCCCAGAATGTCGCGGACTTTCCGATAAGGATGCTCCTCAACAAGAGCGGCAATCTCGGCATCGGAACAACCGCCCCGAGCTATCCGCTGCATGTGGTGGGGAGCGCCGCCAACAGTACTGGGGCCTGGGTGAATCTTTCGGATGCGCGATTGAAGAAGGACATTGCGCCCATTACCAATGCGCTGTCTACCTTGGCGCGACTGAGCGGGGTGAGCTTCCGCTGGCTGGATGCAAGCAAGGATCAAGAGTACGGCACGGTCCGCGGCTTCATCGCGCAGGACGTGGAGAAGGTGCTCCCCGAGTGGGTGAGGACAGACCCCAGTGGCTATAAGGCCCTGGAGCCGATAGGCATTGACGCGCTCTTGGTGGAGGCCGTCAAGGAGCTTAAAGCCGAGAACGAGTCCCTCAAGGCCAGGATCAGCGCGCTCGAGACGCAGATCAAGACCGGCCCCTAACGGGAGTATGCGGCTGGGAGGCGAGCCATGTCCCTTCGACTTGGTGGTAGAGGGATTCGCGGTGCAGGTATCCCGCGAAGTGTGCCGTGGGCGATCGGTGTCGCTCTGGTGCTCTCACTTGCCCTATCTGGCCGTGCGGTTGCCTCGCAGGCCCAAATCGACACCGCCTGGAACAAGGGCGTCGCCTGGCTCCTCACCCATCAACGGGCTGACGGGAGCTGGCGGAGCGTCGCGGGCACGGAATTCGCGGCCACAGCCGCCGCCCTGGAGGCCTTGAACCGGGTCAACGTGAAGGGCCACCCCTTCGCGCTGGCCGTCGCCTGGCTGAGCAATGCCGACGCGACCAGCGTGGACTCCCTGGCGCGGCGCATCCTCGCGCTGAAGGCCGCGGGGCTCAACGTGACGCCCGCCCTCCAGACGCTCGTGGGCTGGCGGAACAGCAGCCTCACATGGGGGGCGTACGATCGCTTCGAGACCAGCTTCCCGGATACCCCCCTCGCCGTGGCAGCCCTGCGCACCGCCCAGTTTAGCTACACCGACCTGGAGTACGTGACCGCCCTCTGCGCCATCCTGGCCGCCCAGAAGACCGAGGGTGCCACGGTGCAGGGAAGCTGGTCCCACATCGATCCGTGGATCGAGCCACCGCCCCCCGCCATTACGAGCGCCATCCTGCCCACGGCCAGGAACCTCCTGGAGATCAATGCCCTGGGGATGGCGAAAGGGTGGTCAGGTGCGGACTGCGATGGGACGCTCTATACGATTGCGACGGCCACCACGAATGGCATCGACTGGCTGGTGAATCATCGCCGGCACGCCACCAATGGCGGCTTCGGCGAGCCGCTGAGCGGGTCGGTCGTGAGCACGGTCTTCGACACGGCGCTGGCCTACGAGGTGCTGGCAACCTTGCGGCCTGTGGATCCCGCCACAGGGCCCTCCCTGGATTACCTGATCGCCCACCAGCAACCCGACGGGAGCTGGAACGGCGATGCCCTCCAGACGGCCTTCGTGCTGAAGGTGCTCCCAGCTCCGACGGGGGTGACGTTGGCGGATTCGGACAAGGACAGCATCCCGAACACGGTGGAACCGATCTTGGGCACGAACCCGAATCTGGCGGACAGCCGCTGGCTGGCAAGTCCCTTCGATGGCGACCTGAACCAGGACGGCGTCGTGGATGCCGCGGACGTGGGGCTCGCCGAGCAGCTCGCCGGAGGCCAATTGCAGCCGACACCACTCCTGCTTCGGCATGGAGATGTCGCCCCCCCCG
>DATIFO010000118.1:0-46013 GCA_035455275.1 Methylomirabilis sp. (SeqCode) | reverse complement strand
CGTGTGGCAGGTGTAGCACACATCCTTCACCGCCGCCACGAGTAGCCGCGGCTGGGCGCCTCCGTGGGGCGTGTGGCAGGTGGTGCAGTCCATCCCGGCGAACGGGGCGTGCACGGACTTTTTCTTGACGGCCTGCTGCTTGTCGGCATGGCAGGTGAAGCAGACATCGGGCTGCGCCGCCAGGAGGATCTTGGGGTTCGGCGAGGCATGGGGGCTATGACAGCTCGTGCAGGCAGCCTTGGCCGGGGCGTGGACGACCTTGGCACCGATGGCCTTGCCTTCGCCCTGGTGGCAGGATGTGCACAGAGGAACCTCGGAGGAGACGAGGACACCCTTGTGGTCCGTGGCGTGCGGGCTATGGCAGCTCGTGCACATGCCTCCGGCCACCGGGGCGTGCTTCGCCTTCTGGTCGAATGTTTTCTCCTTGTCGGCGTGACAGGTGAAGCACAGTGCGGCCCCCTCGGCCGATGTCGCGAACGGTTTCTGGCTGTTCGGGGCGGCGTGACAGGCCTCGCAGCCCATCTGGGCCATGGCGGTATGCTCGAATCTGCGGACGAGCTTGGCCCGCTCCGAGGCGTGCGGGGCGTGGCAGCTCGTGCACTGGGTCCCTCGCACGCTGTAGCCGGAATGCGCCTTCAGGAGTCTGCCGTCCTGGGGGTCATGGCACTTCTGGCACAGCTCCGCGGCCGGACCCACAAGGATGTCCGGCTGGCTGGAGGCATGCGGGTCATGGCACGTCCTGCAGTCTTGCGTCACCACGGCGTGGGTGGTCTTGCCGGCAAACTGCTCCTTCTTGTGACAGGCGAAACACAGGTCATTGCCCGACCGCTTCAGCAACCCCTTCACTGCAGAGGCGTGAGGGTCATGACATCCCACGCAGCCGATCTTCGGGGGAGCGGCATCCTTGAGGGCCGTGTGCTGGTGCGCCTTCTGGAAGGCGGCCTTGGATGGGGCGTGGCAGGAATAGCAAAGCTCCGACCCATCCTTCGTCAGGATGATGGCCCCGACCAGGCCGTGGCGCTGGTGGCACGCTTCGCACTTTTCCTCCCGCACCGGGGCGTGGACGACCGCCTGCTTGAACTCTTCCTTCTTGGGCGCGTGGCAGCCCGAGTCCAGGCAGGCCTTGGCGGCGAAGCGCCCGGCCCGCTCCACCGGGGCCCGCCCGAAGCGCGATGCGCCTGCCGGTCCGGCCGGTCCCGGTTGCGCGCAGGCCGCCAGCATCAGAGCAACAACCAAGAATAAACCCCAAGACCTGATCCGCTGCACCACGGAGACACGGAGACACGGAGATTCAACCCTTATCAACAGACGTGGACGCATAGAATGCTCTCCCTGTGTCTCCGTTCCCGCTTCGAAATTTCCGTCGGCATTCCGGCCCCGGTTTTCACCGGGGTACACTCCAGCCGGAATCCAGTGTGTCGAGGATTCTGGCCCCCGGCGCCTGCCCCGGACCCCGATCCGGCGTCCGCCGAGGTGATGACCTGCGAGGCGAGGCTCAACCCTGACCGCCCATTTTCATGGTCTCGGTGGGAGGCGCAGCCTCAGGGTCAACTCCGTGGTGAAAGATCCGGAGTTATTGAGTTGGGCGGTGCCCGCCCTTCTTCGCCTCTGAATCCCCCTTGCTGTCCTGCGCCCCCTTCTGCTTCACCTGCGCCTCGTACGTGGCCACGGCCTGCTTGATGGCGTCCTCATCGACGACGATTTCCGATGCCTCCCGAAGTCGCGCCACCCACCGCTGCAGCTCCTCTCGCTGACGACGCGTGAGGAGCATTTCGCGGGCCTTCTCTTTCACTTGGGTGAATTCCAGGAGGCGGGCCGGCTGGCGCTCTTCCACCTTCAGGACGAAGGACGCCCTCTCGGTCTTGACCAGTCCGACCTCCCCCTCCTTGAGGGAGAAGGCCGCGGTCTCGATGGTCGGGTCCAGGGTCCCTCGCTTCACCCACCCGAGATCCCCCGCGACCTGAGCTGTCCCGGGATCCTTCGAGCGGCTGCGGGCGAGGGTGGGAAAGTCTCCTCCCGCCCGCACCTCGTCCAGCACGGCCTGCGCCTCTGCTTCCCCATCCAGGACAATGGCCCGGATGTGCACGACCTCCGGTTCCGTGAAGGGCTTCGGGTTCTGGTCGTAGAATTCCCGGATGTCCGTGTCGCTCACCTGGATCCGGGGGTAGATGACCGTGCCAGCCAATCGATTCAGGAGCAGCATATCCTCCAGCTTGCGCGCCTCCTTGACGATCTCGAGGCGCTTGTCGTACTCGCGCTTCAACGCCTCCTGCTCCAGGAGCGCCCCATAGATCGCCTCATCCAGGATGCGCCGGATCTGTGTCAGCGCCCACGGCAAGGGGAGCCCCCGGAGCGCGCGTGGATTCAGGCGAGAACGCAAGTCCGCGAGGCTGATCGTGCGCTCGCCCGCCCTGGCCACCGGGATCTGCTTGGCCTGCTCGGCATCCGGCCCGGTCGTCGAGTCTCCCAGGAGGTTCGGCTCCGTGAGCGCCTCGCTGTGGACCTCCACCTTCCACTGCGCCTTGAGCTGCTCGTAGAAGTCGTAGGATCGTCTGGACTGGGCCCGCTGGCTCAGGGTCATCTTGATCCGGCCTTGCACCTTGGCGAGTTCCGGGAGCTCTGGCACCTGGATCTTCTCTTCCAGGAGAAGGACGTTCCAGCCCTGATCGGTTTCGATGGGGCCGCGCAGCTCGCCAGGCCGCATCACCTCGACCCCGGATTCCAGGCGGGGGTCAAGATTTCCCCAGGTCACGAACCCCAGATCGCCACCCTTCCCCGCCGTCCCCGAAACGGACACCTGACTGGCCACGGCCCCGAACGCCTCGCCCGCCCGTACCCTGGTCACAGCCTGCTCCGCCGCCTCGCGCGTGTAGGTCAAGATGTGACGCACGCGGTAGCGCTCGGCCATCTTCTGGAAGGCCTCTTGGATGGCTTTCTCGGAGATCTCCGGCGGACGGGAGACCTCGTCCTTGTAAAGCTGATCCCGGGCCCGTTGGGTGACGAGCGCTCCCACCGCGCGTCGGACCTCCGGATCCTGATCCAGTCCGATCCGATGCGCCTCCTGGATGAGCAGGCGGCGGTCGATCGTCGGCTCCAGAAATTCTCGCAGTGCGCCTGCCCCGGCCAAGAGGGCCGAGTGGCCCCGATGGTCGCTCTCGAAGCTTTCCCCCAGGTTCTGGACGGTGACCGGCTCCCCATTGACGTAGGCCAGCACGGTGTCGTCCAAGCTCTTTCCGGTCGTGGCGCACCCCGACGCGAGGAACGCCAACAAGGCGAAACCCGCCCAGAGGCCGGGCCGATGCGCTGAAGTGAGACTCGTTCGTCGCGTCATGCTGGTTCCGTTCTCCATGCCTGCTCCGAAAATTCTTTCGTCATTCCGGCCCCGGTTTTCACCGGGGTAAACTCCAGCCGGAATCCAGAGTGTCAAGGAATCTGGACCCCGGCGCCTGCCCCGGACCCCGATCCGGGGTCCGCCGAGGTGACGACCTGCGATGCGAGGCTGAATCCTGACGGCCCATTCTCATGGTCTCGGTGGGAGGCGAAGCCTCATGCTCAACTCCGTGGTGCAGTCAAAGTGTACGAGGCGGTTACATCGTCCCGATCATCTCGGCGATCACCCTCATGGCAAGCGGCACCATGGATTTGATCTTCCCGAATTCGAGGACGATCTGGGAACCCTCTCCCTGGGCCTCGTGAAAGCCCATCCACAGGATCTTCCCCGTGCCTGTCTCCAGCATGCGGGCATCCAGGGCGATGCTGGGCGAGGTACTCGCCCCGGGCCTCAGCCCTTCATTGTAGTCCTCGACCCGTCCCAGGATCACGGCGTCCACGCCCGCCGCCTCCCCGATCCGGCGCAGCGACTCCAGGTCGATGCCGCCGTAAGGGGCGATGCCCAGCGAACGGAGCGCTCGCTGGACCACTCCGGCATCCGCCACCTCGAACCGTCCTGCCTGGCGGAGCGCCACCAGCGTCAGGTCGTCCACGATCAGGGCAGCGCCCCGCCGCTCCGTCCCGTTCTCGAAGGGCAGGACCGCGACACGCTTCGGCGGGTCGCTGTCCATCCGGGGGTCCCGGAAAACCCGCCGTGCCAGCTTCCGGGAACGGCTCACCTTTGCTGGTTCCATCCCCCCGCCCTGCAGGTGGAGGCTGCGAAATAACTCCTGCACTGTCTTGTCGGCCAGGATCTCTGGTGACGTGATCGTTCCGAGGTCCAGGAAACCGGTGAAATCGTCTCCGGTGCGTCCGGCCGCGTCTGCCCACAGGATGCGGCCACTCCCGGCCTCGAGGAGGCGGCTGGAGACGCCCCATTGCGGATTGCCTGGAGTATCGGCGAACAGATCGATCGATCCCACCAGCACCCAGGCCGTTCCGAACTCCCGCCCCAGGGCTGCCAGCTCCTCGCGACTGAGCTTCGCCGTCGTCCGGATCCGGCGTCCAGCGAGGAAGGGCTCCAGAGTTTCCGGGGGCACCACCTCGAATCCGCGATCCCGGAGCGCCGAAGCGATCCGGGGCATGATGATCTCGGGACTCCGGATATCCCCGCTCACATTCTCGAAGGGCAGGAGCGCCACCGGGCCTGCGGCCTCGCTCGATGTCCCGGCACTCAGGAGGAGGCACGCGGCCATGACCGCTGCGACTGCGTATGGCGTATGGCGTTTGGCGTATGGCAAGGAACGAGCGAGACCCGTCCTGGACCACACGCTACTAGCTATACGCCATGGGCCGCGCATCTGCTCTTGCCATCCGCTACGGGCCATCAGCTACCAACCAATCAGCGAAAGAGGGTCGCCACGGCCTCGTGCGCGGCCTTGCGGGCGACCTCGCTCAGACTATCGCCGGTCAGACCGAAAAGCCGGGCCGCGAACGTCGCACCTCCCTCGGTGTGACTCGCCGCCCACACGACGGTGCCGGATTCAGCGTCCACTCCGCGGAGGGTGAGGGTCACCTCCGGCGCCTGTACACCGCCTACGGTCACGCGATCGAAAGCCTCCACCGAGCCGACCACCAGCAACTGGGCGCCCAATGAGGCGCCCAGCCTCTTGAAGTCCTCTGGCAGCAGGGCCGTCGGGCTCTGGATATTCTGCTGCGCCAGCACCCGATTCACCTGTCCTGGCTCGATCGCATCCACAATCCCTGTGGCCAGAAGCTCGGTGATGACGACCTTCCGCATCTTCTCTCCCGCCGCTTGATCCGTCGTCAGGTTCTCCAGCGGGAGCACGGCCACCTTCTTCACCCGACTGAAGTCGAAGTTCGGATGGACGTAGGTGGCCGGTCGCAAGGTCCCGCATCCTGCAAGGGACAGGAGGCCGGCCAGCAGCAGCGTGCAATAGCGTGTCAACGACTTTGCCCTCACGGGAGCCGAACCACAGGCTGGGTAGGCCACGGGGCTCATCCTCCATCAAAGACGGAACGCCAGGGTGGTGAACAGGCTGTACACGGTATCACCAGTGGCTCCCCGGGTAAAGCTCCCGGTCATGTTCAGGTCCAGGTAGCGACTGATGTTCCACCGGCCGGTCAGCGTCAGGCTATTGGTGTTGGTGGTGCCCGTCCCGGTGAACTGATCCGTGCGCAAGTAGGTCAGGAAGACCGACGTCTTGAGCGTCGGGATGAGGTCGAGCCGGTATTGCTGCCCCACGGTGTAGGTCCCCTCGGAGGCGGTGAAATCCCATCGGCCAGTGGCATTCAGGAACCGGGAGACGGTGTAGGTGAAAGACAGGAACCCGACGTTCGTTGTCGTGGAGGAGGGGGTGGGGCCGCCCGTGACCTCGTTCACTCCGAAGCCGTACCCGAACAGGCCGGTGAGGCGAGGCGTGAGGGTCGCGTTGGCGTTCAGGGCCGTCGTGAGCGCGCGGGTCCGGGAGTCGTCCACGAAGTTGTCGCTCTGCGAACCGGTGGCCGTGAAATCCACGTTGAGATTCCGGTACGGCTTGAGGGCGGTGTTGAAGCCGATGGAGTCGGTGCGGTCCTGGAGGACCCCCCCCGTCTCGTCCTCGTTCCGCGATCCGATGAGGGAGGCGGTGAGCGTGGGGAGCGGCGTGGAGCTGAGCGTGAGGGAGGCGATGCGCGCGTCCGTCCGGGGCGTCTGGGGGTCATTGCTGGTGGTGAAGGTCGCCTGGTAGACCCCTGTCGCCGTGAGGAGCCGGTGCGGCGTCCCCGTGGCGATCACGGAGTATGTTGCGGTGTCGTCGCGGCGGCCCGAGGGGTCCTGGCTGTTGGTGCTGTAGGTGGCATTGCCATTCAGCGTCAGGGCCTCGATTGGCTGGGCTACCAGCCCTCCCGCCACGAGCTGCAGGAGATTCCCCGTGGTCACCCGGTTGCCCGCCCCTGCGGCCGCCGGTCTGAACACCTCGATCTGGGTCGCCGTGAGGAAGTCGAGGCCCGTCAACTGCTGGCTGTCGCTGGCGACGTGAATCTTCAGGAAATTGCCGCTGGTGGCAGCGAAGCTGATCTCGAAGAAAGGATTCAGGCTGGTGGGAAGGGTGGCCGACGAGGGGACGAGCGTCCAAGCGGTCTGGTTGATCAGCGGGACTGCCCCGACGAAAACCTGGAACACGACCCCTGCAGCCTGGAGGCTGATGTCCCGCAAATCGCCGGCTCTTCCGGTAACCGTCAGTCGCACCGTGGTGACGGAGGTCCCCGGCGTGAGGCCCACGGCAATCGACTGGTTGAGATTCTGCGTGGTCCCGCCGTTGACGGTCAGGGGCACGCTGAAGGTAAGGGCTGTCGAAGTGCCGGTTGATTGGTTCTGGTATGTCGTCGGATCCGGGGGGGTCTTGTTGACGGCGGCCACCGTCGCATCCCTTTCCGGGAGGGAGAAGGCATTGTTGAGGACAACCGGCACCGCCACCACTCCCCCCACCGCCGTGGGGCTGAGACGCTCCGTGGTATCCAGCCGGGTGATGAGGTAGTTCGCGTTCACGGCGATCCGGTCGCGCCAGAAGCCGTCGGCGTAGCTCGCCGTCCCCACGTGCGAGCGCTGGTCCTGCTTCCGCCCGGCCGCGGTGTCGTCGGTCGTCTGGTTGGTGAAGGTGTAGGCCAGGTTCACCTTCTGCGCCAGGGTGTAGGTCGCGCCGAAGATGGCTCGGATCTCCTCCCGATCCAGCCCCCTGGGTGTTTGGTCGTCCGTGGCCGCGGTGCGTTCCAACTGGAAGTTGAATTCCGGGAGGAGATCCGGGGTGAAGAACGCCCGGATGAACTCGTGATCCTCCGTCACGCGGAGCGGCGATGATTGCGACGTGCTGTTGAAGGTCTCCCGGAAACGGCCGCCTGCGTCCAGCGAGTACCGGAGTCCCGACAGGGTCAGGTCGGCCTCGGGCTCCACGAACCGGCTGGAACTGGTCGTGCGGCTCCCCGCAGAGCTGCTGGAGGACTCATCGTCCAGCCCGCGCAGGCGCAGCCGATAGCTGAGCAGCGGACTCACGCTCCGGTTATAGTTCATGTCCAGGGACTGGATGAAGCTTCGCTGGGAGATGGACTGGCCGCCCGCCGTCCCGCTGTTCACGTTCGCCGACGACGTGGCCAGGAGATTGAGATCCTCCGCGCTGGCCCGCACCGAACCGATCATCGCGCACATCGCCAGAGCTGCCGCGATGCGTCGGCCCAGAACGTACGCGTGTCTCCTCCGCCTCCTCGTCGCCGCCATATCGAGGATCTCGAGCCCCCCCCGCGCCCCTTTGACCGGTTCATCCGTCTTTCTGTGATCCCTCCCCCAGGCCGAACTTCTTCATACGGTACCGGAGTGTGTCCCGCGTGATGCCCAGTCGCTTGGCCGCGCGCACCTGGTTGCCCTGGGTGGCTTCCAGGGCATCCTCGATCAGGCGGCGCTCCACCTCCTCCAGCGTCATCTGGCTCGCCTGGGCCGACCGGTCGACCGCCCGCACCCTCTGAACCGCGATCTCGTGGGGGAGGTCCTCCACCTCGATCAGCGGCCCGCGTGTCATGATCACCCCCCGCTCGATGGCGTTCCGCAGCTCCCGGACGTTGCCGGGCCAGGCGTACTCCGCCATCCGCTGCTCGGCCTGCGTGGCGAATCCCGCGATGCTGGTCTTGCGCGACTCGCGCACGAAATGGGCCAGGAAATGGCGGGCCAGGGGCAGGATATCCTCGGGCCGCTCGCGCAGGGGGGGCAGATGCACCGGGAAGACCCGCAGGCGATAGTACAGATCCTTCCTGAACTCGCCGACGTCCATGGCCTGGACCAGATCCCGGTTCGTGGCGGCGATGATGCGGATGTCCACCTTGAGATCCCGCACCCCGCCGACCCGCCGGAAGCTCTTCTCCTCGATCATGCGCAAGAGCTTCGCCTGGAGGTTCGACTTCATGTCGCCGATCTCATCCAGGTACACCGTGCCGCCGTCGGCCTGTTCGAACAGGCCCTTCTTGAGGGCCTTGGCATCGGTGAAGGCCCCCTTCTCGTGGCCCAGCAACTCGCTCTCCAGGAGCTGCTCGGGCAAGGCCGCGCAGTTGACCGCCAGGAATGGGGCCTGCGAGCGGGCGCTCTCGAAGTGGATGACCCGCGCCACCAGGTCCTTGCCGGTCCCGCTCTCCCCCTCGAGGAGCACCGTGGTGGCGTCGCTCTGCGCGATTCGCTGGATCAGTCCCCGGAGGTCTCGGGTCAGGCGGCTCCCGCCCACGATGGCATCGAGGCCGGCCCCCTGGCGTTGCTCTGCCTGGTAGCGGGCCACCTCGCGGCGCAGTGCCCGGGTCTCCAGGGCCTTCTTGACCGTGAGCTTGAGCTCCTCCATGTCGAAAGGTTTGATGATGTAGTCGTAGGCGCCCAGCTTCATGGCCCGCACCGCCGACTCCACCCCCCCGTGGGCGGTGATCATGACGATCGGGATGTCGGGCTCGGCGCTCCGCAGGCGCTCCAGCACCTCCAGGCCGTCCGCGTCGGGAAGGCGCACGTCCAGGAGTACGAGATCGGGCGTCTCAACCTGGCTCTTCTGCAGTGCCTCGCCCCCGGTCTCCGCCAGGAAGACGGTATATCCCTCTCGCTGGAGTTGCTGCTCCAGCGACCAGCGGATCAGACGCTCGTCGTCCACCACCAGGATGGTTTTGGACACGGGGGTCATGGTCGCCGCTCCCCGGTTCGGGAGGATGCCAGCCGGACAGGCAGGCAGACGCGAAACGTTGCCCCGTGACCCGGCTGGCTCTCGGCCGCGATCCAGCCGCCGTGATCCTCCACGATCCGGCGGCTCACTGCCAGGCCAAGGCCCGTCCCCCGGTGCTTGGTCGTGATAAAGGGCTTGAAGATCTCGTCGAGAAGGTGCGGCGGGATGCCGGGCCCGGTGTCCGCCACCACGACCTCGACCATGTCCCCGCGGCCTCGCGGCCCCCCGCCTTCCCCGCCCTCCGCCTCCCGGAGGCCTGTCCGGAGGCTGACCTGTCCTCCGTGGGGCATCGCCTGGATGGCATTGAGCACAAGGTTCAGGAAGACCTGCCCCAACTGCTTGGCATCCGCATCCACCCGCGGCAGGCCGGGCAGGTAGGATCTGACCACCCGCACCCGTTTGGCCTCGGGATCCTCCGCCAGGAGCAGCAGGACCCAGTCCAGCACCTGGTGGACGTCGCACGGCCCGACATCCGGCTTCCCCGGCCGGGCGAAGGCTAGCAGGTCTCGCACGGTCCTGTCCAGTCTGTGCACCTGGGCGAGAACCTCGCTCATGATCTCTTTGCGCGGGTTGTCCTCCGGCAGCTCGTCGGCCATGACCTGGACCGCGCCGGCGATCCCTGCCAGGGGATTCTTGATCTCGTGGGCCAGGGAGGCGGCCAGCTCCCCCACCGTGGCCAGCCGCTCTGCGTGATCGAGGCGCTGACGATGATAAACCTCGATCTCCTCGTGGGCCGCCCTCAGCTTCTCGACCATGGTGTTGAAGCTATCGGCCAGCCCCCCCAGTTCGTCCTGCGTCGCGATCGTCGCCCGGGTCTCCAGGTCGCCCCCCTCGACCTTCGCCATGGCCCGCATCAGGCCGGCGATCGGGCGATCCACGAGCCTGACCATCAGGAGGACCCCTCCGGCGGCCAGAATGGCAGCCGTCAGGAGCACCGTCCACAGCGCAGAGCGCTCCATCTCCTGAAGCTGCATCTGGGTCTGCTGGAACGACATGTCCACGTGCAGAATGCCGTTGACGGTGGCCTGGCTCCCATGACACTGGAAGCACTCGGGACGATTCCGGAGCCTCTTCACGACCGAGCGGATCAATTTCCCGTTCTCGTACAGGCCGGTCACGGCCATGTCCGGCTGGATCAGATACCGGGACAGCCGGTCCCGATCCAGGGTTCGCCCCACCGCCCCCGGCTCGGATGACCGCAGGATCTTCCCCCCCTCGTCGAAGATCATGATCTGCTCGATGTCCGGGTCCTGGGCTATCTCCTCCAGGATGTGCTGGACGTCCTGGCTCCGCCCCTCTCGCATGGCCACTTGGATCCCCCGATCGATGGCCTGGGCCAGGGCGCGTCCCTTGTCCTCTGTGGCCAGCAGCATATGATTGCGGTGCAGGGCGAGATTCCACCACGTGGAGAGGCCGATGGCCACGCAGACCAGTGGGACCAAGGCGGCGACGAATTTGACCTTCAGGCTGTGAAGGGTCGGCAAGAGGCGGGCGCGGACAGAGAGGTCAGGCAGTGGGGTTGCCATGAGTTCTCTTCGCGTGCTCCAGTGGGTGCGGGGGCATGGCTCCAAACCCGCCCACGCCCCGCGTGGTTAGGGGCGGCCCAGGCTCTCCTTGGTCTTGGCGAGGCCGGACTCCAGCAGGGCGATGTGTTCGTCCTCTTCGGCGGCCAGCTCCCGGTAGATTTCTCGCTCCAGCCCCTCCTCCAGCCCTTCCACCTGTCTCAGGAAGAAGGCCCGGGCGCGGCGCTCCATCTCGATGGCGCGCCCGTACAGGTGGACCAGGCGGTCCCGGGCGGGGACGGCTTCGATTCCCTCCAGGATCACCTGCTGGATCCTGGGGTGGGGCGGGAGTGCCAGGTCCACCTCGATCCGGGCGTGATACTTGTCCGCCAGGTTCTGGAGGTGTTCCCGCTCCATCTCCGCGAGGCTGGCGAACAGCGCGCGGACGTCGGGATCCGACGCCTCCCGGGCCGCCACGGAGTAGAAGGTGAAGGCGTTCAGCTCGGCCTGCAGCGCTTGCTGGATGGGTGCGAGGCGCCCCGGATCATCGAGGGCGTACTCTTCGACAACCTCGAGGGTGCCCCCGCAGTTCTCGCACCGCCCGAAGGGGACCACGAAGCCCTTGGAGAGTTTCCGGCACTGCGTGCACTTCCACGTATAGGTCACGTCCGCGCAGCAGACGTAATCCTCCTCGAGGATCCGGTGGCACTTGGGACAGGCGCTGGGCATCTTGTCTCCTCAAATGCGTCCGGCGGTACGGCAGTTCGGTGGTTCGGTGGTTCCAGGACCAGTCGAACAACCGTGCAGGCGAACGCTCTTTATCCTCTCAGGCCTTCGCCTCGGCGGCGGCCTGGGCGGGCGCCTCGGGCTGGAGTAGCCCCAGGTACTTCAGCATCCCCTTGGCCGCCCGTCGACCCGCGCCGAGGGCCAGGATCACGGTGGCCGAGCCGGTGACGATGTCCCCGCCGGCGAAGACACCGGGGAGTGAGCTCATCCCGGTCTCCGGGTCCACGTCAATATATCCCCACTGGTTCGTCTTCAGGCCGGGGGTGCTCCTGGCGATGATGGGATTGGCTCGCGTCCCCAGGGCGTAGATGACGGTCTCCACGGGGATGACGAAGTTTGTCCCGGCCTGCTCGATCGGCGCCCGGCGGCCCGAGGCATCCGGCTCGCCCAGGGCCATCCGGATGCACTCCATTCCGCTCACCCACCCGTCGGCGCCTCCCAGGAGCCTCACGGGATTGGTGAGCCAGTGGAACTCGATTCCCTCCTGCATGGCGTGGTGGAGCTCCTCGGCGCGCGCCGGGGACTCCTTCTGGCCGCGCCGGTAGATCACCGACACCTGCTCCGCGCCGATCCGGAGGGCGCAGCGGGCGCAGTCCATGGCCGTGTTCCCGGCGCCGATCACGGCGACCCGACGGCCCATGCCCACCGGCGTATCGTACTCGGGATGGCGGAAGCCCCGCATGAGGTTCACGCGCGTCAAGAACTCGTTGGCCGAGAAGACGCCGTTCAGGTTCTCGCCCGGGATGCCCTGGAATTTCGGGAATCCGGCCCCCGTGCCGATGAAGACGGCGTCAAAGCCCCTCTCCTGCATGAGCTGGGGGATGGTGAAGAGTTTCCCGATGATGGTGTTCAGCTCGATGGTCACGCCCATCTGCTTCAGCAGCTCGAGTTCCCGGTCCACGATGCTCTTGGGCAGGCGGAACTCGGGGATGCCGTACTTCAACACCCCGCCCGCCATGTGGAGGGCCTCGAAGATCGTCACGCTGACGCCGGCCCGCGCCAGGTCCGCGGCGCAGGCGATGCCGGCCGGCCCGGAGCCGATGATGGCCGCCCGCTTGTCGCCGGGCCGCGCCCGGGGCGCCTCGGACGCGAAATGGGCCATGGCGTAATCCGCCACGAACCGCTCCAGGCGGCCGATGGCGACCGGCTCGCCCTTGACCCCCACGATGCAGCGGATCTCGCATTGGGTCTCCTGCGGGCAGACGCGGCCGCAGACCGCCGGCAGCGGGTTGTCCTGGCGCAGGATCTCGTAGGCCTGCTGGGGATTGTCCCGACTGATGGCCCGGATGAATCCCGGGATGTCAATGCCGACGGGGCATCCGGCGACGCAGCGCGGCTTCTTGCACTCCAGACAGCGATCCGCCTCCCGCAGGGCCTCCTCCAGCGTGTAGCCTTGCGCCACCTCGGTGAAATTCTTCCCGCGAGCCGCCGGGTCCTGCTCGGCCATGGGGGTTCGGCCCTGGGGGATGGTGTGGATCGTCTTGACTGTCGCCATGGGATCACTCTCCAGTCGAGCGGGCCGGGCGCAGGGGGGTGCTCTGCCCCGCAGCCATCAGGGCGCCTGCCCGAGCAACCTGCATTCCTCCTCGAACTGGTGGAGGGATTGCTGCTCCTCCGGCCGGAAGCGCGCCTGCCGCCGCATGAGTTCCTCGAAGTCCACCTGGTGCCCGTCGAAGTCCGGGCCGTCCACGCAGGCGAACCGCATCTTGCCGCCGACGGTCACCCGGCAGCTCCCGCACATGCCGGTCCCGTCCACCATGATGGAGTTGAGACTCACCATCGTCCGCACGCCGAAGGGCCGGCTCGTCTCGCAGCAGGCCTTCATCATGGGGAGGGGCCCGATGGCCACGATCTCCTCCGTATCCCGGTGAGCCGTGAGGAGCATCTGGAGGACCTGACTGACGAAGCCCTTGTGGCCGTAGGACCCGTCGTCCGTGGCGATGTGCAGCTCGTCGCTCTGGGCCCGGAACTTCTCTTCCCAGAAGACCAGCTCCTTGGTCCGGAACCCGATGATGGACAGGGTGGTGCTGCCCAGCGCCTTGTAGGCCCGGAGCTGCGGGAAGACCGGGGCCACGCCCAGACCGCCCCCCACCAGGATGACCTTGGAGCGCTTCTGGATGTGGCTGGCCTCCCCCAGGGGCCCGATGAAGTCCAGCAGTTGATCCCCCGCCTCGAGCTGCATCATCTCCCGCGTGGATTTCCCCACAGCCTGGATGACGACGGTCACCGTCCCGGCGTCCCGATCGAAGTCCGCCACGGTGAGCGGGATGCGCTCCCCCTGCTCGTGCATTCGCACCATGAGGAAGTGGCCAGGCTGGGCGGCGCGGGCCATGTCGGGGGCCTCCACCTCCCACAGGTAGGTGACAGGCGAGAACAGCTCTTTCCTGACGATGCGATAGCCGGTGCTCATGTCTGCACATCCTGCTCGTGGCCTATGGCGAATCGCCTCTGGTCCCGGGCGCGGTGCGCGGTCTGCCAGGGGCGATCACTTGGTAAGAAGCGCCAGCGCCCGCTCGGCGTTCCGCTTGCTCTCCGTGACGATGGCCTCTGCCAGGTCCGGGTTGTGGATGCCCTTGGCCTTGACCACCATCTCCACGTCCTTTCGCGCCTTGACCAGGAGCTCGGCGGGCGCGGCCATGCCCCGCCCCTCCCGCTTGGCGGCGGACAGGGCCGCCTCTCCCTTCTCCAGGGCCGCCCGGGCGGCCCGGAGGGCCTCCCCGACCTGCCCCTGCCACATGGCCAGCATGTCCCGGTAGCCCTTGTCGTGGCACTCGGTGCATTTCTCCGCGACGGCCTCCGCAGCATGCTTCCGGCTGAGGTCGTGACACCCGACGCACTCCACCTTGCCCGCCATCACGTTGGGCTCTTTCTTCACCGCCTGGGCCGTTTCCAGCGTGCCGCCGTACAGGCCGGCCTGGGCGGTGTGACAGGTCGTGCACTTGTCATTGGTCGCGCCGTGGTGGCAGGCCTGGCACCCGTCCCGCGTGATGGTCACGGCCTTGTGCTTGTCCGCGGAATGGCAGTCGGTGCACACTGCGGCGTACTGGACGAAGTGCCTCTGGTGCGGCACCCGCGTCGTCTTCTGGAACAGCACTTCGGGCTTGAACGGGACGCCTGCCTGGGCGTGGCAGAGCGTGGCGCAGTAGCCTCCCCGGATCAAGTTCTCCTGGGGGAGCGTGATCGGGCTCCTCCCCAGGAGCGAGATGACCCGGTTGGTCGAGGCGTTCGCCTTCTGCAGCAGGTCGGCGGCGTAAAAGGGATTGTGGACCCCCTTGCCGTGCTCCACGAACTCGGCGTTGAACTCCGCCTCCGCCAGGAGTCGTCTGGCGTCCGCCAGGGCCTTCGCATTCTTGGCCGGCTCCCCCACCGCCTTCCTGGCCGCCTCCAGCTTGGGCTTCAGGTCCGTGAGCATCGTGTCGAAGGTGCGCTTCCAGGCATCCAGCATCCGGGCGTACTGCTTCCCGTGGCAGGAGACGCAGGCCGCCTCGGACGCGGTGAAGGTCTGCCCGGAGAACTGCCGGCTCTGACCGTCCGCGACCGTGGGCGTGACGTGGCAGGCCACGCACTCCACGCGCGCCGTGTACATGTGGCTCGGGATGGCGGGCGAATCCTTCCCCCCGACCCCGAGATACATGAGACGCTGCCCGCCGTGCTTGGCCTCGTGGCATCCCTCGCAGCCCACGGTCATCGGCTCTTTCTTCGTCTGGATCCGGTGCGTGATCTCTGTGTGGCAGCGCAGACAGTCAACGTTGTGACGCGCCACATGGAACTCGTGGAGAAACTCGTGGTCGTCATACCTGGCCAGCTTGTCCGGCTGGTTGTGGCACGTAAAGCATCGCTCGCGAGGCGCCTGCCCCTCGCCCTGCACGGCGTCGAGATGGCACTTCTGACACTTGGTGCCCTGGGCATCCACGAAATCCTTGTGGTTGAACGTGACGCCCCCCACCAGCTGGATCTGCCCTTGGGGAGGCTGGTGACACAAGGGACAGCCGCCGATGGGCTGCAGCCCCCGGGCCGTTTTCTGCCCTTTGAAGTGGCACAGGAAGCACGTCGACTCGGTCACCTCGATGTGGGTCCCCACGACAATCTGCGAGTGGCAGCTCGTGCAGCGGAGCTGCCGCCCGCGCCGAGGCTGCGTCAGGTGCGGCCGGTGGTCGAAGATGATCCCTCGCTTGAAGGTGACCTTGCCCTCCAGGAGCCGCGTCGCATGGCATTGCGAGCGCAGGCAACTCGCGTCCTCGATCTCTGCAAAGGGCTTGGAACTGTAGGTCTGGGTCGCCCACTTCGCGACCTGCGAGAGCGCCTGATACTTCACCCAGAGGGTGTCGCGGAGGCCGGGGGGGTAATGGCAGTCCACGCAGGGCACGAAGCTGTGCTTGGAGGTCTTCCAGGCCTGGTAATACGGCTTCATGATGTGACACTGATTGCACAGGAGCGGGGACGTGCTGAACTCGAAGGCGGCACCCAGCAGAAGCAGCGGCACCCCCACACCCAAGACGCCGATCACCTTGAAGAAGCGGGGGCGGATGTGCAGGCGGTCCCGCCGGCCGGTCGGGGGGACGTGCAACCCCCAGAAGGCCATGAACTTCTGCCAGCGGGTCTCCAGATGAAGATCCGGGTCCTGGCCCCACAGATTTTGCCAGAACCGTCGAAGCCGTCCGGACCCGGCCGGCTGAGGCGCCTCAGGCATCCCCTCCCCCCTCGCCTGGAACGGTGATATTAGGGCAGTTTAACACCAGTCCGCAAGGTACCGCAAGCCTCGTCTCGCTCGGCCGGGGAACGTCAGGAAAACCGTACGATGCGACGCGCGATCAGGAGGAGGGGGGATGACACGCTTGGCAGGCCCGCCGATCCACCGCCAGCGCCTTGTGCTTGCTGACCGAGTGGCAGGTGCCACAGCCGACACCGGAATCCGCGTGCAGTTGGTGTGGGAGCTTCTTACCCTCGAGCGTCACCTCCGCGGGGAAGGGCAACCGCTGATGGCAAAGCGGAGCGCAGTAGCCGTCCTTTTGCCCGATGAGGTCGTCCCGTGGGATCGGCTTGGCTTTGGGGTCCATGGCCTGGAAGAGGGCATCCACCCGGGCCACACCCGCTTGCACGAGCTTGACCGCATATTCCACATTGTGCTCGCCGCGCCCGTCCTTGACGAACAGGTAGGCCTCCCGGGCATCTTTCAGGGATGTGGCGTGTCTCTTGGGGGGGGATGTCCCCGCAGCCCGTTTCTCGGCCTCCGTCAGGAAGGCCCCGTAACCTTGAAGCACCTTCGCCATGACGGCCTTCCAATCGTCGTACATCTTGTCGAAGCCCGGGCCGTGGCAGGTGACGCACGCCTCCCGCTGGGCGGTGGTCCGGCCTTCGTGGGAAAGCACCGCGCCCTTCTCCGTCACGTGGATATGGCAGCCGGTACAACTCACCTGCGCGGCGAACATCCGGCTGGGCAAGTCTGGGATGAGCTTCCCGCCCGTTCCGATGTACATGAGCTTCCGCAGGCTGTGCTGGCGGATGTGACAGCTCTCGCAGCGGATTTCCAGGGGCTCCACCAGTTGGATCCTCCCGTGGTGCATGGCCGAATGGCACTCCTGGCAATCCACCTTGTGCCGGGAAATGTGATTCTCGTGGATGAACTGGACATCCTTGATGCGGGCCTCACGGCCGATGTGACAGGCCGCGCAGCGTTCCTTGGCGACGGTCCCGTCGCCCGTGACCACCTGGACATGGCATTGGTTGCAGGCCACTCCTACTTTGAGATAGGACTGATGGCTGAAGGAGAAGCCTGCATGCTCGACGATCTTCTTCGGGCTCCCGTGACAGGTCTCGCACCCGGTGACCGCCTCGCCCGGGCCGGCCCCTTTGAAGTGACACAGGTAGCAAACCTGCTCGGTGACCGCCACGTGTCCCTTCTGCACGATCTGGTTGTGACAGCTCGTGCACCGGAGCTGGATCCCTCGGGGCATGGTCTTGAGGTGCACCTGATGATCGAACCGGATTCCCCCCCGAAACGTCTCCTGGGTCTTGAGCAGGCGCTGCTCGTGGCAGCCTCCGGCCAGGCAGCTCCGATCGTCCACCTCCGCCCGCGGGCGCGGATTGTAGGCCCCGCTCACATAGCGGACCGTGGAGGCAGCCACCGCCCCGGCACGGTACGGGTGGCAGCTCACGCACTCCACGCCGGCGTGGGTCGAGGTTTTCCACTGCTCCACGTAGGGCGCCATGTAGTGACAGGTATCGCAGAAGGTCGAGCGCTGGGCGATCCGGGAGGCCGCGACGTTGAGCCCGAGGATCCCGAGAGCCAGGACCACCGCTGCGGCGGCCAGGAGCTTCACGTGCTTCCGAAGGAGTTCCCGCAGATCGCGGAGAAATGCCCGCATGTGCTCCTCACATGATCATCCGCCTGAGACCCCGGCCTCAGGAGGACTCGTTCCCGGGCACGCCCAGGACCTTCTCCAGCGGTGGAATCGGAGGCGTCGCCGCTGCCACTCTCGTCGCGGGAGCCGCCGCAGGGGCGGGTGGGCGGGCCGCGCGGGAGGCCAAGAATTCCTCATACTCCAGCGGGTGGTGCCGGCGCATTTCCTCCTCGCTGATCATCCCTGTCCAGAACGTCCGGTTCATGGGGAAGTGCTCAGGATTCAAGTGAACGTTGTAGAAGTGCCAGATGATGATGGCCAGGGTGGCCAGCAACCCTTCATCGCTATGGGCCTCTCGGGCGATGTCGGCCGCGAACTTGGGGAGGAACTGCAACGAGGTCTCCAGGAACCACAAGATCAGGCCGGAGCCGATCATGATGACGATGCCCCAGTACACCGCCCAGTAGTCGAACTTCTCTACATAGCTGAAGCGGCCGAATCGCGGCTTCTCGTCGGTTCGCCCCAGGAAGTAGCGAAGCATCCGGAGAAGGTCGAGCGCATCCTTCGGCCGCGGCAGGAGTTCCAGGAAATTCCGGCGCCCCTCCCGGAAGAGCAGGAGGTAGAGGGCGTGGTAGATCCCCACGCAGATGAGGCCCACCGCCCCGATCCGGTGGATGAGCGTGCTGACCTGGACACCGCCGACGAGATCGAAGAAGAGCTGAGACACCCGCGCCTCGTGGAACTTCAGCGGAAGCCCCGTGATGATGAGAATGAGGCAGCTCGCCATCAACACCAGGTGCTGGGCCCGGAAGTTCCAGCTGAACCGCTCGAACTCTCGAGGGGCGGGGGCGGGAGCGGCTCGCGCGAGGATCTCGGCCTCCAGCTCCGCCTTGACACGCGCGATGCGAACCTGAATCTCCTCGGCCAGCTCGGTCTTCAGCCGCGCCACCACCCGCTCGCGTAGCTCCAGGCTCAACTCCTCCCGCAGCTCCGCCTCGATGGCCTGTCGGATCTCCCCCTCCAGTTCCCGCTTCAGGAGGTCGCGGAGGCCCCCCTCCATATCCGATGTCCCCTGCTCCTGCATCCGCTGTTCGTTCATGGCGCGTGTGCCTGTCCGCGTCGTCGGACGCGATGGAAGAGGTCCAAGCCGATGTGGCCGATCAGACCCACCATCGTCGAGATGGTCAGCCATTTGAAGAAGAGGCTGACCCAGTAGACGAGCCCCGCTTCCTTCTTCGTGGGATCCACATGGATCTTGCCCTTGGAGTAGTTCGCGTTGGCCCCTGTATGGCACTTCCCGCACGTCTTGGGGATGTTGTCCACATACACCGCCGACTTGGGATCGTCCGAGGGCCGGATGTCATGCACGCCATGACAACTGGCGCAGTTGGCCACCGTCTTGCCGCCGAACTTGATGGCGACCCCGTGGTAGCTCCGCCCGTAGGTGGCCACTTGCTCCGTCTTGATCCCGTATTTGCCGACAACGGCGACGGAGGCGTGACAGCGCGAGCAGGTCTCGGGCACCCGGGTGATGTAGGTGGAGGACTCGGGGCTCTCGTGGGCACGGATCGTGTGCTCCCCGTGACAGTCCGTGCACACGGCCGAGTCGCGCTTGCCCTGCTGGAAGGCCTTCCAGTGGGCGCTCTCACGGTAGTCGCTGAACACTGTCAGGTGGCAGCGGCCACAGGTCTCGGGGATGTGCCCCTTGTTCATCTGGGAAGCCGAGTCCTTCGGCCGGCGGATGTTGTGGTTGCCATGGCAATCCTGGCAGACCGGCGCTTTCACGTTTCCCGCCGCGGCGGCCACGCCGTGGACGCTCTTGGTGTACTCCACGTAGATATCGGTCTGGGGCGCACCCACGGGATTTCCCTTGAAGTGACAGCGGACACATCCCACCCGCTTGACCTCCCCCTTGTGGGGAATAGCCGTGATGTCGCTGTGACAGTCGGTACAGGATCGCCCGGCATGCACCGATTCCTTCAACTGCCTCTCGTCCACGTGGAGAGAGATCGTCCGCCCGCTGGGCAGGGTCTTGGAGAAGTTCGGCTTCCCGTGGCAGATCAGGCACCTCGTGAGGGCCTCGGCTCGGCCGGAGACGCCGAGCCCGAAGGCCAACCCGATCAGGACCAGCGGGAGCCATGACAGTCGGGAAAGCGCGGTGCGCTCCGGCGAGCCGTCGGGGGCGGACAGGCCCCCCTCGTTGCTGCCCGTGCGATTTCCCGCCGTGGCCCAGCCTGCGATCCGCGGGATCATCTTAGTCCATCCCATCGATACGCCCCGTCCGGCAGAGCCGTTCGTACTCCAGTCGGTGCCGCTCCTTCAGGGCTTCCACGCTGATCCGACCGGTGAGCCAGGACCAATCCATGGGAAACACCTCGGGGCGGAGGTGGACATCGTACAGGTGCCACACGAACAGGAGCAGGAAGATGACGATGCTTTCCTGGCCGTGCAGCACCGCCAGCACATCGAACGCCCACTTGGGCATGACGGCCATGGTCTCGGTGGCGAACCAGAGGGCCAGGCCGGAGAGCACCATGCTGACGCTCGCCAGGAAGAAGGCGTAGTACTGGAACTTCTGGCGATAGTCGAAGCGGTCGCACGCCGGCCGATCCGAGGACCGCCCGAGGTTCAGGCGGATGACCTGGAACAGGTCTCGCACGTCCTGCAGCCGGGGGCGCATGTGCATGAACTGCGCGTGGCCCCGTACCGTGAACAGGACATACAGGAGGTGGTAGCCGCACACCCCCATGAGGGCCGCGGCGGCCCACCGGTGAATCAGGCCGCGACCCGCGATCCCGCCCTCCAGCCAGAGCAGCCATCGCCCGATCCAGACGTCGTGGAACAGCAGGCTGAGACCCGTGACCAGCAGAACCACGGTGCTGACCATGAGGAGAGCATGCTGCAGCCGCTCGTTCAGCGTGAATCGCAGCACCTCTGCCCCGCCCGGTGCTTTCACCTTCCCGCCCCCATCCGCGGTCCCGACCCGGGCCTTCGCCGCCGGTAGCCATACAACTCGACGGCCATGTAGCCGAGGAAGCACAGCATCAGACTCCCGATGAACCAGGTGTAAAACGTCCGGACGAAAAACACGCCGGGCGCCCCTTCCTTGGTCTTCTCGACGTGCACCCGCCCTTCGGCAAATCTGGCCCCCGCTCCCGGATGACACTTCCCGCAGGTGGCGGGGAGATTCGCCCTGGCGACCTGTGAGCGGGGGTCGCTGGACGGCCGGACGTCGTGGAAGCCATGGCAGCTCGCACAGTTCGCTGCTTCCGCATTCCCGAACTTCATGGCGATCCCGTGGAAGCTGTCCGCGTAGGTCTCCCCCCGTCTGGCGGCCAGCCCGTACCTGCCGACGATCCGTTCGGCCGCGTGGCAGGTCCCGCAGGTCTTCGAGATATTCCGCGGCGCCACCGTGGAGGCCTGATCCCTAGGGCCGGCGATGGTGTGCTCGCCGTGGCAACTGGTGCAGGTCGGGGCGTCCTTGACCCCACGGGCCAGGGCAAGGGCGTGGATGCTCTCGCTGTACTCGGCCAGGATCCCCTGGTGGCATCGCCCGCAGGTCGCCGCCACGTTCCCGCGATGAACGGGGGAGCCGGCGTCGTCTGCCGGGGCCAGCGAGTGGGTGCCGTGACAGCTCGTGCAGGTGGGCGCCACCGTTAGCCCGCTCTTGGCAACAGCCCTCCCGTGGACGCTGTCGGCGTACGCCCGGATGCGGAGGACGTTGGGCATCTCGGGATGCCGTGTGGTGATCCGGGTGCTGGCGTGACAGTCCATGCAGATCCTGGCCTGGTGGAGCGGCTGCACCCGGGATGCCGGATCCCGCACGGCGAGGATGTCGTGCCCGCCGTGGCAGCGCTGGCAGGTCGGAACATCGGCATCCGACTTCGCCAGCCCGCGCCCGTGAATGCTGCCGGCGTAGGCCCTCGCCTCCTGTTGGTGGCAAGCGGCACACGCGGCCTTGCCGGGTGAGGGATCGTGCGGTACCTTCGCAACCCCCGCGTGACAGGAGCTGCAGGCGACCTTGGCATGGCTCGACCGGGCAAGGACGGCCCGATCGACATACATGGTCCGTCCCCCCTGGCCCGGTTGGGCCCGGGTCAGGGCCGGATCCGCATGACACCTCAGGCATACCGCGTCGGACAGGCCCGCGGGCTTCTCCGCCGCCCTTGCCTCCCAGGCCACGCCCGACAGGCAGAGGATGGCGAGGCAGCAGAACCAAGCCGCGGCTCGGGCGGCATAGGGCGTGTGCCCCTTCATCCCCTTGCCCCTCGACCCAATCCGTCGGGGATCACGGCTCGCCGTGCTGGCTCAGCCGGTCATATTCCCGGGGATGCTCATGCCGGAGCGTCTCCTCGGAGACCTTTCCTGTCAGCCAGGTCCAGTTCATGGGGTAGACATCCGGATTGAAGATCACGTAGTAGAAATGCCAGACCACGATGGCGAGGGTCGCCAGCCAGGCCTCGTAGTAGTGCACCAGGGTGGCGAGGTCCAGCACCCATTTCGTCAGGAACCGGAGCGCGATGTTCTCGAACCAGAGCACGCCCCCCGTGGCCGCCATGACCACGGAGCCCCAGATCAGGGCCCAGTACTCGGCCTTCTCGATGTAGCTGAAGCGGTCGAAGCGCGGCGGCTCGGCCCGCAGGCCCAGGAGGTATCCGAGGTTCTGGACCACCTCCACCACGTCCTGGAAGCGCGGGAGCATGGCCAGCAGGTGCGACCGGCCCCGGCGCGTCGGCAGATAGACGAGGTGCCACAGGCACGCCAGGACCATGACCACGGCCGCGCCGCGATGGACCCAGCCGCGCCACCCGTATCCCTTCTCCAGCGCCGCGAACCAGGCGAACAGCCAGGTGTCGGGGAACTTCAGGGCAAAGCCGGTGTACACCAGGACAATGAAGCTCGTGGCCATCAGGCCGTGCTGCCAGCGCTCCGTGAGCGCCATGCGCAGGAACCAGGCCTGTCCGCCGCGCGCATGGTTGTTGAACTCGCCTGATTGTTGGGTTCCGGTGCCGCCGCCCCGCCGGCGGTACTCGCGGCGGAGCTTCTTGAGGAAGTCGAGGGCGTTGTGGAACCCCATCCCGGAGATCGTGACCGCGATCAGGAGGAGGTAGAAGTTCCGGACGTAGAACAGAATCGGCTCTTCGTGTTTGGTGAGGGTCACGTGCACCTTGCCCTTGGCAAAATTCTCCCCAGCCCCCGGATGGCACTTCCCGCACGTCGCCGGCAGGTTCACTGTGGAGATGGCCGACTGGGGATCGGTCGAGGGCCGGATGTCGTGGACGCCGTGGCAGCTCGCGCAGTTGGCCGCCACCTTGGAGCCCCCCCGGACCGCCAGCCCGTGGAAGCTGTCTTGGTACGTCTCGAGCCGGCCACCCGGGATGTCGTACTTCTCGCTGATCCCCTCCACCTCGTGGCAGCTCGCGCACGTCTTGGACACGCGCGCCACGCTGACCCGAGACTCGGGATCCTGAGCCGCGCGGATGGAATGCTCGCCGTGACAATCCGTGCAGACGGGCGACTTCATCACCCCCTGTTGCACGGCGAGTCCGTGAATGCTCCCCAGATACGCCTTGCTCTCCCCGGCGTGACACTTGCCGCAGGTCTTGGGGATGTTCTCGCGGTAGATGGAGGACTTGGGGTCATTGGCCCGCCGCAGGTCGTGACTCTCGTGGCAGTCATCGCAGGAGGCCGCCGGTTTCCCCGCCGCCACGGCCCGGCCGTGCACGCTCTTCTGGTAAAGCTGGTAGGCCTGGGGGATCGGAATGTGCCGGCGCTCGACCAGGGCCCGGTCCGCGTGGCAGCGCCCGCAGGTGTCCGCCATGCGGGCCCGGTTGGTGGGCGACTCGGGGTCATCTTGCTTTCGCAGTTGATGGGCGCCGCCGTGGCAGTTGACGCACACCGCCGCCTCTTTGTCCCCGTTGGCCAGGGCCCGGCCGTGGGCGCTCCCGATGTAGGCCTTGACCGTGTCCTCGTGGCAGACCTGGCAGGGGGCGGTCCCCAGCTTTTTCGCCGGGGCGACCCCGTGGGTCCCGTGGCAGCTCTGACACGGCAGCTCGGGGCCTCCCTTGCGTCCATGGAGGCTTTTCGCGAAGACGCCCGACGACTGCGCGTGGCACTTCTGACAGGAGACGGGGGCAAGCTTCTCGGGGTGCGGAACCTCCTGGATGCCGGTGTGGCACGCCGTGCATTCCAGACGGGCGTGCGCCGAGCCCTTCAGGATCGCCCCGTCCGTGAACAGCGACACCGACTTGCCTGCGACCTCTTTCGTCAGCCCCTTGTCCGCGTGGCAGCCGAGGCAGTCCTGACTCGACGGACCCGCGGCGGCGAAAACCTCTGTGACTGCGAGCAGTCCAGCGGTCAGACCCAGGAGAATCAGCAATCCCACAACTCTTCGACTCATCGCGCACCACTCCCGTCGGGTGGGATAAAGGCCCAAAATCAGTTAGCAACTTGTATGCCGGTGGGGGAGTATAAACAGGAGGAATTACCGCGGTATTCTCCAATTTTGTGACTGTTGAATTTCACAACACTTACAGCCGACAAGACAGAACCCCCACAAAGGGCCAAGCCGAGCCCCCGTAAGAGGCCTCACAGGGTTGTCTCATCTTGTTGCCCGAGTGTGCCATTTCCCACGGACATGGATGGGTATACAGATACACCGAAGCCCATCCAGGGCTTCCCGGGATGGGCTTCGGTCCTCAGGCGAGACGGAGAATCGAGATCTCCGTCAGCCCTTCTTATGGCACTTTGCGCAGTCAGCCGCTTCTTTCACGCTGAAGGCGGTCTTGCCGTCATGGCACGACCCACACGCCTGGCCGTTGTTCATGTCCGCCATCTTCAGGGCGGACCGCTGACCCTTGGCCATCTTGAAGAGCTTCGTGTGGCAGGCGGTGCACTGCGGGCTCTTGGCCGCATGCTTCTCATGGCTGAACACCACCTTGCCTTGAGCCCCACCGGCGAATTCAAAATCCGCGGGCCCCTTCATCTGGGCCATGGCCTTTTCGACCACGACCGCCCCGCAGAAGGCGACCAGCACCACCACGGCGGCAAAGGTCATCACGTGCTTGAGAGTGAGTTTCATCCAGTTCACCTCCTTTCGGTTGCGGGTATCCCAGCCTGTCGGTCGGATGGAGCATCGACCCTTGGACGCCTGGCCCCGTTCATCTATTCAGGCGTCCCCTGAGTCCAGGGATTCTTTCCGATCTGCTTCCCCGGGGGGTCGGCTATCCCCCCGGTCGCCGGTCGATTTCCTTGATCTTGATGACGAGGCCCACGATCGCCACCAGGATGATGCCGACCGCCACCCAGAGCCCTCGATGTCGGTAAGTGAGCTCCTCCAGCGCCTTGACCCCCCTGGCCTGCATCTTGGTCGCGATCTGGCCCCCCTCGTCGGTCAACGTCTTCACGGCCGTGGGATCGAACAGGTGCACCGCCGCCCGGCCCTTGAGCAGGATGTCCATCGCCCCCCGGAGCTCAAACTTGGCCTGGCTCACCTCCATCCCGGCGTGCTCCGCTCGGTCCAGGATCTCCGTGGCGCGCTCCACACCCTCGCGAAGCCCGTCCAGGGACGCGCGGATCGATGCCGCCTTCTGGTATCCCGCGCTCTTCGCATCATGGCAGTTCAGGCAGACCGCCTTGTCGGTCGTCCCCACCATGCTGTCGCCCGTCTTCATCACCTCGTGATTGCTGTGACAGGTCACGCACGGCGCCAGGCCCATGGCGGCGAAGGCCTTCCGGTGGGGGCTCTTCGCGAAGAACTCCTCGGGCACGCTGTGACACGTCCCGCACACGTGGGCCACCGACTCCACGCCCGGCGGGGTGGCGCCGTGGTTTCCGTGGCAGACGTTGCAGGTGGGCGCCGAGAGGTCCCCCTTCTTGGTGAGGGCCTCGTAATGCACGCTCTGCTTGTACTTCGCCACGACGTCGGTGGCAATGCTGTAGCCCGCCATGTACTTCGCATCGCCGTGACACCGGCCGCACGTGTCCACCACCTTCACCGGATACGTCCAGGCCTGCTGATCCTTGATCGCGCGGATCGTGTGGACGTCGTGGCAACTGATGCACGTCGCCACCTTCTGGTCACCCTTCTGGAGCAGCTTCCCGTGGATGCTCGTATAGTATTCCTGCACCTGGTCCACCCGGATGGTCGGATTGAACCGCTTCATGTACACGGCATCGCTGTGGCACTTCCCGCAGAGCTGGGGGATCGCCTGGTGGCTCGGCTTCCCGATGAAGCCCTTGGCCCGGCTCATGGCCGTCTGGGGGTCGAAGCTGCTGGGGTCTCCCCCATGACAGTCCTGGCAGAGGATGCCCTTGGCCAGATGAATGTCCTGGGCAAACTTCTCCGCGGGCGGCGTCACCCGTGGATCCCCGATCCCCTGGTGGCACTGGACGCAGGCATTGCCCTCGGGCAGTTTCTGGGCCACCGCCTCACCGGCCGGAAGGAGGATCGGGCCGACGATCACGGCCGCCACCAGCAGGCGCCACGCCCCGGGCATGTTATTTCCCTCCAGGGGCCACGTAGCCCAGCACGCTCAGGACCACGATGTAGGTCACGATGCCCACGCCGAGCCAGAGGAATAGCGGATTCCTCTCGCCTGCGATCGCCTTGCGGTCCAGGAACGGCACCAGCAGCAGGAACAGCCCTCCCAGGCCGAAGCCGAGGACGCCGAGCATCTCGCCGTCGAGCGGACCGATCTTGGCGGGCAGGTACTTCAGGGTCTGGAACATGAACATGAAGTACCACTCGGGACGGATGCCCGCGGGCGCGGGCGCGAACGGATCGGCCTTGGTCCCCAGCTCCCACGGGAAGTAGGCCGCCAGCGCCCCCAGGAGCGCCAGGGCCGAGAGCCAGCCCACCAGGTCCCGCAGGAGGAAGTTGGGGAAGAAGGGCATGGTCTTCGGGGGCTGACCGCCGTGCTCGATCTCCAGGGGGACGCTCATCCCCTGCTTCTGCACCAGGAAGAGATGCAGACCCATGATGCCGGTCGTGAGCAGCGGCAGGATCGCCACGTGGATGCCGTAGAAGCGGGAGAGGGTGGCCCCGGTGACGTCCTCGCCCCCCCGGAGGATGCGGGTCATCAGGTGCCCCACCACCGGGACCTGGCCGGCCACGTCGGTTCCCACCTTGGTGGCGAAATAGGCCAGGGTGTTCCAGGGCAACAGGTACCCGCTGAAGCCGAAGGTGAGGGCGATCCCGAAGAGGGCCATGCCGCTCACCCAGGTCAGCTCCCGTGGCTTCCGATAGGCCCGCGTGAAGTACACGCTGAACAGGTGGATCATCAGCGTGGCGATCATCAGGTTGGCCGACCAGCTGTGGATCGAGCGGATCAGCCAGCCGAACTGCACCTCGGTGACGATGAACTGGACGCTCTCGTATGCCTCCTCCGCGCTCGGCCGATAGTACAACAGGAGCAGGATGCCGGTGCAGACCTGGATGGTGAAGAGGAAGAGCGTCATCCCGCCGAAGTAGTACCAGACGGTGTGACCGTGGACCGGCACGACCTTGTGCCGGATGAGCTCGCGCATCCCCTGCAGATCGATCCGCTCGTCCAGCCAGGCCGCCAGTCGGTCGACCAGCCTCGCCTCCCCCATGGTCAGGCCCCCTTGGTCACGACGATCTGGTCCCCCTTCACGAAGACCTTGAAGGCTTCCAGGGGCCGGGGCGGCGGGCCGCTCACGTTCTTGCCGTTGAGGTCGTAGACCCCGTTGTGGCAGGCGCACCAGACATCCTGCTTCTCCTCCCGGTACTGGACGGTGCAGTTCAGGTGAGTGCACACGGCGCTGAAGGCCCGCAGGTCCCCGGCCGGGGTCTTGAGCAGGATGCCGGGCTGGCTTCCGAACTTGAAGATCCGCCCCGAGTTGACCTTCAGCTCGGCCGGCTTCCACGGCACCTGGACGGAGGCGATGGTGGGCTCACCGCTCTGGGGAGGGATCAGGTAACGCGCCACAGGGTAGAGCATCCAGAGCACCATGGCCCCGAAGCTGGATCCCAGAAGGAGATTGACGACGCTGCGCCGTGTGTTCGGCAGGCTCTCCATGACCCCTCCCTTGGATTTCGCCCGTCTCCTATGCGGCGGCGAGGGCGTCTCGGGCGCCCGCGATGGTGCTGTCCAGGTCTGTCGTCGTGTGGGCCGCGGAGATGAAGGCGGCCTCGAACTGGGATGGGGCCAGGCTCACCCCGCGCTCGAGCAGCGCCCGGAAGAAGGCCCCGTAGCGCGCCGTATCCGCCGTCTTGGCCGTGGCGTAGTCGGAGACGGCCGCATCCGTGAAGAAAGCCGTCAGCATCGACCCCACGCGGTTGATCTGCACGGGAATCCTGTGAGCGGCCGCTGCGGCGACCAGGCCCTCCGTGAGCCGCTTCCCCTTGGCCTCCAGGTCGGCGTAGAACCCGGGGGCTTCCAGGAGCATCAGGGTCTCGATGCCGGCCGCCATGGCCAGGGGGTTCCCCGACAGGGTGCCCGCCTGATACACGGGTCCCAGCGGCGCGACCTGGTCCAGGATCTCGGCACGGCCGCCGTAGACCCCGACCGGGAGGCCGCCCCCCACGATCTTCCCCAGACAGGTGAGGTCGGCCCGGATGCCCGTGGTCTCTTGGGCGCCGCCCCGGGCGATGCGGAAGCCGGTGATGACCTCGTCGAAGATGAGGAGGGCGCCGTGCTGGGTGCTGACCTCGCGGAGCCCTGCCAGGAAGCCCGGCTGCGGCGGAACCACGCCCATGTTGCCGGCCACGGGCTCCACGATGACGGCGGCGATCTCCTTCCCGCGCGCCGCAAACAAGGCCCGCACGGCCCCGAGATCGTTGTAGGGAAGGGTGAGGGTGTGCCTCGCCAGATCGGCGGGGACGCCCAGGCTGTCCGGAACACCGAAGGTGATCGCCCCGGAACCGGCCTTCACCAGCAGGCTGTCGGCGTGGCCGTGGTAGCATCCCTCGAACTTGACGATGGCGTCGCGCCGTGTCACGCCGCGCGCCACCCGGAGGGCGCTCATGCAGGCCTCCGTCCCGGAGGAGACAAAGCGCATCCGCTCCATGGTCGGGAAGGCCGCCTGGACGAGTTGGGCCAGGCGCGTCTCCGACTCCGTGGGCGCTCCGTAGCTCGTCCCGCGCTCCGCCGCCTTCCGGATGGCGGCCACGACCTGCGGGTGAGCGTGGCCCAGGATCATGGGTCCCCAGGAGCCGACGTAGTCGATGTAGCTCTTGCCGTCCGCGTCGGTGATGCGGCTGCCGCTGGCCGACACCACGAAGAACGGCTCGCCTCCCACGGCGCGGAACGCGCGGACGGGGCTGTTCACCCCGCCCGGGAAATAGCGGGCGGCCTCCTGGAACAGTTGCTTGGACCGATCCCCCAAGGAAAACCCCCTTCCCAGTGTGGACTGCTTGGTGGCAGGCGCGGCTATTTAACGCGAGACCCGCCTCTCTTGTCAAGGCCTCGCGAGCATTTTGGAGAAAAGGGGAGGTGGAAAGGGTCCGCGCCGATGCCGCGGCTCACCCCGCCTGCTGCCGGAGGAGCCGGGCGGCATCCCGGGCAAAGTAGGTCAGGATCAAGTCGGCACCGGCCCGCTTGATGGCGGTCAGCATCTCCAGCATGACCCGGTCTTCGTCCAGCCAGCCGAGGCGTGCCGCCGCCTTCAGCATGGAGAACTCCCCGCTCACGTTGTAGGCGGCCACGGGCACGCCGAATTCCGTCTTCACACGCCAGATGACGTCCAGGTAGGCGAGGGCCGGCTTGATCATGATCATGTCCGCCCCCTCGTCCAGGTCCAGGGCCACTTCGCGCAGCGCCTCGTCGGCGTTGGCGGGATCCATCTGGTAGGCCCGGCGGTCGCCGAACTGGGGCGCCGATTCCGCCGCCTCGCGGAAGGGCCCGTAGAACCCGCTGGCGTACTTGGCGGCGTACGCCAGGATGGGCGTCTCCTCGTGGCCTGTCTCGTCCAGCGCCTCGCGGATCACCGCCACCCGGCCGTCCATCATGTCCGAGGGGGCCACCATGTCCGCCCCCGCCTCGACGTGCGAGAGGGCGGTCTTGGCCAGGAGCTCCAGGGTGGGATCGTTCTTGACCCGCCCGCGCTCGACGATGCCGCAATGGCCGTGGCTGGTGTACTCGCAGAGGCAGACATCGGTGATGACCACGAGGTCCGAGACCGCGTCCTTGATGGCCCGGACCGCCTGCTGGACGATCCCGTCCCCGGCGTAGGCTTCGGAGCCCACCGCATCCTTCACGGCCGGCAGGCCGAAGAGGAGGACGCCGGGGATGCCCAGCGCCACCGTCTCCTTCACCTCGCGCACCAGCTCGTCCACCGAGAGCTGGTAGTTCCCCGGCATGCTGCCGACCTCGCGCCGCACGCCCCGGCCGTGGGTAACGAAGAACGGCATGATGAAGCCGTCCGCCGTCAGGCGCGTCTCGCGCACCATGCGGCGAATCGTCTCGGTCTCGCGCAACCGTCGCGGTCGGTAGATGGGGTAATGCATCGGCTCCTCCAGCAAGAGCGTTCGGCTGTTCGGCAGTTCGAGGAACGCCCGTCGGGACGCCCCGCCGAGCGCTCTTACGTCATGGGCGGGACGAAGTCCTTGGGTGGTGGCCCCTCCGTTCGGATCTCGTGCGCCGCCGCGGCCGAGACCAGCGCCTCCACGTTGATCAGCTCTCGCGGGGCCCGCGGGTTGGGGTGGTAGGTGCAGAAGGGCTCCTCCTCCAGGTAGTTCCCCGTCGCGCCCAGGGCGCGGGCCCGGCACCCGCCGCAGAGCACCCGGTACTCGCAGATCCCGCAGCGTCCCTGGAGGAGGTTCGCGTCCCGGATGCTCTTGAACAGCGGGGAGTCCCGGTAGACCTCCACCAGCGAGGCCTGCCGCACGCTTCCCGCCAGGAGGGGCAGGTAGCCGCAGCCACCCACCTCGCCGATGTGGGAGACGAAGCAGAACCCGTAGCCCGCCATGCACCCCCGGCTGAACCCGTGCGCCGGATGGGCGGCGGGCGGGCCTGCGGGCGCTTTGCGGGGCGCTCGCCTCCGTTCCTGGAGCTGCACGCGCTTGTAGTGGGGGGCGCACGTCATCTTCACCTGGATCGGAGCGGTCTGGGAGACCTCATAGACGAAGTGCAGGGTCTCCTCGTACTCCTCGGGGGTGATCTCCATCTGCACCTTGCCGCGCCCGGTGGGCACCAGCATGAACACATCCCAGGTGACCGCCCCGAGGTCCACCGCCAGGCGCAGCATGTCGGTCAAGTCGTGGCGGTTGTGGCGGGTGACCGTCGTGTTGATCTGGAACGGCAAGCCGCCCTCTCGCGCATAGGCCAGGGACTGCGTGGCCGCCGCGAAGGCCCCGGGCACCTGGCGGAAGGCGTCGTGCAGCGCCTGGGTGCTGCCGTCCAGGCTCACGGAGATGCGCTGGACGCCCACCCGCCGCAGTTCCCTGACGCTGGCCGGGGTCACGTGGGTCCCGCTGGGGGACATCACGACCCTGAGGCCTGCTGCCGAGGCCCGCGCTGCCACGTCAAAGATATCCGGTCGCTTCATCGGGTCGCCGCCCGTGAGGATCAGGATCGCGGGCTCCTGGAAGGCCGCGATGTCGTCCACGAGGCGGAAGGCTTCTTCCGTGGAGAGCTGGCGAGGGTCGGGATGTGGTTGCGCCACGGCGCGACAGTGGAGGCATGCCAGGTCGCAGGCCCGGGTGACTTCCCAGGCGACCAGGCGCGGTGCGCGGGCAGCATCGAATCGCATGGATCAACTCCTCTCGACAGGCCTCAAGGGTCTCCTATTCTAAAGAGGGCCGGACCGGTCGGTCAACTGCTATCTGGGGAGCGTCCGAGGTGGGGCCATGGTCGAATGCGGATTTGCCCGCACGCCTCCGACCGATCCGGCTGGGCGGCGCCGTCTCTCAACTGCCTGCGCGGCCGCTCTCGACCCTACCGGGGCGATGGCGGGCTGGGCACCTTCAGGTCGAAATTCACGTGAACGGTGTTCTCCTCTTGCTGATTCACACCGCGCGCCCGATGGCTGTAATTGAGGCCCACCTCCCAGCAACACGTGCTGTAGCGGAGCGTGACGGTGTTCTCCAGAAAGGTGCTGGTGGGCGCATCGTAGCGAGTCAGGAAATCGACCATCAGGGTCTTGGTGAGGTGCCACTGGATCCTGCCCACCAGGCCATTCACCGTCTGGCCTCGGACGTAGCTGTAGCCGACCTCCAGGGTCAGCAGTTCGGGGAAGCGGGCCAGGATGCCGGAATTGATGGCGTCGGTCTGTCGCGTCTCGGTATTGAAGGCCAACGTCCCGCGCAGGGCCACGGCCGGGATTGGGCTGAGGCTGCCGCTGAAGATCAGGTTGGACAGGGTCCGCTCCTGCGCCCGCGAGAACCCGTCCCCCAACGGGACGACGTCGGTGACGGCCTGGTCCACGCGCTCTGGCGTGAGCCCGGTGAGGTACACGTCCGAGAACTCCCGGGTGCGTGGCTGCAGATTCCAGCTCTGCGCGACATCCAGCGTGGCCACCTCATGCGCCCGGGTGTCCCCGCTCGCCTCCTGCCACCGCGCCACCAGTCTGTTGGTGAGTTGGTAGGTCACCCGGTTTTGGGGGCTGATGAAGTCTGCGCGGTCGAACTGCGGGAGCGCCCGCTGGTCGATCCACGGCACGTACTGGTAGAGGAGGCTCGGCTCCACGACGTGGGTCAGGCGCGAAAGGCCCAGACCTGTTGCATCGTATCGTCGGGCGAATCGCGAGGTCAGCCGCTCCGCCAGCTCGGCCACGATCCGGTTGTGGCTCCGGCCAGCAATCGTCGTCGTCGTGTAGGCGGTCTCGCGCAGCCCCCCCGAGCTCGTGGACAGGAGCCAGGGGGTCAGGGCCAGGGGGAGGTGCAGCGCGGGTCGCAGGTCCAGGCGTCCCGCGTCAGTTCCCTGGTTCCGCTCCAGGTACACGACGGATCCCTCGCCCTCCGGGAGCACGGGCAACCCCGGGACCCGGTTCGGCAGCCACTGGAACCGCACGTCGGGCAACCGGGAGCTGCGCGTCTGTTCCACGCTGGAGAGATCCTGCGTGGCCTCGAGGAACCCTAACAGCATGTACTGCGGCGTCGCCTGCGTCAGGAACGCCCTGGAGTCGAGGGTCCGCTGGGTGCGCTCCGCCACCGTGGAGTCCTCGGTCTGGCTATTGAGCGACGGTTCGGTCTGGAGTCGCACGTCCGCCTTGAAAGTCCAGGTGGGGTCCAGGACTTGATCGTGGAGCCACTTGAACTCCACCCGGTTATGGGGAGACGTCGCCCGGTCGTACAGGTAGCGGCCGGCCAGCCCCCCCCGGGAATCCTCCGAGAGGACGTAGCGGTACTCCGCCAGAAAGTCCACGCCGCGTCGGGACCGGTAGGTGGTGGAGAAGGTGGCATCCTGCGACGGCGAGATGGCCCAGAAGAACGGTTGCCTGATCGTGAAGCCGTCCCGATTGCCGTACCCCAGGCGTGGGATGAGGAACCCCGTGCGCCTTGGCCCGATGGGGATCGCGGCGATGGGGGAGAAGAGGGCGGGGAACCCCTTGAGCCAGAGGCTGGCGTTCTTGGCGACGACCCACTCGTCCTGGTAGATGGTGGCGTCGGCCGCCCGGAACTCCCAGTCCACCTGCTCGGGCTCTGGCTCGCAGACGCGGCACGTGGTGAAGCGCCCCTGCTTGAGATGGTACTGGCTCTCCCCCTCGCGGCGGATCTCCGCTCCACTGAAGCTGACCCCGGGCGCGAGGAATCCCCGACCGGTGGTGACAACGCCCAGGTTCGTGCGGTAGTTGTACTCGATCCGATCCCCCTCCAGACGATTCAGTCCCTCCATGAGAATCACATTCCCCGTGGCCACCAGTTCTTGGTCGTCCAGGTCCAGGGTCACCTCGTCGGCAAACAGCGAGCGGTCCCCCATGACCAGGCGGACGCTGCCCGTCGCCAGAAGCCTGCGCTCGGCCTCGTTGTATTCGAGCTTGTCCGCGTTGACCTCCACCTGGTCCCGCAGCCGCTGCAGGCGCTCCATGTCTCGGGCCAAGCCGTCGGCGGCACGGCCGGGTGTTGCGAAGAGGAGGGCAGCCAGGAGTGTGGCGACGGCCGCGGCGTGGAGTTGCATGCGGGCTCCGCATGGAGGTCGGGGACGCCGCCTTATACCAGAGGCCGGTGGGGCAAGCAAGGGAGAACTCACCGTGAGGAGGGGGCCGCCCGCATCCGCGCCATGCTGCCTCCGTCCGCCGATGACACTAC
The DNA here is from genome assembly GCA_035455275.1 of Methylomirabilis sp. (SeqCode). Classification (GTDB taxonomy): domain Bacteria; phylum Methylomirabilota; class Methylomirabilia; order Methylomirabilales; family 2-02-FULL-66-22; genus 2-02-FULL-66-22. The sequence goes on along the minus strand of DATIFO010000118.1, from coordinate 12,064 downwards.
AGCGCTTGGATCCGGACGTGCCGCTCGCCCGCGTACGCCAGGATGACCGGCGGGGTGAAGGAGCCGATGGGCACGTAGAGGACGGCGGAGCCCGCGGCCGCTTTTTCGGCGAGGTTCGCAGCGTGATCCACGTGCTCGAAGAGCACGTTGCCTACCTCCGCCTTGCAGTGAGCCACGAATCGCTGGCGATCGCGGCCCACCAGGAAGTGGATCTCCGCGCCGTCCTCCAGGAGCAGGTCGCGCTGGATCGTCCATCCGTCCGTGGCCGGATGGTGGGACGCGAGGTGAGCCGCAACCAGATCGCGGAAGGGAATCATCGCCATGTCCCATGCCTCCGTCGGGGTGCGGATCAGGTCCAGGAATGCGAGATGCTCCCGCGAAAAATCACACGTCTGTCCGATCTCCGGTGTCCATGCCGGCCTCCCCCTTGTATCAAATGCCGCGCCCGCCTGCAAGGACAAGCAGGGGAAGACCTGAGCCCCTGAAGGCTTGAAAGCGGTTTCCTCCCATTCCGCCGGAAGGGCAACGAAATTCCGCCGGTGGGTCGTGAATGGTGGAGACGTAAGACTCAGCGGAAAGGACGGCTGGGGTGGCCGAGGGCCAGGCGCAGGGTCGGGAAGGGTTGCGGGAATTCCCTCGACGACTTGCTACAGGTACGTCTGCATCACGGGTGCGGTGACGGCTTTCAGCAGGTCGGGGAGCACCGGAGAATTCAGCTCATCAACCACGGCATAGCTTCCGGATGCCTTTCCCTGGTCCGCGAAACCGGTGTCCACGTAGAGCCCTTCGATCGTCGTCTGGTCCGCGAAGACCACGATCAGGACAATTGGGTCGCCCGTCAGGGACCATGTGTCCTTCCCGTTGCGGGCATCCAGCCCGAGGAGGAGCGCCTGGGGTTCTTCCCCGGAGGTGTTCACGAGCAGGACCACGGGGAAATCAGGATTGCCGCGAAGGGTGGCCACTCCCACGGGCTGGAAGTTCACTCTTACGTCCGGATCGAGAATGTTCGGGACGTTTGCGGGAAGGCCCGCCTGGCCAGCCCACGCGGGACCCGCGGTGAGGAAGACAACTCCCAGCAGGAGCGGCAGCCAGCCGGTCAGTCGGTTCGAAGGGCTCCGTCGAGCCGTGCGGGTCATCAACATGCCCCCCATCGGCACAGCAACCGGTGTGAGCCGCAGCGGGAAAGTCATCCTTCTCACGATGACGACCTGGAAGAAATCCACCACCCTGGAAAGGCCTTGCTGCTTGCGTTGGGTCTTCATGGCCCCCTCCTTTCTACCCCGACTCTCAAACCCCTGACCGAGGATGAAGCATCGCGCGTGCCATCCCTCCGCATCGGATCACCGTGGCCATAGGCATCTCAGAATCAGGTGGTTAGGAGATCTACATCCCTTGCGGAACCAGCCGGATTGCTGATCCGCCCACCCTGTGCGGGCATTTGCCCATCCCGGGCGATCAGCCACGCGGGCCGAGACGGCCGCGGGCACTTCGCCTCGATCCCTGGTCCTGCCTCGAATACGCGATGGGGGATCTACTGGGTTATTAGATGAGGGCGGATTCCAGAACGATGCCGCGATCCAGCATCTCCACCGACACGAGGAGCGAGGAGCGGAGGCTCTGAGGGAGTTCGGGGCTATCGATCAATTGCCGGCAGAGGTCGATCAAGCGACGGAAGGCCCGGATGAGGTCCCCCTCGTGGCCGCCGAAGCAGCTCTGGATGAGCCGCACCCAGTCGTCCTCCCCGTTGGTCCACTCGTGGGCGGCGGCCAGGAAGGTGGTGTGCATCGAGACCGGCCGGTGGACCCCCCTGGCCTGCTGCACGCGCAGGACCTCGGCGGCCTGGCTCTCCAGCGCCTGCACCCGGCGCCGCAGATGCGGCAGCCTCTTGAATAGCTGTCGGGCGAAGAGCGTCTCGATCTCCCGGGGTTCCTCCACCAGGCAGGAGAGGATCGCCGCGACCTCGGCTGGCGCGAGCCCTTCCAGGAGGCCCGAGAAGGCCACGCGGGCCACGAGCAGCTCGTTGTCATGCCGGAGCGAGGCGATCAAGCGGCCCATGGCGGTGAGCGTGGAATCCCCCAGGCAGTCGAAGTGCCGCAGCACCTCCACCACCCGCAGGAATTGCTCCCAGTAGGATTCCTTCAGCTCCCGCAAGGTTTGGCCCCGCCCCTCGATTGCCTGCCGGACCCGGTCCGATCGTCTCAGCAGCCGCTCCTGGTTCGCCCGGTGCGGGCACCGGTGGCAGGGGACCTCGGACAGCTCCAGCGCCGTGGCCTCCAGGCGCTGACGCGCCGAGTGCAGGTCCTCTGTCCAGGGGGAGTCGGCCTGGCCCCGTCGGCGGCCGCGGCGTTTCCCGCCCGGGCCCGACCGCCGGACGCGCTCCCGCTCTGCCTCCAGGGCGGCGCGCTTCTCCCGGTAGGCCAGGAGATCCGTGAGCGCGCAGCACGGCGAGCGAATCCCTTCCGCCGCGGTCAGCTTGTGGAGCAGCTCCGCCCGCTCCGCCTCCAGCGCCTGGATGCGCGACCGGTTCTGGAACTGACCGAAGCTCGACTCGATGACCCGGCGGACCGCCGCCGGCTCTCGGTAGAGGTCCACCAGAAGGGCGGCCGAGCTGTAGCCGACCCGGAACCTGCTCTGGATCGGCTCGGGCGCCCCGGCCAGGAGTTGCCGGACCTCGTCCTCCGCCTCGGGCGAGTCCAGGGCAATGACGCACTTGCCCTCCGGGTCGATCCCCCGGCGGCCGGCCCGGCCCGCCATCTGCGTGAGCTCGTTCAGTGTGAGGCGCCGGAAGCCGACGTCGCTCCGCTTCCGCACGCCCTGGACCACCACGCTCTTGGCGGGCATGTGGATGCCCAGGCTCATGGTCTCGGTGGCGAACACCACCTTCACCAGCCCCCGCTCGAAGAGCAGCTCGGTCAGCCGCTTGAGGGCGGGCAGGATCCCGGCGTGATGCATGCCCGCTCCCCGGATCAGCCCGTCCAGGAGGAGCGCATTCACCTCTGTCTCCGGAACGATGCTGGGGTAATCCCGCAGGGTGTTGGCGATGGCCTCCTCCACCTCGGGCCGGCGGTGCAGTTCCAGGAGCGAGCCGCCGTCCTCCAGGAAGCGCCGCAGGGCCCGCTCGCATCCGGATCGGCTGAAGATGAAGTAGATGGCGGGCAGCCAGCGTCGCTCGCGCAGTTGGGGGATGACCCGGCTGGGGCTGGCGGGCCGGCGAAGCATGCGTCCGTGCATTCCGGGGCCATGGCGGGCGGTACCCTCCTGGCCGCCCTTGAGGCGAGGCTCCGGCACGACCGAATGCGGGCGGCGGGCCGCCTCCAGGGAGACGATCTCTCCGTCCTGGTGGCAGAGCAGGTGCTGGAGGGGAACCGGCCGCACCGGATGAAAGATGGCGTGGACGGGGCGATGCACCTGGCTGATCCAGGCCGCGATCTCTTGCAGGTTGCTCACCGTCGCCGAGAGCGCCACGAGTTGCACCGTCGGGGGGCAGTTGATGACGATCTCCTCCCACACGGTGCCTCGCCCCTCGTCCCCCAGGTAATGGCACTCGTCCAGGACCGCCGTGGCGATCTCCTGGGGCTTCTCGGTGAACAGGAGGTTTCGCAGGATCTCGGTGGTCATGACCAGGATCGGGGCTCGTGGGTTGACCTTCACATCCCCTGTCAGGATGCCCACCAGATCGTGGCCGTACTGGCGGACGAAGTCCGCGTACTTCTGGTTGCTCAACGCCTTCAGCGGCGTGGTGTACACGACCGCCCGCTGCATGGCCAGGGCACGATAGATGGCGAACTCGGCCACCAGGGTCTTGCCGGCGCCCGTCGGCGCCGAGACGATCACCGAATCCCCGGGCAGGATCCAGCGGATCGCCTGCTCCTGAAACGGATCCAGGGGAAACGGGTAGCGCTGGCGGAACGCCTCCAGGAGCCGGCGGTCCTCCTCCCCGAGGGAGGGCAGCGGAGATGGGTCCGATGTGTGCAAGGTCACCCGCGATCCCTGTCACTGTGTGCAGCGGCGCTCAATCGGCCGGAAGGTGGTGGCTCTTCCGGTATTCCCAGGGGGGCTCCGGATTGGGGAGGGCCCACAGCCCGTACTTCCCGACCTGGGCCTGCCGCCCGGCCACCTCCAGTTCCGCTCGCACCTTGGTGATGGGGATGGACGGGCCCACCCAGGCCAATCCCTCCTTCACCAGGGCGACGTTGACGTTGATGCCGCCGAGCCATACGACCGCCAGGATCCGGCCCTTTCGATCCGTCCCGTAGGTATCCAGCTGCACCTGTTTGTCAAGCACGAGGTCGCGGGCGTATGTCTCTGCCTCCCTGCCGAAGGGCTGGCCAGGGACGGGCGTGCCGCCATCCTGGGCGGGACGGGAGACGACCGGCGGCTCGACGCCCAGGAGTCGAACGCTGATGCGCGCAAGCTCCGGGGTCACCACCACGAGATTCGCAGCGTCCTGGACCGTCCGGACCGTTCCGTATGTGTACGCCTGGCTGGATGCCTCGGGGGGCGGACCCTTGCCGGACTTCGGGGTCTTGGGAGGCGTCTGAGTCGCAGCCCCGCCGGGCCCGGCCGGCCCGAGGCAAGCCAGGATCAGCAGTAACGCCGCCGCGCCCCATCCGCGAACCGTGGCCCTCTGGGCTGGGAAGAGCGAGGCGAGGTGCGAGAGAGCGGAGAGGGTGTGAGTCATGGGTCGGGCGATCTTTCTGCCGCCCCAGGGGAACTCCGGCGCCGCCCGGCGGGACCTTCGCCGGCTCCCGACGGACAGCTCACTCGGCGGACGCCAGGGGCCGCCATAGACGGCAACAGCTACTCCTGCCCACCCGGCCGGATGGCCAGGACCTGCTCGGTGTTGACGGCGACAAACGAATGGTGGGCCCCCGAGGGGTCCCTCACCCCGGTGAGCGCGATCATCTCCGGCTTGGTGTTCAGGAAATCCAGGAGCCTCCCGCCGGCCGGCAGCGTGATGTGTCCCCGGTACCATCCCTGGATGGTGAGGACCTCCACCTCCATCTCCTCTCGCTGCACCCGCCTGCCCTCCCTTCCGCGGCGGAAGCCGCCTTCGGAATCGTCGCGCAATCGCCCCCGTGTCTCGCCTGGACGTCCTGGATCGAAGGCTACCCAATGCCGCTCGTCCTGTCAACGGCGATCACGGATAACGGGGTCGGGGCTGGGGATTCGGGACTAAGGTCTCGTCCCCAGGACGGCGCTGACCGCGTGTTCCTCGTCCCCGCGTCGATAGACGACCTCCACCAGGTCTCCGGCACGCTTTCCCCGGAGTACGAAGACGAGATCCTCCAGGTTCCGGACCGTCCGCCCATCAAAGCGGACGATCAGATCGCCCGCCCGGAGACCCGCCTTCTCGGCCGGGCTGCCGGCGAGCACGCCGTTGAGCCGCACCCCCTCGTCCGGCTGGCCGAACTCCGGGACCAAGCCGAAATAGGGTCCATAGCCCTGCCCCCTGGCGGCGCTGGGCCGGGAAGGCGTGGAGCGCTCCACCCGGGCGAAGGTGACGGGTGCGCTGCCTTCGGCAACGCGGCGGAGAACGCCCGCCACGAGGCCCACCACGCGTGACAGGCCGGGCCCGTTGATCTTGTCCGCGGTGTCCGTGGGACGATGGTAGTCCGGGTGTGGACCGGTGAAGAAGAAGAGCACCGGCAGGTCCTTGCCGTAGAAAGGCGTATGGTCCGACGGCCCGTAGCCGTCCCCGCTCAGCTTGAACGTGAACCCCGCGTCCCGATTGGCCGCGTCCAGCACCTCCCGGAACTCCTTTCCTGTGTCCACGCCAAAGACGTAGAGGGTGTCGCTGCGCAGGCGACCGATCATGTCCAGGTTGAGCATGGCCACCGTGTGGTCCAGGGGAAAGGCCGGCGCCCGGACGTAGTGCGAGGAGCCAAGCAGGCCCATCTCCTCTCCGGCGAATGCGACGAAGACGATGCTCCGCCGCGCCCCGCCCTCCGCGGCGAAGCGGCGTGCCAAGCCGACCACCCCGGCCGTCCCCGAGGCATTATCGTCCGCCCCGGGATGGACCTCGCCATAGCGCTCGGGCGCGAGGGAGGTCTCCCCGCCGTGTCCCAGGTGATCGTAGTGCGCTCCCACCACCACCGCCTGCGCTCGGAGCGCGGGGTCCGTCCCCCGCAGGAGGCCGATCACGTTCCAGGCGCGGCCGTGCTCGTGGATCAGTTGCACCTCGATCTCCACCGCGAGTCCCGGCACCACGAAGGAACTGGGGCGCAGGTCGCGGTCGATGGCCTCCTGGAGCCCGCGCAGCGAGCGTCCACTCCGCGCCAGGATGGCCTCGGCCACTCCCCGCAGAGCGTTGATCGCCAGAATGCCGCTCTGGGACACCGAGGTGATTCCCCGGATGGCGAACAGATGCTCCGGCTCCTCGCCGTGGGCCAGCGGGTTTGTCACCAGGATGATCCCGCGGGCGCCGTGCTCCCGGGCGTTGAGGGCCTTGTACCGCACCTCGGTGTAGCGGTACGCCTCGGGCCGCCGGAACGGGCTGGCCGTGTCGCGCTCCCGCGGGTCGCCCGTGAGGACCAGGACGACCTTGCCGGTTACGTCCACGCCGGCGTAATCGTCATATTGCAACTCGGGCGCCGTGATACCATAGCCGACGAAGGCCGCCTCAGCCTGCACCCGCCCGCTATCGGAGAAGCTGAACGGGGTGAAATCGCGGCTGACCTGGTACCCCTGGCCGCCCTCCGCGCGCTGGAGACGCAAGCGGTTCTGATCCCCCAAGTGAATTCCTGTCGCCACCTCGAAGGCCTGGAAATAGGAGCTGCCGTCCCCTCCCGGGAGGAGGCCTGCTCGCTGGAACTCCCCCGCGATGTAGCGCGCCGCGCGCTCCATCCCGGGCGACCCGGTCGCGCGCCCCTCCATCGCAGGAGCGGCGAGGGCCTGCACGATGCTGAGAAGGTCCTCGGCAGAAGCCCCGGACCCGACCGCGGTTTTGGAGGCGAGCGCCGCGGGCGTGATGGCCTGCGGGATTGGCCGAGCGCACGCCGTACCGCTCAGGAGCAGGCCAAGAATCACCCCCAGGGCTCGTCGCCAGTTCGCGCCGGCGAGGACTGGGCGACTTCGGCGGTGTGTGCCTGTGGGCCGTGAAAGCACCTGACTCATCCGTCCGTCCGGGGTGTGGGCCATCGGCCCAACCCCACTTCGAGATCACCCGGTGGAGATCGATCGCGGGGCCAGCCTGAGAGCGCTGCCACCGTTCCTGTCTCGCGTGACTGTATCATCCTAAGGCGGCCGACTCCACCGGCACACGTGCTCCTGGAGCAGGCCAGCGAATCTCCAGGGGTCACGCCCACGGGTTGAACTCTGACGATAGGTCGCGTACTCTCTCCTGCGACGGGAGGCCCCCGTTCCCTTCAACACGGGAGCACGTCCATGCTCACACTGAGCGTCCTCGATCAGTCGCCCATCAAGAGCGGCGGCACGGCGGTCGACGCGATCCGCGAGACCCTGGAGCTGGCCCAGGCCGCCGATCGTCTCGGCTACCACCGGTACTGGCTCGCCGAGCACCACTCGACTCGCGGGCTGGCCGGGTCGAGCCCCGAGATCCTGATCGGCCAGGTCGCCGCCCGGACCTCTCGGATCCGAGTGGGCTCCGGCGGCGTCATGCTGAGCCACTACAGCCCCCTCAAGGTGGCCGAGAACTTCCGCATGCTGGAGGCCCTGTTCCCTGGCCGCATAGATCTCGGCATCGGCCGGGCGCCGGGGAGCGACCAGCGCACGGCCCGCGTGCTGGCCAACGACCCGGGCGCGCTGGACATCGCGCGATTCCCCGGAAAGGTGGCGGACCTGATCGGCTTCCTGCACGACGACCTGGGCGCCGATCATCCATTCGCCGGGATCGAGGCCATGCCGAGCGGGACCGGGGCGCCGGAGGTATGGCTCCTCGGGTCGAGCGATCAGAGCGCCGGTCTGGCCGCCCACATGGGCACTGCCTTCGCGTTTGCCCACTTCATCAGCAGCGAGGGCGCCGCCGAGATCCTCCACGCCTATGCAGACGAGTTCCGGCCGTCGCGCCACCTCGCCACCCCCCGGGCGAGCGTGGCCGTCTTTGTCGTCTGCGCCGATACAGAGGGGGAGGCCGTCCGGTTGGCGCGGAGTCGCGATCTGTTCCTCGTGTGGCTTCACGCTGGTCGGTCCGGTCCGTACCCGTCGGTGGAGGAGGCGGAAACCTATCCGTACACGACCCGCGAGCGCGCGCTCGTGGATTACAACCGCCGGCGCATCATCGCCGGTGCCCCCGAACAGGTTCGGGATCGCCTGCTGTCCATGCGTGAGGCCTGCGGGGTGAACGAGTTCGTGGTCGTGACCATCACTCACGACGCCAAGGCACGGCTGCGCTCCTACGAACTCCTCGCCCACGCCCTGAATCTGGGAGGACGGGGAGCCGGTGGCTAATTGACAGAGGCGATCCACTGCACCGGCCGGTGGATCGCTCGAGGAGAGGCGGGATGGAAGCCGGACGACCCGCGCGTGCAGCGACATGTCGCAGACCACGAAGCGCAGAAGGGAGGACCCATGAAGCTTCGCTCATCACTCATGGACGGCTTGACGTGGGAGGCGACCCTCTCCTCCGCCCCGGCTGGCTCATCCGGCGGGCCTCCCGTCATCGTCCTGGACAACGAGGAGATCCTCTTGCCGGAGGATGCGGCGTTCGGCGACTTCAGCATCCTGGAGGCCACCGAAGTGGAGCGAGAGGCCCTGCGACAGTCGGGGTATTCCCTTCCGGACTGGACCCCCGTCCGAGGACCGGAAGAACCTTCGCTCGTTCAGATTGAACCTCCCCAGTGATCTCTCGGTGTGACCATCCGGGACGGCGGGAGGGTACCTGGAACGTGCGGCTCAGATCTTCTATGACTCGTCACGCTGGGCTCCGCCGGATGGAGCCAGGCGATTGCGCTCGCCGCAGGCTTGCCGGCAAGGGAGGCAGCGCCGCCTCCATCGAGATGTGGCCGTGAGGGTCGTGCGGTCCCTCGCTCGTGACCACCTTGACTTTCTTCTCGTCAATGGTAGCCTTGCGGCTGCAGTCAAGCCGCGAGACCCGGCCAATTGCCTGAACACACCTTCGTCCACATTCCAGGGATCGGGAAGACGACCGAGCAAGCGCTCTGGCAGCAAGGAGTCCACACCTGGGCCGATGCGGACGGGCTGGAACCCGGCTCCCGGAGTGTCCGACCACGGGTGCTGGCGCATCTCAGAAGTTACCTGCCCATGTCCCGTCGCCCCCTGCGGGAAAGGAACGCCGGCTTCTTCTCGCGGCTGTGCAGCCTCGGCGAGGCTTGGCGGCTCTTCGGCCGGTTTGACCAGGACTGCGTCTATCTGGACCTCGAGACCACCGGACTGTCTCCCGCTTCCGATGACATCACCCTGGTGGGCGTCTACGACGGCGACGCCTACAAGGCCTTCATCGCCGGTGACAACCTCGGGGCCCTCCCCGGGTACCTCCAGCGGTTCCGTCTCATCAGCTGCTTCAACGGGGCCGGCTTCGACCTCCGGTTCATCCATGCCGAGTTTCCGCAACTCGCGCCCCCCCCGATCCACACCGATCTCCGGCGCATGACCAATAAGCTCGGGATGACGGGGGGGCTGAAGGTCATCGAAGCGTGGCTCGGCCTGCAACGGGATCTCGCCGTGCGTGACCTGTCCGGGTTCGACGCCGTCATCCTATGGCGCAGGTACCTGCGGGGAGACCGGCGGGCCCTGGGCCTGCTGGTGGAGTACAACAGGGCGGACGTCGTCCACCTGAAAACGATCCTGCAGATCTGCTATGACCGGCTCGCCGCGGAGACGCGGACGCTCTTCGGCGCACTCCGCCCGAACTCCCATGTCCGGGCAGTCGACGGGGCGAGGCGCTAACCCGGGCGAAGGCAAGATCCCGATGCTCGCGGTCAGCGTCCACCTGCCGGCGGGTCCCCCATTGCAGGCGGACGGTCCGCTCTTTCCTTGACGTGGCGTGATCCCGGCGGTTAGAGTGGTGACGCGGGCATGGGTCGGCAGGGCCTCCCGCGCCCGCCAAGCGCCGCGCATGCACGCGCACCCCGGACGTTCGCCGCCTGCCGTGTGGAGCATCCGGCGTGCAGTGGGCGCGTCTTGACGGAAGGAGCGGTCTCGACCCCGCGACGAGCCGCGGCGCCTCGACCCATTCGTGCTGAAAGGACATACCGTGAGTGATGAGCGACTGAAGATCGCGGTCTTCATAGATTTCGACAACATCGAGATCGGTGTCAAGACCACCCTGGGCGGCCAGTTCGACGTGGGCGCCGTGCTCGAAGCCGTGAAGGAGCGGGGCGAAGTGGTCACCAAGATCGCCTATGGCGACTGGACCCGCGCGACGGACTACGGTCGCTCGATGTCCCAGCACGCCATCCACATGGTGCAGCGCAACTTGACGCCCGGCGGCGACAAGAACGGCGCCGACATCAACCTCGCCCTGGACGCCCTCGAGATGGCCTTCACGCACAGCCACATCAATGCGTTCGTCATCGTCGGCGGAGACAGCGACTTCATCACGCTGGTCGAGAAGCTCAAGCAATACGACCGCAAGGTGTTCGTGGTCGGTGGGCGCTCGTTCACCAGCCAGGTGATGCAGAAGAACTGCACGGAGTTTGTGGCGTACGAGGACATTCTCGGCGTCACGACCCGCGGACGGCACGCCGGGGAGCGCACGCGTGTCGTGACCGACAGTGCCGCGGCCATGCCGCTCATCCGCCGCGCGCTCAAGTTGCTGGCGGACCGCGAAGTGACGCCGCAGCTCGGACTGCTCAAGAGCACGCTGCTCCAGCTCGACTCGAGTTTCTCGGAGCGCGCGTACGGCGCGAACTCCTTCCGCGACTTCGTCGAGAAGCTGGCCAAGGCCGGACACGTCGCGCTGAAGGGTGGTGATCGCAGCTTCCACGTCGAGCTTCGCGAGACGGGCGAAGCGGCGCCCGCCACACCGGTGGCTACGCCGTCGCCACAGACAGCGGCGACGCCGGCCGGCAAGGGGCCGGCGAAGCCGCGGGAGGCCCGCGCGCATCGTGAGCCGCGGGAGGCCCGCGAGGGACGCGACGACCGCCACGGGCAATCCTCGGACACCCGAGCGGGCGATCGTGTGGCCCCAGCCACCGAGCCATCCATGCCGGCGCCGCTTGCCGAAGAAGCCGCATCGGCGGGGGACCTCACGCGACTGGGGCCGGCCGACGGCTATCGCATCATGGCACAGGCGTTCTCGCGCAGCGGTGCGAGCCCACGGTTCCCGATGTACGTGCGGCAATTGAAACAGTTCGTGAAGACGTTCGACGAGAGCTTCGATGAGCACCGCTACGGATTCGCAGGCATTCTCGATGCCCTGCGCTTCGGACAGCGTGAAGGGCTGTTCAGACTCGACCGCGATCGGCGGGGCGGCGTGCGCGTGCATCCCGGCCCGCAGTACCTGGCACTGACAAAGCCGGCTGAGGCTGCGCCCGTAGCCGACGCTCTCACCACCGGCGAGAGCCCGCAGGACGGCCTGCCGCCACTCGACGTCGAGGCCGTAGTCGTCCAGGACGCCCGTCCCGTTGAGGACCAAACGCCGACGGCGCCGGAGCCGCTGCCGATCGAGGCGGAGGTGCAACCGGCGGCTCGGGACGCTGAGGAAGCGGCGCCCGCTTCCATGGGCGAGGCGACGTCGGCTGTCGGGGCCGAGGCCCCCGCCGAGCCTGCGACCACGCCGCGCGCCCCGGCTCGCAAGCGTACGGGTGCACGCGCAGGGACGCGAGCGAAGAAGACTGCGCCGCCCACCGCTGGGGCCAGGAAGAAGGCCGCGCGTCCCCGCGCGAAGAAGTCGTGAGGCCGGGGAAGCCGACCCGGGAAGCCGAGTCCGCGTTTCCCGGCCAACCCCTCAGTACTCCGCAGGCGGCGTCGGGGTCGCCGGCTTCTTCTCCTTCATGGCCACCTCGGTCGGGGCCCCGACCTTGATCACGGCCACGCCGCCCGCCAGCTTGGCCAGCCGCTCCTGCAGCTTCTCGCGGTCATAGTCCGAGGTGGTCTCGTCGATCTGGGTGCGGATCTGCTTGATCCGGCCCTCGATCTCCTT
>DATIFO010000117.1:0-15851 GCA_035455275.1 Methylomirabilis sp. (SeqCode) | reverse complement strand
GAGGAGATCGCGGACGCGGAGGGCCACCGGCCCGACGAGGACCGGTTTCCGGTACTTCGGGAGCCAGACGAGGTGGACCTTGACGTCATACTTGCTGTGCGGCCCACTGCGGTAGCTTGGCACGCGACCATATTACCACACCCAAGGACTCGCCTGAAGGCGAGGGTTTTCCACCATCCCTGAGGTGGAGAATAAATGCATTTCTTGGGTGGTTGGGAACATTCAAACGAGAACAAGACCAAGCCTCATTGTTCTGGTGGCGACGAGAGGTCCCTTCGGGGTATGGCAACCGCAGCCGTCAGACCTGGGAGTGAAGGGCGTTTCGCTGGAACACTACCGCAACTAGCGGGCTAGGGTAGAGGGCTTTTCCAAGCCAGTGCAGTTGAGGTCGTGCTTGCGCATGGCGCCGAAGATCTGAAGCCGGTCACGGAGGTGGCGTGCATCACGGGTTGGCCCATCAAGTCCGAGATTCTCTCCTGACAGAAGTCGCACATTCACCTTGAAGCCCGATGGCTCCGGATGGACCCTGGGGAGACGAAGAATCGGGAGGGCCGGATGTTCCCGCTTACCCCTGAACTGCGCGCCGTGCTGGAGCGCCAGTTGGGCAAGACAGGTGAGATTGGGGTGGCCACCGGCAGAATCATCCCTTTGCTTCTCCATCGAAACGGGAAGCCCATCAGGAGCTTTCGCCGGGCGTGGCTGACTGCCTGCAACAAAGCGGGCGTGCCGGGTCGCATCCCGCCTGACTTCCGGCGCATGGCTGTGCGGAACATGGTGGGAGCTGGCATCCCCGAGCGTGTGGCGATGACGATTTCGCGCCACAAGCCCCGGAGCGTCTTCGCCCGCTACGACATCGTAAGCGAGACAAGTCCCCGCGCGGCGGCCCAGCGCCTGTCGTCTCACATCATGGAGGAAGCAGAGGACCCGAAGGTCGATGTAGGGCGCGTGCTACCTTCCTGGGGGGAGATTGGGCAGAGGCGGAATCGAGTTGGCGGAGACCGAATCCGCCGACTTCTTATCTAGGCGGGTGTTTGGTCATTGACACTAGATATCCTGCGCGATAGGCTCACGCTGATTTTGGGGGATGTCCGTTGAGAGACGAACGCCGCGTGGGTCTGGCGGGAGGTGTTGGTCAGTCTCTGCCAATCACGCGATCGATTCTGTGATCGCCATTCTCTCTGGGCTGCCCAATTCGGCGATTGGGCATGAACACGAAAAATGAGCCGCGCGAGACATCTCAGCCACGCTCCAATAATCGAGGCTATTTTCGACTTCCGCGTTAAGGCCCGCTCTGGGCTCCGTGCGGAAGAGTTTGCAACCGTTCATTCACAATTCGCAAACCGCCTTCCAAAGATGAAGAAACTACACGGGTTTCAGCTAAGCGCCAAAGTTCAACCAGAAGGCCAACCAATCATCCAGGACCAAGACCTCGGGCTGCAGGGGTACTTTTTCAAGGATACCGACGAGAAGACCATTGCACAGTTTAGAATAGACGGTTTTACATTCAATCGACTCCACCCGTATTCAAGTTGGGACGAGTTGTTTCCGGTCGTCAAGGAGCTCTGGTTGGTTTATTCAACGGTTGCTAGTCCGCAGATTGTCACTCGGCTTGCGCTTCGCTACATCAATCGGATCCCGCTCCCTCCTGGGCCGATTAGCTTCGAAGAGTATTTGCGGGGCGCTCCTGTTGTTCCACCCGAATTGCCGCAAAGTGTCAGCAGTTTCTTAACTAGAATCACGATTCACGACCCTGAGATGACGATCGCTGCTCACATAGCGCAAGCGCTGGAGGTGGATTCCGAACAGCGACTGGCGACTATGCTCGATATTGACGCCTTCAAGGAGGCGGAGTTCTCCGTGGGCGATCCCGCCATCGAGGACACGTTCAATCGCCTGAGAATATTCAAGAACCTTATCTTTTTTAGTAGTCTCACTGAGCAAGCTTTGGGGTTATTCGAATGACAACTGCAGCCGCCATGGCGAGAACGGGTCTAGCCTTCAGTGCCCGGACTGACCGTGCGCTGAGCAATGAGGCTCGCCTTCTTCGGAGGATGCTTGACGAGGCGACGGATTTCCCTCGCAGTATTGCAGTTGGAGAACCGAAACGGACCGCTCAGCACGCGCTCCTAGAAGCATATCATTCTGCTCAAGCTGAAGACTGGGACAGAGAAGGAGCTGCGAGGGTTGAGCCAACCACGTATTTTTTCGCCGACCAGTTCCTCAGGCTTCTACCCACGACAAGTCTTCCGAATCTCGAAATTGCCGCCGATAGAGATGGGGAAATTCTATTTGAGTGGGACTTCGGCCGCCGGCACGTTTTCTCGGTGAGCGTCGGCAGGGACGGAACCTTATCTTTCGCCGGGCTATTTGGATATGCGAAAATCCATGGAACCGAACATCTTGGCGAGGTTCTACCGTTGGCTGTATCGAATTCGCTTCAACGCCTCATTACCTCAGCTAGGGCTTAATGTCGGCACTGGTGAGACGGTAAGCCGCTGTCTGCTGCAGCGCGACCAGTACAGTTCCTTAAGCGGCCGCGTTAAGCATCGAGCCTTTCACCCAGCCCCAGCAGATCATAAGACTTCCGTTTTTCGCGTTCAGGGGCTTTCAGAAGGAAAGATTTGGAAGCTCCTCGATATCTACGTCGCCCAGCCACGGTCCAAAGAGCTTCGTGCGAGGGCGGATGTGTCCGTCGTGGCCATCGTGGGCCTCGGTTTACGTGTAGAATCCGCTGAACCGCCTCTCCGGCATGGCAACATTACCGACTGGCCCGCTGAAAAGCATGCATGGATGTCCCGTGCGCAAGAGCTAGCGGATACAGCAATCCTACAGGTACGGCCGCCAGACCCTACAGGTTAGTCAGGTGTCGGCGCGCGCCTGCGCGCATACCAGGCCCCTTCATCCGGATGGACGTGAGCGGCCCTGGCCTTCCAAGGAAACAATCCAGTAGTAAACAACGGTGCAGGGTCTTTTTCAGTAGCGGGCACAGTTGCGGGCACAGATGAAATGCTGGCGGCCGGAGGGGAAGGGAGTAGGTGCTTGATAGGAGTGGTGGGCAGGGGCAGAATTGAACTGCCGACACCGGGATTTTCAGTCCCGTGCTCTACCAACTGAGCTACCTGCCCAATCCAGGCGTGAGAGCCGCGAACTGCGAGCCGCAAATCGGATCGGCCGGCAGCCCAGGGGGCTCCTTGTGAAGATCGAGGTGAGGCGAGAGAACGAGCGGTAACGTACTGAAATATAGCCGGGGTGTCAAGGAGAATTGGCCGTAAAGTCGGGGGGTCGGGGGCAGACGGTAGGGCCCACACCCGCGGCCGACTTGTGCTCCATGCGCGCGTCGCCCCCTGGACCTGCTTGACAGCCCCCAGGGTAGTTTGCTATTGGCTCTTGTGCAGGCGGTGGTTCCGTTGCGGGCTGGCGAGTGGGGAGGGTCCCCGTGTCTCGTTCCGAACGGCTGGTCAAGCTCCTGGAGCTGCTGCACGCCCATGCCGGCATGGAGGGCGAGGCGCTGGCCCGGGCCTGCGGCATCTCCGCGCGGACGCTCCAGCGCGATCTGGACGCCCTGACGGCCGCCGGGTTCCCGGTCTATTTCGATCACGGGTACCGCCTCGCGGCGCCGGCGCTCTTGCCGGCGGTCATGCTCACGGTCGACGAGGCCCTCGCCCTCAGGCTTGCGGCGCAGGCGGCCACCCCACGCGCCGCCGAGCCTGGAACGACTCGTTCCCTGGAGCTCGCCGCGGCCAAGCTCCAGCAGGCCCTCCTGACGAGGCCGCCCGAGGGCGCAGGCGAGCGGCAACTGGCGCTTGCCCTGCCGATCAAAGACCCTCGCGAGGAGGCGCTCCGGACGACGCTGATGGCCGCGATCGCGGAGCGGCGGTCTGTGAGGCTCACGTATGTCGAGACAGCCCGGCGAGCGACCCGACCCCGTGCTGCGGATCCTTACCGGCTCCTACCCTCACCCAAGGGCTGGGAGCTGGTCGCATACTGCCCTGATCGCCGCCGCATCTTGAGCATTCCGCTGGCGCAGCTCCGGGAGGCATCTGTCGCGCGACGCCGGTTTCCCCCTATCCCGGCCCGCCTGCTGGAGCGCCACCTGCACCGTAGCCAAACGGCTCCTCAGGGGGTACAGTGGGTCCGGATCCTCTGTCGCCCCCCACTCGTCCAGATGCTCAGGCAACATCCGCCCGTGGGGGCCCTCGTATGGGAGGAGGGTCCGGAAGGCAGTCTGATCTTCACCGTCGGGACGCAAAGGACAGAGGACCTCATCCCGTGGCTTCTGGCCTGCAGCGACGCCGTCGAGGTGGTGGAGCCGGCGAGCTTGCGCCACGAGATTGAAAAGACCGCCCGAAGCATCGCCGACCACCACTCCCCTGAGCCGCTCGCGCCGGGGGGGGCGACGCGCCTCGACTGACCGTAAGGACGGCCCATCCACCGAATCGAAGTGTTGAGTACCGTCCGATGGAGGAGGAAAGGCTGTGCCTATCTACGAGTATCATTGCCATGACTGCCGTCGCCGGGTAAGCATCCTGGTCCGGAGCATCAGTCATCCAGGCACACCGACCTGCCCCCGCTGCGGTGGTCACCGCCTGGAGCGTCTCATGTCCCGGTTCGCCCGTGTGCGATCGGAGGACGACCGGCTCGACTCCCTCGCCGACCCGAGCAGCCTCGGGGATCTGGACGAGAACGACCCCAGGAGCGTGGCTCGCTGGGCCAAGAAGATGGGGAAGGAGATGGGGGAAGACCTGGGCGAGGACTTCGACCAGGTGATGGACGAGGCGATGGCCGAGGAGGCCGCCGGCAAGGAGGATGGCGAGGGGGCCGGAGCGGACGAACTCTAGCGGAATAAGAGCGTTCGGCTGTACGGCGGTTCACGAACTGCCGGACTCTCGAACGACCGAACTGCCGAACGCTTTTCGTTGGGCTGTCATGGACCTGATCCGCATCCGCAACGATCTGGAACAGTTCGCCTGGGCCCTCTGCCAGGAGGAGTACCTGGTCCGAGCCGGCCTGAAGGACGAGAGCCGGGCGGCCACGATCCGGGAGCGCTTTGCCTTCCTCGGCTCCCGATCCCTCTTCCAGGAGGTCCAGGCCGAGGCCCGGGGGGCGACTGCGCCCGACGTGGCCCGCCAACTCCGGCACCTGGCCGAGTTCCTCGGAGCGAACTGCATCGAGTACCAGGTGCGCGAGCTGATCGATCGCCTGGCCACCGCCGAGGCGGGTCAGATGATCGCGGTTGACGGGGAGCGGCTCCCGCTGCATTCCGCCGAGGTCCGCATCCGGAACGAGGCTGATCGTTCCGGTCGTGCGGCCCTGGAGTCGGCGCGCCTGGCGGCCGTCTCGGAGATGAACGGGCTCCGCCGCG
Source organism: Methylomirabilis sp. (SeqCode) (assembly GCA_035455275.1). GTDB lineage: Bacteria > Methylomirabilota > Methylomirabilia > Methylomirabilales > 2-02-FULL-66-22 > 2-02-FULL-66-22. The sequence goes on along the minus strand of DATIFO010000117.1, from coordinate 10,489 downwards.
AGATCTTGCAGCGATCCCACGAGGAAGCAGAGCGGATCGGTTTCGACGGATACACGGCACTCTGCCGGGAACTGTCGGGGATTGACCTCACCGCGCTCCGCGAGCTAACCCGGCCGATCCTGCTCCGCACCTCGGACGCGTACCAGGATCTCCTCGGCTGGCACTTGAAGCGGTGGGTCGGCGTGGAGCTGCGGGACGCCCGGCGGCACGACCTGGCCCGCTTGTTCCGCGCCCCCGGCCTCGACAGCAGCCTGCCCCCGGGGAATCTCCGCGAGGCCTCCGAGGGGCCGTTCCACAAGATGCGGATCGACCCCTACGCCTCTGGACGCATCCGGGTGGATGACGAGCCCCGGCCGAGGAAGGTCCCGCGCGCGTTCGTGGCCACCATCCGGATCCCGGACGAGGTCATCCTGGTGGTCAGGCCGTCCGGGGGTGTGGACGACTACCAGGCTTTTCTCCACGAGCTGGGACATGCGCTCCACTTCGCCAACACCGATCCGTGCCTCGACGTCCTGGACCGGCGATTGGGCGATCCGTCGTTGACCGAGGCCTTCGCCTTCCTGGTGGACGGCCAGCTTCTGGAGCGGGGGTGGCTTCGCCGCTTCGTCGGCCTCTCGCAGCCCGGCGATGTCCTGCGGTTCACCGCCCTCCACAAGCTCTGGTATCTCCGCCGCTACGCCGCCAAGCTGGAATACGAGGTGGCGCTTCACGCCGGAGCATCGGCCTCGCAGGCGGCCGAGCTCTATCGCGACCTCCTCACCGGCGCCACCCTGGTGGATTGGCCGCGAGAATTGTACCTTGCCGACGTCGATCCTTTCTTCTATGCGGGGCGCTACCTCCGAGCCTGGATCTTCGAGGCGCAGCTTCGGGGTTTCCTGCGTGAGCGCTACGACGAGGAGTGGTACCGGAACGACCGCGCCGGCCCATTCTTGCTGGAACTCTGGCGGCAGGGTCAGCGCTACGACCTGGAGGAGTTCGCCGAGCGGCTCGGCCTCGGTCCCCTCTCCCTCGACCCCCTCCTCGCCCAGATCACGGCCAACCTCGCCTGATACCCGACGACAGAAATGTATCCGCAGATTTCGCAGATTTCATGACGGAATCGGCGCGCAGCCCGTCGTGAATCTCGGCCATCGCTCAGGCGCAGCACACATCCATCAGGGAGGAAAGAGCATCCGTGCGGCAGGACCATTTGGGGAAATCTGCGTAATCTGCGGATAACTGGAGGTCGGTTCTTCAGCGGCCCTTGGTCGCGACGTCCAAGCGCGTCAGGGCGCGCCGCAGGGCGGCCTCGGCCCGGGCCTGGTCGATGGCCTCGGAGCCTTCCACCCACTCCTTCAGGCGACCCTCGGCCCGCTCGCGGGCCTTGCGGGCGCGCTCGGCGTCGATCTCCTCGGCGCGCTCGGCCGTTTCGGCCAGGACGATGACCTTCTCGCCCAGGACCTCGACGTAGCCCCAGGTGACGGCCAGGTGCCGCTCGTCCTTCCCCCGCCAGTAAGTCAGCTCGCCGATTTTCAGCGTCGTGATGAAGGGGATGTGACCCGGCAGAACCCCGAAGTAGCCCTCGGCCCCCGGCGCCACGAGCTCCGTCACCTCGTCGCTCACGACCAGGCGCTCCGGCGTCACCACTTCCAGCAGAAAGCTGGTCAGTCCTAGCTCTGCCATGGCTCGCCCGAGACCGTTCCGACCCGACGCCTACTTCACCGCCTTGAGCTTCTCGGCCTTCTCGCGGGCCTCGTCGATCGTCCCGACCATGTAAAAGGCCTGCTCCGGCAGGTCGTCGCACTTGCCCTCGGCCAGCTCCCGGAAGCCCCGGATGGTCTCCTTGACCGAGACGTACCGACCCGGCTGCCCCGTGAAGGCCTCGGCGACGAAGAAGGGCTGCGACAGGAAGCGCTGGATCTTCCGGGCGCGCCCCACCACCAGCTTGTCATCGTCGGACAGCTCGTCCATGCCCAGGATGGCGATGATGTCCTGGAGGTCCTTGTAGCGCTGCAGCACCTTCTGGACGGCCCGGGCCGTGGTGTAGTGCTCTCCACCCAGGAATCGCGGGTCCAGGATGCGCGAGGTGGAGGCCAGCGGGTCCACGGCCGGATAGATGCCCAATTCGGAGATCTGCCGGGAGAGCACCGTGGTCGCGTCCAGGTGGGCGAAGGCGTTGGCCGGGGCCGGGTCCGTGATGTCGTCCGCCGGCACGTAGATCGCCTGCACGGACGTGATGGAGCCCTTCTTGGTGGAGGTGATCCGCTCCTGGAGCTGCCCCATCTCCGTGGCCAGGGTCGGCTGATATCCCACCGCGGAGGGCATGCGGCCCAGCAGGGCCGAGACCTCCGATCCCGCCTGGGTGAACCGGAAGATATTGTCGATGAACAGCAGGACGTCCTGCCCGGCGTCGCGGAAGTACTCCGCCACGGTCAGGCCCGTGAGCCCCACCCGCAGCCGCGCGCCCGGCGGCTCGGTCATCTGGCCGTACACCAGGGCCGTCTTGTTGATGACCCCCGACTCCTTCATCTCCAGCCAGAGGTCGTTCCCCTCGCGCGTTCGCTCGCCCACGCCCGAGAAGACCGAGATGCCCCCGTGCTCCTGCGCGATGTTGCGGATCAGCTCCATGATGATGACGGTCTTGCCCACGCCCGCGCCGCCGAAGAGGCCGGTCTTGCCCCCCTTGGTGTAGGGCTCCAGGAGATCCACGACCTTGATGCCCGTCTCCAGCATCTGGACCTTGGTCTCCTGCTCGTCGAAGGCCGGCGCCGGGCGGTGGATGGGGTACATGCTGTCCGAGGTGATCGGCCCCTGCTTGTCCACCGGCTCGCCGATGATGTTCATGATCCGGCCCAGCGTGTTCGGACCGACCGGGATCATGATCGGGCTTCCGGTGTCCTTGACCTCCATTCCCCGGGTCAGCCCGTCCGTGGAGGACATGGCCACCGTCCGGACGTGGCTCTCGCCCAGGTGCTGGGCCACCTCTAGCACGAGCCGCTCGCTGTAGGAGAAGATGTCCTCCAGCTTCCGGCCGCCGACCTCCAGGGCGTTGTAGATGGCCGGGAGCTTCCCGGGATCGAACTCCACGTCCACGACCGGCCCGATGACCTGCACGATCTTCCCGATGCTCGCCATCTTGCACTCCTTGCTATTCCCGGATCGCCGGGCCCCCGATCTCGCCGCGGCGCGGGGACGACCGAACGCAACTCTGCTAGGCCTCCGCGTGCCGCAGCGCCTCGGCGCCGCCCACGATCTCCAGGAGCTCCTTGGTGATCCGCTCCTGGCGCGCCTTGTTGAACTGAAGCGTGAGCAGGTCGATCATCTCCGATGCGTTCTTGGTCGCGTTCTCCATGGCGGTCATGCGGGCGCCGTACTCCGCCGCCAGGGATTCCATGAGGGCGCGGTAGAGCTGCACCTCGACGTGTTTGGGCAGCAGCCCCGCCAGGACGGCGTCCGGCGAGGGCTCGAACAGGAACTCCGTGACGAGGGCGTCCCCGGGGACCTCCGGCGGCTGGATGGGCAGGAGCTGCTCCACCACCACCCGCTGCGTGGCGACCGACTTGAACTCGTTGTAGATGAGATGCACCTCGTCCACCTCTTCCCCGACGTAGGCCCGGATCACGTCCTGTCCGATCTGGGCCGCGTGCGCATAGGCCAGCCTGTCGAAGAAGTTGGTGAACTCGGAGCGGAGGGTGTACTGCCCGCGCCGGCGGTAGAAGTCCCGGACCTTCCGCCCGACCACGATCAGGACGAGGCCGATCTCCGGGTCGTCCCGGTACGCCCGCAGGAACTCCACGGACCGCCGGATGATGTTGCTGTTGAACGCCCCGCAGAGGCCCCGGTCGCCGCTCACCACGACCAGAAGCTTCCGGCTGGCCCCGTTCTCGCGCCGCGCGCGCCGCTCCAGGAGTGGATGCAGCTCGCGCGGCGCACGCAACGCCAGGCCGGACAGTACCTCGCCCATCTTTCGGCTGTACGGGCGGGCCTCCAGGATCCGCTCCTGGGCGCGGCGCAGCTTGGCCGCGGCCACCAGCTTCATGGCGCGGGTGATTTGCTGGGTGCTCTTGACGCTGGTGATCCGCCGTCGGATGTCGCGCAGGGTCGCCATGTGGTCCGGCTCAGCGTTCTGGGTTTGACGTTGTCAGTTCTCGGCTCGTGGCTCTCAGCTCGTCTTCGCCGTCGCCAGGAATTCCGCCTTGCAGGCCTCCAGGCACTGATCCATGCGGGCGCGCAGGGCGTCGTTCATCTCCTTCTTCTCCACCAGCTCCCGGTAGATCTCGGGGTGGCGCAGCTCGGCGAACTTGTACAGCGCCTCCTCGAAGGCGGCGAGGCCCTCGACGGGGAGGTCGTCCAGGTGCCCCGAGGTCCCCGCGTGGATGATGAGGATCTGCCGCTCCACCGGGAGGGGCCGGTACTGTCCCTGCTTGAGCACCTCCACCATGCGCTGGCCGCGGCTGAGCTGGGCCAGGGTGGCCTTGTCCAGCTCGGACCCGAACTGGGCAAAGGCGGCCATCTCCCGGTACTGGGCCAGGTCGAGTCTGAGCTTGCCCGCCACCTGCTTCATGGCCTTGATCTGGGCGCTGCCGCCCACGCGGGAGACCGAGAGGCCCACGTTCACCGCCGGCCGGATGCCTGCATAGAACAGGTCCGTTTCCAGGTAGATCTGGCCGTCGGTGATGGAGATCACGTTGGTGGGGATGTAAGCCGAGACGTCGCCCAGCTGGGTCTCGATGATGGGCAGGGAGGTGAGGGAGCCGCCCCCTAGCTGGTCGTTCAGCTTGGCCGCACGCTCCAGCAGGCGGGAGTGGAGGTAGAACACGTCCCCGGGATAGGCCTCGCGCCCGGGCGGCCGCCGCAGGAGGAGCGAGAGCTGCCGGTAGGCCGCGGCGTGCTTGGTCAGGTCGTCGTAGATGCAGAGGGCGTGACGTTTGCTGTCCCGGAAATACTCGCCCATGGTGCAGCCGGCGTAGGGAGAGATGTACTGGAGCGGCGCCGGCTCGGAGGCCGACGCCACCACCACGGTGGTGTAGGCCATGGCCCCCGCCTCCTCCAGCACCTTGACCACCTGGGCCACGGTGGATCGCTTCTGGCCCGTGGCCACGTAGAAGCAGTAGACGTCCTTGCCCTTCTGGTTGATGATGGTGTCCACCGCGATGGCCGTCTTCCCCGTCTGGCGGTCCCCGATGATCAGCTCGCGCTGGCCCCGGCCGATGGGGATCATGGCGTCGATGGCCTTGATGCCCGTCTGGAGCGGCTCCTTCACGGGGCGCCGGTCCACCACGCCGGGCGCCAGGCGCTCGATGGGCTTGAACTCCTTTGCCTCGATGGGCCCTTTGTCGTCCACGGGCTGGCCCAGGGCGTTCACGACGCGACCGACGACCGCCTCGCCCACGGGGACCGAGGCGATGCGCCCGGTGCGCTTGACCCGATCGCCCTCCTTGATGAGGGTGTCCTCGCCCAGGAGCACGGCGCCCACGTTGTCCTCTTCCAGATTCAGGACCATGCCCATGACGTCGTTCGGGAACTCCAGCATCTCCATGGCCATGGCCTTCTCCAGGCCGTAGATGCGGGCGATGCCGTCGCCCACCTCGATGACCGTCCCGACCTCGGACACGTCGATGGCCGCCTCGTAGGAGGCGAGATGCTGCTTGATGACCTGGCTGATCTCCTCGGCGTTGATCCGTGCCATGGCTCTCCCCTGTCCCAGGCTCCCGAGCCGGGCTGCTCAGATACCCTGCGCCAACTGCTCTCGTAGCCTCCGGAGTTGCGTCCGCACGCTCCCGTCGTACACCCGGCTGCCGATCTGGGTGATGAGCCCGCCCAGGATGCTCGGATCGTCGCGAACTTCCAAGTAAACCTGCTTCCCCGTGACCTCCGCCAGGCGCTGCCGCAGATGCTCCTCCTGCCCGGAGGGCAGCGGCGTTGCGGTGATCACGAGCGCCTTGACCCGCCCCAGGCGCTCGTCCACCAGGGACACGTAGGCGCGAAGGATGCTCTCCAGTCCCTCCAGTCGTCCCGCCTGCATGAGGATCCGCAGGAAGGTCGTGGTCAGCGTCCGGAACCCCAGCGCGGTCACGATCTGCTCGAAGACGGCCGCCTTGTCCCGCCGCTGGACGCTGGGATTCGCCACGAAGAGCCGGAACTCACGGTGTCCCCGCAGGAGATCCGCAAAATCGGCCAGTTCCCGGCGCACCGCCTCCAGCTCGTCCGAGGCGCCGGCCACTTCCACCAGGGCCTTGGCGTAGCGCTTGGCAACCGACCCGGCGATCAATTCTCCCTCCCCAGGTCCCGCAGGTACTGCTCTGCCAGTCGCTTTTGATCGTCGGCGGTCATGGCCCGGCCCAGGACTCGCTCTGCCACCAGGAGCGACAGCGCCACTATCTCCTGCCGCAAGCTGGCCTTGGCCCGCCGGGTCTCCGCCTCGATCTGCGCCTTGCTCTCGGCCACCAGGCGCTGGGCCTCTTCCCGCGACTCCTTCAAGAGGCGCTGTCGTTCGGCTTCCACCTCTCGCTGGGCCTGCTCGCGGAGCAGGGCCGCCTCCCGCTGTGTGGCCAGGATTTGGGCCCGGTATTCCTCCTGGGCCTTGGCGGCAGTTTCCCGGGCAAGCCGCGCCTCCGTGAGGGACCGCTCGATCCCCTCGGCCCGCTCTGCCAGGAACTTGGACAGCGGCTTGAACAGGAACTTGGTCAGGAGGACGATGAGGATGAGGAAGTTCACCACCTGGATGAGCAGGGTCACGTTCAGGTTGATGATGCCCGGCTCCTCATGCTTGGCAGCCTCTTCGGCCGCCAGCACGAGCCCAGGCGGGAGAGCGGCGAGCACGGCCAGGAGGGAGAATTCGGCGAGGTGGATGAGCCTTCTCAGGCGTCCCATTGCGCCTCCAGGATCGGCCGGATGTCCGCGATCCACTCGGTGGGCGAACAGGCCGCCCGGCCCGGTGTCCGGGGACGGCCGTCCATGAATCATTCGCACGTCCGGAGGGACCAAGCCAGCCAGGCCGCGACCATGACGGCTTGCGTCACGAGGAGTCCCGCCAGCAGGGCCAGGACGTCCATCCGGAACACGCCCAGGGCCAGGGCCAGCACCGCCGCGATGATCGCGAAGCGGAACAGGGCGCCCTTCCAGAGGTGCTTGCGGGCCCCGCGGGCCGACATCTCCAGGCCCTTGACGGCGCGAGCGATCAGATGGAGGTTCCCCAGGCTGATAGCAGCCCCCAGACCAAAGGCGGCCGCCCAACCCCCCCGACCCAAGAACGCGAGGAACAGCGACCCGGCCGCACCCACGACGAGCGTGCCTGCCAGTGTCCAACGGACAAATGTCTCTCGCACGTCCAAGACTGAAATGGGAAAAGGGAGCTGGGGAGATCGCCCCCGGCTCGCTCTGCGCCGGTGAGCCGGGCTCGAGAAGACGCCCTTTCGACTGCAAGAACACGCCAAAGGCGGGTCAAACTAACACGCGAAGAAAAAAGGTGTCAAGGGCTTTTTGGCGCATCCGCGCGCCGGCCCGGGATCACGCATGCGCCGGATCCTCCGGGTGCGGTGACGGGCGACGCCAGCCAACCCTGGCGCCGCCCGCATCAACGGGACCGCACCAACGGACCCGCAGGCTACAGATCGTCTGGCAAGAGGGCCACCTTGGCCGGGGAGGTAGGGACCCGGGACAGGAGATCCTCGATGACGCGATCCGGGTCGATCCCCTCCGCCTCGCCCTCGAAAGAGAGGATCAAGCGATGGCGCAACGACTCCAATGCCACCTGGCGGACGTCGTCGAAGCTCGCGTTGAACCGCCCGTCTATGAGGGCATGGACCTTCGCCCCCAGGACCAGGGCCTGTGCCCCTCGGGGTGAGCTGCCGTAGCGCACGAACCGCCTCACCATCTCCGGAGCTCCCTCGCGCTCCGGCCGCGTGGAGAGCACGAGTTGGGCCACGTACTCCTTCACCGGCTGGGGAACGGGGACCTCCCGCACCAGACCCTTCAGGCCCTCCACCTCGGGCCCGTCGGCGACCTTCTGGATGGGCTGGACCTGCGGCTTGGTGGTCCGCTCGATGATCTCCGCCAGGTCCGCGCCGCTCGGGTACTTCACCCGGAGCTTGAGCAGGAACCGGTCCAGCTGCGCCTCCGGCAGCGGGTAAGTTCCCTCCATCTCGATCGGGTTCTGGGTCGCCAGGACGAAGAACGGGCGCTCCAGTGGGTGGTGAACGCCGCTGGCCGTGACGGACAACTCCTGCATGGCCTCCAGGAGGGCGGACTGAGTCTTGGGGGTGGCGCGGTTGACCTCGTCCGCCAGGACGATTTGCCCGAAGAGCGGCCCTCGCTGGAAGCTGAAGTGACGCCCCCCCTGGGGGTTCTCGACCACCATGTTGGTCCCGATGATGTCGGCCGGCATCAGATCCGGCGTGAACTGGATGCGGGAGAAATGGAGGTCCAGGCTCTCCGCGAGTGTCTTGACCAGCAGCGTCTTCCCCAGGCCGGGCACGCCCTCCAGCAGGGCATGGCCTCCGCAGAACAGACAGATCAGGACGCCGCGGACGATCTCCTCATGACCCACCACGGTCTTGCCGATCTCCCGCGTGAGGGACGTGTAGACGTGACGAAAGTGTTCGGCTCTCTCTTCAGCGTGCATGGCTCCCCCGTTGGTACGGCGCAGGAGCCGATCCCGTCGGCTCCCGGTTCACGGCTCGCGGTCGGGTCGTCTCGCGTCCGGCGTCTACACCCCGGAACGCCCTCCGCCTCTTGGCCCCCGCGGCCAAGGCACCCCGCGTTCAAGGTGCGGGGCCCCATCCAGCCCTCCTGCTCACCCGCAGTCACTCGCCGGGTCGCACCTTCACCTGGGATTGTCCCCTCGCTTCAGCTTCTCCAGGTGTTTCTTGGCGATGTCCACCCAGTCCTTCTCCGTGGAGAGTGTGGAGGCGAGGTCGATGTATTTCTCCCACTGCTCGATGGCCTTCTTCGGATCCACCCGCTCGTAGGCCAGGGCCAATCCGTACGTCGCCCCAGGATGCCGCGGCTCCAGTGTGAGGACCTGGTTGTAGCGGGCGATGGCGTCCTGGTACAGACCCTTCTCTCCGTAGATTTCCCCCAGGCTCATGTGCGCCTCCATGAACTTGGGGTCCAGCGCGATCGCCTGCTGGTACTCGGCCACCGCCTCGTGGTAGAGCTGCTTTTCGTTGTAGTAGATCTTCCCCAGCCCGAAGTGCACCCGGGCGTTCTCGGGCTCGATTTGCAGGGCCCGTTTGTACTCCCCGATGGCCTCGTCGAACTGGCCCTTGGCCTGGCGGGCGTCCCCGAGACCGACGATGGCCTCCGCGTAATCCGGCGAGAGGTCCAGGGCCTTCTGGTAGGACTGGATCGCCTGATCGTAGAGGCGGCGCGGGCTCCTCACCAGCAGGTCCGCCAGCCACTTGTGGGCATCGGCGAACGTCTCGTCGAGCTGGATCGTCTTGCGAAACTCCCCCGAGGCCTTCCACCGGTTATTCGTCGCATACAGCGACAGGCCCAGGGCAAAGTGGGCCAGGGCAAAGTTCTGGTCGGCTTCCAGCGCTTTGGTCAGGAGGCCGATGGCCTGCTCGTGACCCTCCTTGGTCTCCAGCTCCTGCTGCCACGCGGCCCGGGCGTACAGGACGTACGCCTCCAGCGAGCCGACCTGCTGCCCGAAGGCCGCCTGCAGCCGCCGCTCGTCGTGCGCCGTCAGGCGCACGCGGAACGCTTGGAGGATCTGGCGGGTGACCCGGCCCTGGGTCGGGAGGAACTGGGACAGCCGACCCGCCATCTCCTCTCCCAGGATGACCTGGCCGGCCCCGCCCGGATCTGCGATCCGCGCCTGGACCTTCAGGGAGTCACCGTCCACGCTGTAGGTCCCGGTCACCAGTCCCTGGATCTTCAGCTCCCTGGCCAGACGGATGACCGCCTCGTCCGAGAGCTGATCGGTCACCGAGAGGTGCACGCGCTGGCCGGAGGCGGCGATCTCGCCCGTGTCCACCGGCCGGACCGAGCGGACCTGTGACAGCCCGTGACGGATCGCCTGCCCCAGGGCCTGCCCGAAGCCCTCCGGAACCCCCGCGGCCGGTCCCGTGAACGGAAGCACCCCGAGCCGGATCTTCGACCGGGCGCCCGCCGCCGGCTCTCCCGCCCAGCCGGGAGCGGCCGCCAAGAGCAGGACGGCCACGCCGAGCCAGAGCGGCGCGGTCCGCCCCGAGGTACCGCCCCTCATCGATCGCCTCACCCCATGTGCATCGCCCCCCCCCGCATGAGATGTCATCGGAAACTCCTCTGCCTGCTGCGGCGCAGCGCCAGCGGGCGACATTGCCCCTGCCCCTCCTCACCGGAACTCCCCCAGATCCCGACGCGGCCTAGGCCCGCCGCCCGCGGTTCCCGAACCGGGCCATCACCGGGGTCGCCGACCCGCTGTCCCGACTCCAGGTCCCTGCACCCGACCGCGTGCCGTCCCGCCTGGACGCGCCGGACCACGCACGGAACCAGAACCGCCGGACGGCCACGTCCAGCAGGAACA
>DATIFO010000116.1:0-21457 GCA_035455275.1 Methylomirabilis sp. (SeqCode) | reverse complement strand
TGTCCGCCCATTGCCCGCGGGAGGGGGAGTGAACCAGCAGCATGTCCCAGGACTTGTTCCCGGCCGCGAAGTCGATCAGGGCCTTGTCGTGCAGCTCGTCCATCGAGTACCAGCTAACCTTCACATCCGTGCCCAGGATCTTGCCGGCCTCGACCAGCGCGTCATAGACCGGCTTGGACTCGGTGAAGCCATCGGGCAGCATCACCCGGAGCGTGACCCCTTCGTACTTTCGCTGCCCCGCGTCGCTGGACGCCGCCAGCACCAGCGTCAGGGCGAGCACACCGGCCAGAACGCCAACCGCTCTCAGCAGCCTCATGACATCCTCCTTTCGAGCCACGTGGATTCCTCCGTGGGTACCGCCGGCGGGATCGAGACGATCCGGCCGCTTCCCCTTCCGAGAGATCCACCCACGACCCTGCCGCGCTCCAGGCGACCAGGGCATCCATCACGCCACATCGAACTGCCATCCCGACGTCTCCCGGGACCGCTATCCGAGACGATCCGGCCGCGCCAGGGAGCACTCGAGCCGGTAGGTCGCCTGTTCGACCGGCCCCTGCACCCCGCGCTCCGGCAACGCGGCGAGCTCACGAACGGCTTGCTCCACCGCGGCACAGGACAGGCCTTCGACCAGGACGACCCAGCCCGGCACCAGCGTGAGGCTGCCCCGCGCCTTGCGCTCCGCGGTGACAATCTCGCTCCCAGAGCGGTCGGCCACACCGAAATGCGCACCCACCACCCCCGGTCGGTCGAAGATCCTCGGCAACACCTGCTCCGCAAGGAACCGCCCGAGCGCCGCTTCCTGCCCGGCCATTGTCTCGAAACACGTGGTGGCGATCACGCCACCTTGACTGCGGCCCAGGGAGGCGCCGAGCCGACAGAGGGAGCGGGAGACATTCCGGAAGTGCGGCAGTACGCGCTGGGTCCAGGGCGTGGGCTGGTTCAGGCGAGAGAGGTACTCCGCCCCTGTCAGGACCGCGGGGGACTCCACCTCGTACAGGTTGAAGTACTCGGGGCCGCCGCGCTCCGCCACGTACCGGCGGCCGCGGAGGAACCCGGTCACGCCAAGCCGCTCCGGCATGTGCTCCCGTGTGTGCCAGGCGTAAAACTCCGCCTTGCCCTCGGGCGCGATGTCGTGCCAGATGGCCACGAAAGCCCTGCCGGCCAGACCCGTCATGTTCGTCTCCACCGCGACCAAGACTAGAACCGCGGCGGGCGCTTCTCCAGGAACGCCGCCACCCCCTCCCGGATCGCCTCGGACTGAAAGACCTCGGCGATGGCGGCGATGGCCACCTGCTCCGCCTCCAGAAGATCCATGGCCAGCCCGCGGTCCAGGACCGACTTCACCGTGCGCAGCGTGGCCCCCGCGCTGACGGCAATCGTCCGCCCCAGCTCCTGCGCGGCAGCCAGGGCCTGCCCCGCAGGCGCCACGCGATTCACCAGACCGATGCGCCAGGCCTCGCGTGCATCCACGGGCTCGCCGGTGTAGATCAGCTCCCTCGCCCGTGCCTCGCCGATGAGGCGCGGCAGGCGCTCCGTCCCGCCTCCGCCCGGGAAACCGCCCAGCCTCACCTCAGGCAGACCCAGCCGGGAGGTCTCACTCGCAACGCGAAGGTCGCAGGCCAGCGCCAGCTCCAGGCCGCCCCCCAGGCAGTGCCCCTCGATGGCGGCAATGGTCGGGACGGGAAAATAATCAATCCGGTTGTTCAGGGTATGCTCGTGGACTGCGCGCTGATGGCCCAGCCTACGAGCGGACACCTCGGGAAACTCCTTGATGTCCGATCCCACGGAGAAGGCCCGCCCTCCCGCACCGTAGACGATGAGGCAGCGGACTGCGGAATCGGCTGCGACCTCCTCCAGACAGGCGCCGATCTCCTCCTTGGTCTGGTAGGACAGGGCGTTGAGGGGTGGCCGCTCCACGATCAGCGTGGCCACGCCATCTTCTCGGCTCCAGCGGACGAACCGCCGCGTTGACTGGTCGGGCATGCTCTTGCCTCCGCACGTGATGGTTATTCCGTCGCTCGGTGCGGGGTCATGCGGTCGTCGCCTTCCCCTGCTTCAGGTTCTCCGACCCGACGATGCCCCGCTGCTGCAGGTCCCGTAGCCGTTCCCCCGTGCAACCCAAGAGCGCGAGGATCTCCGCATTGTGCTGGCCCACCGTGGGCGGCGCCATGCGGAGGGTGCCGGGCGTCTCCGACAGCTTCACCGGCACACCAACGAGCTTCAAGTTGCCTGCGACCGGGTGGTCAATCTCCTGAATCATCTCGTTGTGGATGATCTGGGGATCGGAGAAGACCTCCGGGTGCTCGTAGACCGGCCCGGCAAGTATATCCTGCTCCTCCAGACGACGCAGGGCCTCCTCCTGAGTCAGCCGGGAAAATGCCTCCTCCAGGATCGGGCGCAACTCTGCCTCACGGCCCACCCCGATGTCCGGCCAACCCGCGGCGCTGGCCTGAAATCGAGGGTCATCCGGCAGGTCGCTCTCGACGCCCAGCGCCGTGAACACCCGCTTCAACTCCCTGTCGACATACGTCCCCACTATCACCAGCCACTTGCCGTCCTTGGTCTGGTAGGTGGCGTAGAGGGGGCCAAAGGCGGAGTGGCAACCTCCGCGGTACGCCCGTGGATAGGTCTGGCCGGCGTTCAGATAGGCGGTGGCCTCGCCGATCGGAAGGGTCACCATCGTGTTGAGGAGACAGGAATCCACCACCTGCCCTCTGCCGGTTCGTTCCCGGGCGGCCAGGGCGGCCATGATTCCTTGCGCCAGGAGCATTCCTCCGACGAAGTCTCCCACGAAGGAGCCCGCAGCGGTGGGGGGACCCTGGCGCTCGCCAGTCAAGGCCATGAGCCCCCCCATGGCCTGAGCGATGAGGTCTTGACCCCGCCGATCCCGGTATGGCCCGGTCTGGCCATACCCCGAGGCGTAGGCGCAGATGATTCGAGGATTGATCCGGCTCAAGTCTTCCCAGCCAAAGCCCAGACGCTCCATCACACCAGGGCGGAAATTGCTGGCCACCACATCGGAGATCTTTACCAGCCCGTAGATGATCTCCTTGCCCTCCGGCGTCTTCACATTCACGCTCAAGCTCTTCTTGTTGCGATTGCAGGCGGCAAAGAAAGAGCTCACACCGTTCACGATGGGCCGATTCCCCCGCAGGATATCGCCGACCTCGATGCGTTCGATCTTGATGACCTCCGCCCCGAAGTCGGCCAGGACCTGGGTCCCCACCGGTCCCTGCTCCAGTTGCGTGAAATCGATGATGCGAATTCCCTCGTAAGCCATGCTCATGGCGTGACCTCCCGATATCCGTCGTGCCCACGGACCCCCGACTCGATCAGGCGCACGCCATCCTGGCCTTGCAGATGCCGTGCAGGATGCCGCTGGGGACACATCCCTCCTCCGGGCGGAGAGGTGGTCGAGGCCGACCTGGAGCCAGGAGCCGCCGCGGGGTGCGGCACGAGGCGCGCCCGTCGTGGCCACGCGCTCCACCAGGCGAAGTCCCGCCGCCAGGCGGACTTCTTCGGGGTCCGCCGTGACAATCCCCGGCAGACCGTTCGATATCCCTCTGCGCCGGCTACACGGACTCCGGTGCCTATTCCTTGAGAATCCGATCCATCTTGACCGTCGCGGCGTCCAGCAGCGCCTTCGGCTCTCCCCTGCCATACAGGACGCCGGCCACGGCCTCTCCGAAGGCCGTCGCCAGCTCACCGGACTTTGGCTGGCTGTTGTAGTTGGGCGCCGGCGGGCGGGCCAGCGTGTCCTTGATGGACTGGTAGTCGGGCCGGGCCTTCGCGTAGGCCGATTCCATGTTCACGGCCCAGATCGGCAGGGTCCCCTGGGCCTGATGGTGCTCCAGGTCGTCCTTGGCGTTGCTGATGAAGCGCATGTACTCCCAGACGGCCTGCTTGTTGGGGCTGTTCTTGTACACGAGGTCAGCCCAGGGGAAGAGGTTCCCGGCTCCCGGGCAGACCTTCTCGCATGGCAGGGCGTAGACCTTGAAGGCCACGTCGGGGGCGTTGTTCTTGAGCCACCCGAAGTACCACGACTCGCGGAACATCACGGCCGCCCGCTTCTGTGCGAAGGCGTCCTCGGGACTGCCCAGGGCCAAGCTGGCCACCTTGTCCTTCAGGACCAGATTGCCGAAGAAGGTGAGGGCGGCCACCATCTCTGGGCTGTTGGCGTAGCCTGTGGCCTTGTCCCCGTCCGGGCTCAACATCCGGGCGCCGAAGGCGTGGGCGAAGGAGAGGAACTTATCCGTAACCCCCAAGGGGTGGCCCTTATGCCGGATGGCGAAGCCGACCTGCACCGGATCCCCCTTGGCGTCCAGGATCGTCAACTTCTTCATGGCCGCCAGCAGATCCTCGAAGGTCCTGGGCGGCTGATCCGGGTTCAGGCCGGCCTTCTTGAACATCTCCAGGTTGATATACATCTGTCCGAAGTTCCCGTTCTCGATGGGGATGCCATAGCGGGCCCCTTTCCACTTGCCGATCGGCACCATGTACTTGGGGATACTCTCGTCCCAGGTCTTCTCCAGGTCGGCCGGCATCCGGTCGCAGAGGTCATGCTGCCCGCACCACTGCTGGGCCATCCCGTTGAAGAAGTCGGGCGCCCCCGTCTTCCCCATGAGCGCGGCCATGTACTTGGCCTCGTAGCCCTGGAAGGGGATCGTCACGACCTCGACCTCGTACCCGGTCTTCTTGGCAAACTCCTTTCCCTTGGTCACGTACCACTTGTTGAATTCCGGGTTCTGCTCCCAGTGGGTCCAGTAGACGAGCTTCTTCTGCTGCGCCCAGGCATCGCCCCCCATCCAGACGAAGACGAGCGCCAGCACCAGGCATACCACCCATGTCCAGGAAACCCGTCGCATGTCAGTCTCCTTTCCTTGAGTTGCCCTCATTGCCAGGGACGACCGCGAGCCATTGCGGATGCGCTCGAGACGCGGGCGCGACTCCCTCACAGATCCACCCAGGTGCCCGACGCACCGGATGCGTACAGGGCGCCGATGACCCGCAGCACCTTGCTGGCCTCGACCCCGTCCACCTGCGGCGTCCGGCCCTCCTGAACCGCCGCGACAAAGTCGGCTATGTTCTCCGCGTGCGGGGCCAGCACCGCCTGGTTGTAACTGCCCGACTCCTGCCCCTGGTAGGCGGAGGCGTGCGTTCGCCACCGCTCGGGCAGGCTGCCGGGCTCCTCGAGCGTGCTCGCCCAGAAGAGCACCTCTCCCTGATTATCGAAGGTCGCGGCGGTCCCCCGCACCCCATGGATCTCGAGCTGTGCCGGGGTCTCAGGAATGGCTGCGGTCGTGGTTTGCAGCACCGCCACGCAATCCGCACCATACTCGAGCAGCCCGACTGCCAGGTCCTCCACCTCGATCGGATGGACCACGGTCGCCGTCCGGGCATAGACACGCCGCGGCATCCCCATGGCATAGATCAGCAAGTCCAGCGTGTGGATCGCCTGCGTGGTGAGCGCGCCGCCTCCCGCCTGCGCCTTGCTGCCGCGCCAGGGAGCGGCGCTGTAGTATGCAGCGGACCGGCGGAACTTCGCGGTCACCGAGGCCAGGAAGATCCGCCCGAGCGCTCCGTCCTGCACCATCTGGCGCAGGCGGCGGGCACCGGGGGTGAAGCGGTACTGCAGCACCCCTCCCAGGACGACCTGGTGTCGCCTGCAGATCTCCAGCATGCGATCCGCGTCTTCCACGGTCGGGGCGAGCGCCTTCTCCACCAGCACGTGCACCCCCCGCTCGGCGGCGAGCCGCACGGCAGCCAGGTGCATGTGGTGCGGCGAGAGCACGGCCAGCGCCTCGACCGGCGCGTTCGCCAGGAGCGCCTCCGCGCTCTCGAACACCGCGGGGATGCCGTATCGGGTGGCGGTCGCCTCCGCGCGCGGCCGGTCCACGTCGGCAATCGCCGCCACCTCGATCCCCGGCTGGGTCCGCATGGCCGGCACATGCAGGGCGGCCGCCCCACCCGCGCCGATCAACCCAAAGCGAAATGTCATGCCTCGGTTCTCCGCCGCTCCCCCCGCGGGGCTCCCCGGCGCCTCGTCGCTCGGCCCCGTGCCCCCGCAAGAGCCACGGCCGGATGGGGTATCACGCCAGCCCGGGCAGCCCGGCGGCCTCCAGGATGCGATGCACCAGCCGATGGGTCTCCAGGGCGTCCTGCGCCGGCGTGCGCACCTCACCTCCGTGCTTCACCACACGCAGGAAGTCCTCGACCTCCTGGCGGAAGCCCAGCCGGTCCTGCGTCGAGGCCCAGCCCATCGCCAGCGGCGTCAGGAACGTGTCGTGCACCTGCTTCCCGTCCACGAGGGTGAACCGCTCCGGCGCCTCGGCGATGACGGTCCGCCCTCCTCCGAACGTCTGCAGCCGCTCCATCCACTGCCCGCACGTCCGATTGGCCGCCAGGACGCCCAGCGTGCGCTCGAACCGGATCTGCGCGACGCACGAGGTCTCGTAGTGCGGATCCGTGAACTGGCTCGCCGCCACCACCTCGCGCGCCTCGCCGCAGACCCACCGCATGAGATCCACCATGTGAATGGCGTTTTCCAGCGTGGCGCGATACTCCGTGCCCGGCCGATGCTTCTCCGCCACGATCACGTCCGGCGGCTGCGTCGCCCATTCCCGCTTCAACGCCTCATACACCGGCGCATAGCGGCGATTGAAGCCGATCATCAAGAGCGTCTTCGCCTCCTCGGCCGCCAGCAGCACCGCTTCCGCGTCCGCCAGACTCGTGGCGATCGGTTTTTCAAGGAAGACAGGGATGCGCCGCTTGAGGAGGTTGGTCGCGATCTCCGCATGCGTGTCCTTGGGGGTCAGCACGAATGCACAATCGGCCTCCACCTCATCCAGCGAGCGATACACGTGCGGGATGTTGAATCGGCGCGCAACCGCTTCAGCGGTCGTCCCCGTGCGGCTCATGACCCCGACCACGGTGCACTCGCTGCCCAGCAGCACTGGCAGGTGGACAGATTTCGCGATGGACCCGACCCCGATCACAGCCACTCGCGTCATGATGGCACCCTCCTTCTAGGCTGCCTCCCCATCTGGGTAGAGGGCCCCTGGCCTGGTCTCGGGCCCTCAGCCCCTACTGTATTCCCGGACCTCCATGGACCGTGGATCTTCCCCCCCGGTGTTCACGACTCTCCAGATGGCGACCGATCGGGCGGTGGCGGCAGCCGATCCAGCCGACTCATTGGAAGAGGGGCAACCCGACCCCGCGCCCCGATCGTGGTCGCGATAATATATATAAAATATTCTGTGTCAACGACAATCTGGGGCGTGCGCCCGGGTCCCGGTTGGGGGATCAACACGCCCCCGAACTCACTGTTCGTGCGGAGCACGTGAACAGGTGGTCCCTATCGGGAACGCCGGGGGTCCGCCTGTCCAGGCCTGCCCTCCAGGAGGCCGGCCTGACGGACGTGGGCCTTCAGATCGCTCATGGCACCCGCCACAGCGCGTCCCGCAGACCCGAGGAGCGGGTGAGGCGACGGGTGACGGCGGACTCGAAGACGGAGCGCGTGCCCCACACCTCCACGTGCGAGCGGGCGCGCGTGAGGCCGGTGTAGATCAGCTCCCGCGTCAGCACCGGGCTCGCCTGGTTGGGCAGGATCAGGAGGATGCGCTCGGCCTCCGAGCCCTGGCTCTTGTGGACCGTCGCGACGTAGGCGGTCTCATGGACGGGGAGCCGGGCCGGCGGGAGGCGGCGAAGCCCTCCTTCGGCCGCACGGAAGTAGATGCGGAGGGCTTGATCCGCCTCGGGGTCCGGGAGCGCCACGCCCACGTCGCCGTTGAAGAGGTGGAGGTGATAGTCGTTGGTGGTGACGAGGACGGGTCGGCCCCGGTACCAGGCGCCCCGCGGGCTGATGAGATGCGCCGCCTCCAGCCGATCCTCGACGAGCCGGTTCACCGCCTCCAGGCCAAACGGGCCGCTCCGGTGAGCGCAGAGGATGCGGAACCGATCGAACCCGGTTAACGCCTCTTCGGGTCCCTCGGCGGAGGCCGCGTCACGGAACGCCTCGGCCGCGGTCGCGGCCAGCGCGCGGCGTAGCTCCCCGGGCGTCTCCACCGCCCGCCAGGCCACGTCCGGGAATCCCCCTCCCGCCAGCAGCTCGAAGGCCTCCCTCCCCTCGCCCTGGTTCACGAGGCGGGCGGCCTGGCCAATGCCGCTCCGCTCACCGAACCGGTAGCTCCGCTGCAGCAGCATGACGGCGTCCCGGATGGGCGGGCCGTCGCCCCCGTCGACAAGCACAGGGCGGGCTTCATCGCCCGGATCCTCGCCGGTGGCCTCGCGGAGACGCCGGCGGAAGGCCCAGGAGACCCCGGGGGAATCCCCACAGATGTCGCCGAGGACGGCCCCCGCCTCCACCGACGCGAGCTGGTCCCGGTCACCCACCAGGACCAGCCGTGCAGCCGGCGGCAGGGCCCGGATCAGCTTGGCCATGAGGGCGAGGTCCACCATCGAGGCCTCGTCCACGACCAGGACGTCCAGCCCGAGTGGATTCTCGCGGTCGTGCCGGAAGCCGGCCGTCCCGGGTCGCCACCCGAGCAGCCGATGGATCGTGGAGGCTTCCTCGGGGATGGCGTCCCGGACGGAATCCTCGACAGGCAGCTCGCGCTTGGCCGCGCGGATCACGTCCTGCATGCGTGCGGCGGCCTTGCCGGTCGGCGCCGCGAGGCCGATACGAGGCGGCCGCCCGCCGCCCTGCTCCACGAGCAGGGCCAGGAGCCGGATGACCGTCGTGGTCTTCCCCGTCCCCGGCCCCCCCGAGATGACCGTGAGGCGCCGGAGGACCGCGGCGGCCGCGGCGATCCGCTGCCAGTCGGGTCCGTCCGCCAACGGCGGGAACAGCCGGTCCAGTCCCACCCGGAGGCGCGGCAGATTCACGTCCGTCGGATCGTCCTGAAGGCGGAGGGTGAGTGCCTCGGCCACCTCGCGCTGGTAGTCCCAGTACCGGTAGAGGTACAGCCTCCCCGCCTGATCCAGGACCAGCGGCGCAAACTCGCCGGGTCGCCCCACCGCGGGACTCCGCCGCAGCTCCTCGACCCAGTCATCGAGGGGTGGCGCCTCGATCGGCCCGCCCGGTCCGGCCTCTCCCACGAGGGTCCCGGCCACGCTCGCGAGGTTCAGGCAGATGTGGCCCTGCCCGGTCCACTGGCTGGCCAGCGCCGCAGCGAGAGAGACCGCGCCTTCCCCGCCCCCGACCCGGGCGATCAACCTGGCAAAGTGGAGGTCGAGGTCGTTGAACAGGCCGGCCTGTCGCAGCCCTTGCAGCCGATCGAGCATGCTCACCTCAGGCTTCCTCGCCGGTCGCGAGGTACCGGTCCAGGCTGTGAATCAGCACCTCGCCGGGCCGGTCCCGGTACACGCCGGCGTCAGGGCCGCGCCCTGGATCCATCCCGCGGAGGAACAGGTAATAGATGCCGCCCAGGTGCTGCTCGTACGCATACCCCGGTATCCGGTGGCCCAGGTAGCGGTGCAGCGCCACCAGGTAGATCAGCGACTGGAGGTAGTAGGCCTCCTGCGCCATGACCGTGGAGAGACGATCCGCCCGGTAGGCCTCGGGGTCCTCGCCGAGCCAGTTCGACTTGTAGTCCAGGAGGTAGAACCGGCCCTCCCGCCGGAAGACCAGGTCCATGAACCCCCGCATGTAGCCCTCGATCGGCTTGAACGTGAGGCGCTCCACCTCGTCCCGGATGCGCGTGCCGGCCCCGTACCCGTGTTCCCGGAGCAGCCGCTTGAGACCCGTGTCGGTGACACGGGCCACGGGGTAGTGGAATTCCAGCTCGTCCAGTCGGTCTCCCTTCCCGATGTCCCGGAGGCGGAGCGGTACCCCGCCGGGATCGAGCGGACTGTCGAGCACCCGCTCCAGCATCCCGGCCACGACCGGGGTCCACACCAGGTCGAACCCGTGGGCCGCCAGCGTCTCCCTCACCAGCGGCTCCCTGGCCGACCTCGCCTCCGTGAAGTCCACCCGCTCGAGCAGCGCATGGAGGCACTGGCCGGGGCGCGCCCCGCGCGGGAACCGGCTGATGTCGAGCGCGGCCCCAGGCGGGGTGACCGGCGGTGCGGGTGCCGCAAGATCGTCGTCCATCCACTCCGTGGCGGCCTCCGCCTCCCGCGCGAGCGCGGAGAAGCTCGCGATCCGCCAGGGCACGGCGAGACTGCCCGTGAAGACGCGGGCATGCAAGGACTCCGGCGTCGTCGCGGGGGCCCGGTAGATACCCGGCGCCTCCTCGGGAATGGGCCGCACCCCGATCGTGCCCCCGGACACCTGCGTCAGGCTGTCCAGGTCGGCCCGGATCTCTTCGTCGCCGAGGGTCCCCATGTGGGCCTCGACGGCGTCCATGGGATCGTCGCCGAGGTCGGGCGGCTGGTGCAGGAGATAGGCGAGCGGGGCCGTCGCCCCGTCCCGCACGTGGCCCCAGACGGCGTAGCAGCGGTGCTTAGCCCGCGTGAGGGCCACGTAGGTCAGGCGCAGGCTCTCGGCCAGCTCCTCCCGCCGCGCCTGCGCCCGCGCCTCTTCCTGGCGAGCCGATCCCAGGTCGAGCGTGGGCCGATGATTGGCCGTGGGGTCATGATAGCGGAGCGTCTCCGCCTCGGCGGACGCGAGACGGCCGTCCCACAGGAAGGGACAGAACACGATGCGGTACTCCAGGCCCTTGCTCTTGTGGACGGTGGCGATCTTCACCAGGTTCTCGTCGCTCTCCAGGCGGAGCTGGGCCTCCTCGGCCGCCTCGCTCCCGGCGCTCCGCCGGTCGGCCAGCCAGTGGATCAGGCCGGCCATCCCCGCCGCCTCCGCATCCTCCTCGGCCTGGAGCAGCTCCACGAGGTGAAGCAGGTTGGTGAGGCGGCGCTCGCCGTCCGGGAACGTGAGGAGCCGGCGCGGCACGGCGTCGCGGCGGAGCAGCTCCCGCATCATCCGGACGAAGCCCCGCTCCTGCCAGCGCTCGTGGTCCGCGTGGAAGGCCTCCAGCCGCCGCTCCCAGGCCCTCTCGTCCGCCGCGAGGGCCTCCAGGGCGTCCCCCGTGAGGCCAAGGAGGTCGGTCACCAGGGCCGACCGGACCAGCGCCTCCCGGCCCGGCTCGGCCACTGCCAGGAGGATCCGAGTCAGCTCCTCGGCCTCGTCCGAGGCGAAGACGCTGTCCTGGACCTGCTGCACCGAGGGCACCCGCACCTCCAGCAGGGCGTCTCGGACCTGGCGCCCCTGCCGGTTGGTGCGCACGAGGACGGCCAGGTCCCCACCCGTGAGCGGCCGGGACCCGATTCTCGCGCGGCCCTCGGCGCCCAGTGTAAGCAGCCGCACGATCTCGCCCACCGTCGCCCGGATGGCGACCTCCGTCGCGACCCCCTTGCCGAGGACCTTCCCGTCCGCCGATGCGGGGAGCACCCAGAAGCGGAGCGGCTCGTGGCTGTCCCCCTGGATGACCAGGGGCTCGCGCTCCTTGTCTGCCGCCTCCACATCCCGGTAGCCGATCTCCGGAAACAGGAAGGGGTGCCGCGCGCCGGACCAGAGCGTGTTGATGGCGCGGATCAGCGGCGGATCCGACCGCCAGTTCTTATCCAGCGGATGCTCGGAGCGCCCGCCCCTCCGGGCCTCCAGGTACGTGAAGATGTCCGCCCCGCGGAAGCCGTAGATCGCCTGCTTCGGGTCCCCCACGAGAACCAGCGGCAGCGCGTGCCCGCCGTACACCCGCCGGAAGATTGCATATTGGACAGGGTCGGTGTCCTGGAACTCATCGATCAGGGCCGCGGAGTACCGCTCGCGGATCAGCCCGGCGAGCCGCTCCCCCTGGGGACCATCGAGCGCCCGCAGCAGCTCGGTCAGCAGGTCGTCGTAGGCGTGGAGCTGGCGCTGCCGCTTCCGGGCGGTCAGCTCACCGGCCGCGAAGGCGAGGCAGTCCGCCACGAGCCGCCGCCTCCGGGCCTCCAGGACCGGCTCCACGGCCTCCCGGGCCGCGGCGAGCGTCTCGCAGACGTCGAAGACGGGGTGGGCGGGCGGCTGGCGCCCCTTCTTGGTGGCTTTCGCCAGGGCGCTCGCGGCGAGCTTCCCCAGGGCGTCGAACGTCTGGAGGTGCGGCTCGGCTGGCGCCAGGAAGTCGTCCATGCCTTCCAGCCAGCCGGGGACCTTCGCCGCGGGATAGCTCCGAGCGTTCAGGACCGCCTGATCCGTGAGCAGGGCCTGTGCCCCTTCCCGGTCGGCCGCCCACCGGTCGCGGACCCCGCGGTAGGCGGCCATGTACGCGGCCTCGAGGGCCTCCCCCTCCGGCGGCTCCTCGGGAGGCGCCACGACGAGATAAGGCTTGCCCAGGTGGGGCCGGATGTCCTTGAGCAGCGCGTCAGGTGTGACGCCTTTCTCCACGAGATACCCGATGCAGAGGGGGGACAGCTCCGGCACGGTCCGCCGCCAGAAGTCGTCCACGACCTCCTGGAGGAGATCGTGCTCGTCCGGCAGCAATTCGCTTGAAAAGGGCTGGCCGCTCTCGAAGGCGCACTCGGTGAGCACCCGCTGGCAGAACCCGTGGATGGTGAACACCGCCGCCGCATCGAAGCTCCGCACGGCCTCGGCGAGGCGGCGCGCGGCGGCCCCGCGCTCCTCCGACCGCTCCCGCAGGCGGCGCAGCACCGGATCCCCGGTCGGCTGGCCGGTGAGGTGGGCGCGGGCCTCGGCGAGGCGGCCCCGGATCCGGTCGCGCAGCTCACCGGTGGCCGCCACGGTGTAGGTCACGACCAGGATCTGGTCCACGGACCGGCCCCCCTCCGCCACCAGACGGAGGTAGAGGTCGGCCAGCGTGTGGGTCTTGCCCGTGCCCGCGCTGGCCTCGATCCGCACGGTCCCGTCCAGGGGCACGGCGAAGACGTCGAAGGGGGCGGCCGGCCGGGGCACCTCAGGCCTCCTCCTGATGCGCGAGGAGCGGCAGGTACACCGTCTCGGCCAGCGCGGTGAACTCCTGGTCCAGCGGATTGATATCCCGGAAGACCAGGCGGTGGTAGGGATCGGTCTCCTCACCCCGACCGGTGAACTCGTTCTCCTCCCACGCCTTGCGGGCGTCCCACAGCCCGGCGTCGGGGTTCTCGTCCTTGTGCACCCTCGCCGCATAGGCGTAGCTCGACTCCGGGAACAGGTGGAGGACCCGGGACAGCCCCGCCCAGTAGAGGTCCGCCAGCCCGCGGAGCATCTCCCCGGCGTCGGCCACGGGGGTGAGGTGAATCGCCCCCTCCTCCCCGAGCCAGAGGCTCTCCCCGCCAAGGCGGGGTGGACCCAGGTGGTTCAGGAGCAGGTGGTGGATCCAGAGACCGATCCGGTCCTTCACCCTGGTCCTCGCGAACCGGTACGCGAACCTCCCGGGCTCACCCAGGTCCGCCAGCCGGCCGCGCAGGCGGATGGGGCCCAGGTCGAGATCCACCGGGACCGCCTCGCGGCGCTCCGGCGGCTGCCGCGCCTCCACCCGCCGGGCAAAGCGCTCGACGCGGCTCGCCGCGAGGTCGAGGAGCACCTCCCCGACTCGCCCGTGCGGGAGAAGCCCCCCGGCCCGCGCGGCGGCGTGGATGTCCTCGCGGGGGGCTCCCCGGAGGCGCCCGTCCAGCAGCGTCTGTCGCAGCCCGTACCCCGCCAGCGAATCCAGGGCGAAAGGCTCGCGCGTCTCCAGGAGACCCTCGTCTTCCTCCAGCCGGATGCCCAGGCGGTCCCGGACGAGGTAGCGCGTCGGGTGGGTGAAGAACCGGACGAGCTGCTCCAGCGTCACCTCCCGCCACTCGGCGGAAGGCTCCGGGAGTCCGCCTGCGGCGGAGAGGAACGGCAGGCGTCCCGCGCGCTCCCCCGCCGCAGCCCGGCTGGCCTCGCACAGGTCGGCGGCAAAGCTCCAGAGCGGGCCGTCCCCGCGGAAGTACCGCGGGCTGAACGGCTGCAGGGGGTGCCGGGTCACGAGCCGCTCGCGGACGGGCCGGGAGGGATCGGGGCCGGAGAAGCCGCGGTCGAGGTAGTCCAGCAGTTCGCTCACCAGGACCGACGGGGGGAGGGGGCTGTTCTCCCGGATGTGCTGCCCCACGTAGCTCACGTAGAACACGCGCCTGGCCGCGAGGAGCGCCTCCAGGAACAGGGAGCGGTCGTCCTGCCGTCGCGAGCGATCCCCCGGCCGGGGGTCCTCGCGCATGAGGTCGAAGCCGATCGTCCGCTGGACCCGCGGGAAGGCGCCGTCGTTCAGGCCGACGAGGCAGACCACCGCGAAGGGGATCCCGCGCGCGGGCACCAGGCCGCAACAGGTGACCGTCCCCGCCGCCAGCGGGGATCGGCCTCTGTCCCCCTCGACAAGTCCCTGGAGACAGGACCGGACAAGCCGGAGCGAGACGTCGCCGCCGAAATCCGCCTGGCCGGCGTGCGCCTCCATTTCCACAATCGCGGCCAGCAGGCGGCCCCGCTCTTCATCCTCCCGGTCGTCGGGGTCGAAGAAGTCGGCCACGAGCCTCCGCAGTCGATCGGCCCAGGCCGGCACCGACCGCGGGGATCGGAGATCCGCGGCCGCCCCGAAGAGGGCCTCGGCGAAGGCGACCAGCCGTCCGAGCACGGCCGCCCCCTCCCCCTCGACCGCATCGTATGGCAGGACGCCGGCGAAGAGGCGCGAGCCGCCGCCCGGGAGCGCATAGCCCAGGAGCAGCCGGTCCAGGCCCGCGCGCCACGTGTGGTCCGGCACCCGCGGCAGCTCCCGCGCCGCCCGATCCTCCGCGTCCACCCCCCAGCGGACCCCCGTCTGCCTGAGCCAGTCGCGGATGAGATCGAGGTCGCCCGGGGCGAGGCCGAAGCGGCGCCGGACCGCGTCGGCCTCGAGGAGGGCCAGGACGCCGTTCGCGTCGAACCGGCTCTCGGGCAGTCCGAGGAGCGCGAAGAACGCCCGAACCAGCGGCGAGGCGCTC
Organism: Methylomirabilis sp. (SeqCode); assembly: GCA_035455275.1. GTDB lineage: Bacteria > Methylomirabilota > Methylomirabilia > Methylomirabilales > 2-02-FULL-66-22 > 2-02-FULL-66-22. The sequence goes on along the minus strand of DATIFO010000116.1, from coordinate 6,550 downwards.
CGCGCGCTTCGCCCGGCCACGTGGTACGGGATCCGCCGCGCCGGCTCCGCGCTCCCGAAGACCGCCTCGATGATCGGCGCGTAGCGGTCGATGTCCGGGGTCATCACCACCACCTCGGCGGGCGTGAGGTCCGCCTCCGACTCGAAGAGCGACAGGAGCTGGTCGTGGAGGACCTCGATCTCGCGCGTGGGGCTGTGGCAGGCGTGCACCTGGATCGACCGATCGTCGGCGCCGATCGCCGTCCGCTCGTGTGGTCCTTCCCCCCGGTTGAGTAGCTGGAGGATGTCGGACTGCACCGCGTGCAACAGGAGGCCCTCGCCGGGCTCGTCGAACAGCGTCTCCTCTGCCGCCTCCAGGTCCTGGAGCTGATCGAACAGGTCCCGGCCCTGCTTCCCGAGCGAGGCCAGCAGGCTGTTGCCGGTCTCGAACCGGAGCGCCGCCGGATCGCGGACGCCGGTGCTCCGTGCGATCTCGCGCTCGTCCCGGATCGCCCCCCAGTACTCCTGGCAGGGATTGAGGAGGAAGAGGTGCACGTCCAGCACCCGGGCGATCGCGGTGAAAAGACCCAGGTGCGCCGGCGGGAGGGAGGTGAGGCCGAACAGGCTGATCCGGGACGGCAGCGCGGCCATGCCCGGCGACCCGCCCCGCAGGGTCTCGACGAACTCCTGCGCCAGCCGGACCCGGTGGCGGACCGCCCGGCCGCCCGTCAGCCGCCGCCAGAGGCGGGCCTGCCAGTGGTCGGCCTTTCCCTGCTCCCAGGCGAGAATCCAGTCCGGACGATACACCAGGTACTCGTCGAACAGGAGGGCGATCTGCTGGGCCAGGTCGTACCGCCGCAGGTCGTCGCCGTCCCGGAGGTAGTCGGCCAGGGCTTCGAAGCCCGGCTCCGCGATCACCTCGGCCAACTGACCGAAGGCTCGCCAGGTGAGGACCTCGGCCGCAAACGGGGACCGCTCGGGCACGTCCGGAAGGACGGACCGGAAGAGCCTCCAGAGGAGCGCGGCCGGAAAGGGGAACTGGAGGTTGGCAGTCACGCCGAAGCGGCGGGCCAGCCGGAGGGCGAGCCAGCGGGCCGTGCCCACGCTCTGGACGGCGACCAGCTCGGGGAGGAGCGGTGAGGCGAGCGGGGTCTCCAGGACCTCGGCCAACGCGTCCGCGAGCCGCTCCAGGCGATTGCTGTGGTGGAGAGTCAGCATTGCACGCCCACCCGAGAAAGAACCCGCGCGCGACCGGATGTGCTCGTGCCGTCGAAAGCTGCCGGTGCCCCGCCCCGACCAGCCCGGCCTCGCCGATGCGGCCGGCTGGCGCGCCGCGGCCGCGCGCCAAGGCTGCAGGCTACTCTACACCATCTGGGCGTGACGTGGAACCTGGCCCCAGATGCGAGCAGAGCAGACGCACCGAGCCGTCGTGTCGTCAGCACTCCTCGTGAACGCTGGAATACCGAACGACGCTGGCTCGGCCATTGACACCCGCCGGGCAGTTCGATAGGCTTCCACGGCAACCCGTGCCATGGCAAGGAGCGGCAGGATGGAGGAAGGTCCCGCGCGGCGCGTGATCGACGTGCGGCAAGGCGTCATCGGACCCACCACACCGCGTCCGAAGAGTGTCCGGAGGAAGACCCTCGCCGAGTTCCCCGGGGTGTCCCGGGCCCACCTCGAGGTGGCTCACAAGCTGGCGAGCCCGCTGCTGACGGGGCCGCCCGTGTGTGACGAGCTGGTCGCCTTCGTGCAGCATCTGTTCACCGAAGAAGAGGCGGGGGTCGTGCGGCACCTGGGGCAGTTCGCGGGCAGGAGCGCCGCAGACCTCGCCAGGGCCGAGCACCGGCCCGTCGACCAGATCGAGCCCGTGCTCCACCGGCTGGCCGTGGGTAAGCGCGCGATTGCCGCCAGCGGCCCGCCGGGGAGGCAACAGTACCGCCTGATGCCGATCATGCCCGGCATCTTCGAGATGGTGCTCATCGGCGAATCACCGGACACCCTCTCCCCCTGGCATCGGCGCTTCGCGGAGCTGTTCGAAGCCCTGTACGAGACCGGGTACATTGCCGACTATCAGCAGGGGCAAACGCGCCCGTCGCCGTTCGTCCGGGTGATCTCGGTCGGCAGCACCATCGAGGCGCACCCCATGGCCTTGCCCTCGGACCGGCTGGAAGTCGTCCTGGACCGCTACCATGTCTTCGGCGTCGGCCAGTGCCAGTGCCGGATGACGATGCAGGTCGCGGGCCACGGCTGCAGCAAGCCGGTGGGTAACTGCACGGTGATGGGCGAGTTCGCCGAGCAGGGCATCCGCCAAGGCTGGCTGCGCCCCGTGTCCCGGAAGGACGTGCTGGAGATCAAGCGGGAGGCCGAGTCGTACGGCCTGGTCACCTGGATCATGAACGCCGAGGCGGCCCGTGGGCAGGCGTCGTGCTCCTGCTGCGGCTGCTGCTGTCACGCCATGCGGATGGTCACCGAGTTCAACGCCCCCGGGGTCATGGCGCCAGCGCATTTCCTGCCGCGATTTGACGGCGCCGCGTGCACCTACTGCGGCCGGTGCGCCAGGACCTGCCCGATGGGGGCGCTGGAAATGGACGTGCACCGGCGGACTCGCCGGCATCTGGCGGTCCGGTGCATCGGCTGCGGTCTCTGCGTGGTGGCCTGCGGCGACCGCCGGGCCCTCGCCATGGAGCCGGTGCCGGCCTATGCGTTGCCCTACCAGAGCTGGTTTGCCTTCCAGTTCCACGCCACCGCGGGCATGGTCAAGAGTGCCTGGAGCGTGTGGCGGCGCCGGGAGTGACACCCGACCGCCTGGAGCCTGGCTCCGAGATGCTTCAGGCCACCAGGAATGTCGGAACGCCGTCACGCATGTCTTCACCGGGATGGAGCTTCAGCCGAGCTGGCGGGAAGCCACCGCGAGGGACGCCGCCCGCAGGAGAAACGGGTCATGACCGACGAGCAGTGGGAGCGGCTCCTGGCCGTCATCCGGGGCGAGGAGATTTCCCCGCTTCCGACGGCCTTCATCATCGATAGTCCGTGGCTCCCGAACTGGGCCGGGATGTCGCTCCTCGACTACTACACCAGCGAGGAGCGCTGGCTGGAGGCGAATCTCAGGGCCATCCGAGAATTCCGCGAGTGCCTGTTTCTGCCCGGCTTCTGGTCCGAGTTCGGGATGTGCACCGAGCCATCGGCCTTCGGCGCCAAGTGCTTGTTCTACGAAAACGAGTTCCCCTTTGCCCAGCGGCTGATCCAGGACGTGGAGGAGATCGACCGGCTCGAGAAGCCCAACCCCCGGCGGGACGGCCTGCTCCCCTTCGTCATCCAGCGTCTCCGCCACTGCCAGCCGCGGATCGAGGCCGCCGGGCACCGGATCCGCTTCGCGATCTCCCGCGGCCCGCTCAACATCGCCACGTTCCTGATGGGGACGACCGAGTTTCTGACCGAGCTGAAGGTCACGCCGGACAGGATTCACCAGCTCCTGCGACTCATCACCGGCTTCGTCCGCGACTGGCTCGCCTACCAGCGGGAATGCTTTCCGAGCATCGACGGCGTGCTCCTGCTGGACGACATCGTCGGCTTCCTTGGCACGGACGACTATCGCGAATTCGCACAGCCCTACCTGACGGAGCTGTTCGGCTGCCTGGGCGTCGCGGTCCGCTTCTTCCACAACGATTCGCCGTGTCGCGCCTCGGCGCCGTATCTTCACGCCACCGGGATCAACCTCTTCAACATGGGCGTGGACGCCTCGCTGGCGGATCTCCAGGCCTGGACCGGGTCGCGGGTCGCGCTGATGGGCAATATCCCGCCGCGGGACGTCCTTGCCGCCGGCCAGCCCGAAGACGTGGAGAAGGCCGTCGAGCGGCAGTTCCAGGGTTTGGCCAAGAAAGCGGGCGTCCTGTTCTCGTGCGGAGGCGGCATGCCGCCAGGTGTCTCGAGCGAGAACCTTCGCGCCTTCGTGTCGAAGGTGAGGGAGCTGAGTCGAGCCGCCACGTGACCCGGCCGGCAGTCCGCGAGGACCTTGGCCCCCTCGGGGGACTGGACGAGCGCCACGAAGCTCCGCGCGGCCTGCGTCCCCCTCCCCCGGTGAGTCAACGCGGTACCCGCGTCCCGGTAGCTGGCGTGGTCCGGGCCGACCCGCACGAGGTCGGCCAGATCCATGCTGACGACCTGCCAGATGTTCCAGATGATCTAGGCGTCCAGGTCCGTCGTCTCGATCCAAGCCTTTCGCGCCTCCGCGCAGTTCTTTCTTCCGCCCAGTGGCGCCTCCGCCTCCGCAGACCTAGATTAGAGGTAAGTCAACCCGGCATGGACCCTTTCCGGTGGGGAACGCCGGATGTCCTACATCGGGATCAATATCGGTGCCCTGACGGTCAAGGTGGCACGCCTGGACGATGAGCAGGTGTCCTTCAGGGCCGTCAGTCACCAGGGACGCCCAGTCCAGGCCCTCCAAGAAATCCTCATGAAGGCCGTGAAGGCACCGAGCCTCGCGACCCCCCCCATCCCTCCTCGTCCAGGCAGATGAGGTGATCCAGTGGGGGTCCAGGATCGCAATACTCCAGCCGCCAATCGTTTGCACGCGTTGAGATTGGGCCAATCCCCAGACGGGCTATAGGGGGCTTAACAAACCGTGTCTCCACCAGGGTGCCGGGGGAGCGGACCCACATTGGAGCGGACCATCCAATCCGCCATCGGCAAGTCTTGGAAGGTGACGGGCATTGACTAGGGCGCCCCAGGTAGGCCACCAATCGAGCAGAACGGAGTCTTAGCGTTCACTTCCCAGCCGCCCTCGAACCCGAGTCTTGGTTACGATCACATCTTCGCCGTTGTGCACGAATACTTGCCAGGTCAGCAGCCCTCGATAATCGGGCACGATCAGTACTACAGCGAATGTATTCGTCGCCGCTCACGAACCAGCGCCAGCCGTTTCTTCCGGTGCGAGAGCTCCGCGATGTGATTTCGCCTCGTGTAGTAGCGGACGAGTTCCAGCGCATGCGTCGGCGTCAAGGCTTTGCCCGGCATCACTGCGGCCACGAGGCGTCGCGCTTGCGGCAGCGTCGGGGTCGGCGTCTTTCTTAAACCGGAGCCGCAAGCCGAGCCGGAAGTGGAGCGCGAGGCACACGTAAAGCATGTGCCGGTGCCAGGCCGGCCACGAGCGGTGCTCGTAGTGGTCCATGCCGACCTGGCTCTTCCCGTCCTGGAAGCACTGCTCGATGGGCCAGCGCAGGGTGGCGGCGCGGCAGGGTTCCGCCAGGGGCATGTCGGCCGGGGCATTGGCGAAGGCGTACTTGAGCTGCCCGTCCGCCGTGGGCCGGAGGAACAGCCAGACCGGGGATTCGCGCGGCAGGCCCTCCCGGGCCGGGTAGACGCGGAGGGCGGCGACCTCGGCCCGGACGGGCCCCTTCGCCCCTTCCGCCAGCACCACGGGGGTCCAGGGATCTCGACTTGCGCAGTTGGCCGGTGGCTCGGTTGGTTCTGAGCATAGCCGGTGCTGGTGAGCACCCAGCCCCGACTGCTCACACCCCCGGCCCCTGCCAGCTACCCACAAGCCGGGATCTCGAAGTGCTTGGTGAACAGGTACTGAAAACGAGAATGTTCCCCGCCGCCGGTCACACGATCCACCCTGATATCGTAGTTCCTCCGGGTTGATCCCACGGCGACCTTCGCAGAACCATCCTCGCCTGAGAGTGCCTGGAGTTTGTCGCCACTGACGCAGACGTCCAAGACGGAGATCCCACGCGTTCCGAAAAAGATCATCGGCGCCTGGGGGATGACATCCGGTGCGCTGCGAATCTCGGACCAGGGCGATCCTGGGTCAAGCGCGAAGACCTCACTCGTCCGCCCTAGGACCCCTAGCCCAGCGACCAGCGCCAGCAGCAGTACCTTTCGCATTGACGGCTCCTTCCTCGTTCTTGCGCTGGACGCGCAAATACCACACGGGCAGAAAAGAATTGTGATGAAGAACGGGTTCGGCCCGCCCGTGTGCTTATTGGGCCTTCACCCAGGTGTCTGCTCCCCCCACCAGCTTGACAGCAACATCCGAAAAGATGACCCGCACCGGCTTGCCCTCCTTCATCCCGGGGTGGTTCAGTGAGACGAGTGCTAGGCGAGAAAGAACATCTGCGATTCCCAGGCGTCCGCCGTTAGCGGCCCGCCATGGCTGAAGTCCACCGGCTGTCCCTTGCCCCAGTCCTTGCAGGAGATCTGCGTGCCGTCCTTAGTCGTGATCGTTGGCATGGAATGCGCGCCTTTCCTCCGGTTGGAAGGTTTACAACCGTCTAGCCGATTGCCGATCAACCCCGATGTCGCCTACGTTCCTTGCCTTTTTTCCCGAACCACTCGCGGATAGATGCCGGGCACTGCTCGAGCTGGATGCCGTCGGCTAGCCACCGGATCAGAGAAACTCCCTGCAGCTGCTCATGCCCGCACCCCCGTGCGCTCAAAGTGGGCTGCCATCCGCTCCCGCAGGGCGAGGCGCGCGCGGTGCAGCCGAGACTTGAACGCCGGCACCGTAATCCCCATGACCTCCGCCGCCTCCGGGTTGGTCAGTCCCTCGATGTCCCGGAGGACCACCACCGCCT
>DATIFO010000115.1:0-44856 GCA_035455275.1 Methylomirabilis sp. (SeqCode) | reverse complement strand
GGCTACTTGCTGGATGGGTTGGATCTTGGGGGAGATTCGACCCTGGGTTTCGCGCTTCCAGGCGACGAATGGCCCGGGTCGAAATAGCCGATCTGACCGGGTCACAAGACGCCGTCCCACTTTCCCACACTGCCCGCCAGGTCACCCTGATGTCCTGCTGCCGCTGCATTGCCGAATGTGCCCTTCCGGTCGGGGGACTCCCGTTGGAGTAGAAGAACCCGGGTTGGCCCCCGGTCCCTTTGATCCTCCAATTCGTGTCTGTGGCGCACCATTTCGGGCATGGATCGGGACATTCTGGATCACAGGGGGCGTGGGCCAGTCGCTCGCCTCATGACACACCTCGGCGATTGGCTGACCCTGAAAACTCCGGCCGTGGACCGTTCCCCGAATCGGGTGCAAGCGGGATGCGTTCCAGGAACCGCACGCGCCAAGCCTAGGGCGAGAGGATTCTGCCCAGGAAACAAACCCGGCACCTCCACGGAATCTTCTTGAACTCGGCGGTCGGTGGCATGTAGACTCCGGTCGGCATTTGCCTCCCGTCACCAGGGTCCGTCGGTTCAAGGGCTCCCCCGAACGGACCATCTCATCGCGGTTCTCCTGGCCAGTGCGTGGTATCGCAGGGGCGATCCGGACAGGGGAGAGGGGAACGCCGGGACACTCTCGCGGCGTGGGGTTGCCAGCTTCCAGGATAGGCCGGTCATGACCGGACAGCTCAGGTCGACGTTTCAGCTCGGCGGGTGGGGGGCCCTCTTCGTCGGGCTGTACTGGACGAGTGTCCGCAGCTATCTGCTGTTCCACAGCCTCGCCGAAGGTTTCAGCATCGCGGTGGCGGCCGGGATCTTCTTCGTCGCCTGGAACGCTCGCGGTTTTCTCCCCAACGGTTATCTGCTCTTTCTCGGGATCGCCTCGCTGTTCGTGGCCTTTCTCGACCTCCTGCATACGCTCGCCTACAAAGGCATGGGGGTTTTCTCAGGCCATGGCGCGGATCTCCCCACGCAACTCTGGATCGCCGCCCGGTACATGGGGAGCATCTCGTTCCTCCTGGCCCCCAGCTTTCTTGCGAAGCAGCTTCGGCCCCATGTCCTCCTGGCCGCCTATACGCTGGCCACCGGCCTGATCCTCCTCTCGATATTCACCTGGGGTATCTTCCCGACGTGCTATATCGAAGGCGTCGGCTTGACCCCGTTCAAGCGGGCGAGCGAGTACATCATCTCCCTTGGCCTTGGCGCCGCCATCCTCCTGCTCCTCAGAAACCGGCATGCCTTCGATGCGCGGGTCCTCCGTCTGATCGTCGGCTCGATCGGGGTCAGCATCCTCTCCGAGTTGAGCTTCACCCTCTACCTCGGTGTGTACGATCTCGCCAATCTCCTTGGCCACTATCTCAAGATCGTCTCGTGCTATCTGCTCTATGTCGCGATCATCGACACGGGCCTGCGAAAGCCGTATGACCTGCTTTTCCGGGATCTGAAGCAGAGCGAGCAGGCGCTGCAGAGGATCCGGGACGACCTGGATGCGCGGGTCCGGGAGCGAACGGCTGAGCTGGCGAAGACCAACGAGCACTTGCGGACCGAGATTGCCGAGCGTCAACGGTCGGAGGAGACGCTGGTGGCACGGACGCTCCAGCTCGAGGCGGTCCGTGTCGTGACGGCCGAGATCGCGCGTGAGCTGGACCTCTCGAAGGTCCTCCGGCTCATCACCCAGCATGCCGAGCAGCTCATCGGCGGCTGCGTGGCTACGGTCTGGCTCTGGGACGAATCAGGGCAGGTCCTGTTCGCCCAGGTGTGGCCGGGGCGGAAGGAATGGATGGGCCAGCGCCAGCTCCGGCTGGGCGAGGGGCTGGTCGGCATCGTCGCGGAGCGGCAGGAGGGTCAGCTGGTCAACGAGTATTCTCATTGGCCCCAGGCGCTCCCCTTTGTCGTGGAGCGGGGCACGATCAGCTCGGCCGTCGCCGAGCCCCTCCTGTACCACGATCGGCTGCTGGGGGTGCTGGTCGCCGATGACGAGGGGACCGGCCGGACCTTTACCCGGAAGGACGGGGACCTGCTGAGGCTGTTTGCCCAGCACGCCGCCATCGCCATCCAGAACGCGCTCCTGTTCGAGCAGGTCCAGGAGGGGAGCGCGCGGCTCGGGAGACTCTCGCGCAGGCTCGTGGAGGTGCAGGAAGCCGAGCGGCGGCACATCGCCCGCGAGCTCCACGACGAGATCGGGCAGTCCCTCACCGGGCTCAAACTGCTGCTGGAGATGAGCGGCCGTGGCTCCCTCGACAAGTGGAGGGAGAACCAGGCCGATGCGGAAGCCCTGGTCGCCGACCTGCTGAACCAGGTGCGGGAGCTGTCCCTGAGGTTGCGTCCGGGGATGCTGGACGATCTGGGCCTCTTGCCCACACTGGCCTGGCATTTCCAGCGGTACGAGGCGCGGACCGGTGTGCGGGTGCTCCTCAAAGAGACCGGGGTGGCCGGCCGCCGTTTCCCGCCCGACGTGGAGATCGCCGCGTATCGGACCGTGCAAGAGGCGCTGACCAATGTCGCCCGTCACGCCAAGGTGAGCGAGGTCACGGTATGCGTCTGGGCCGGGACGGAGTCGCTCAGCGTGCAGATCGCAGATCAGGGAATCGGCTTTGATTCGCAAGCCGCGCTGGCCGCACGCGCATCCAGCGGCCTGGTGGGCATGCAGGAGCGGGTCGAGCTGCTGGGGGGACATGTGACCGTGGAGTCGGCGCCCGGCAGCGGCGCGTCCGTGACGGCCGAGTTTCCGATCGGGGCTGGGGCGTCGGGGGCGTGAGGCTCCTCAGCCGAAGGGGATGATCATGCTCTCGGGACTTCCATGACCTCCGCGGCCCACCCGAATTGCTCGGAGGTGTCCTCATGTCTTCCTCGGGTAGCGTCTCACGTGCGGGCGACGATCCGGCCTGCTTGAGCGTGCTGGAAGCCTCGCGGGCATCTTCGCACAGGGCTCTCACGGCGCAGCCCTCCTCCCACTGCTTGCGGCGATTCACCGATCCTGTCACACACCCTGAGTCCAGTCGCGCCCTGGCGCCGGAAGGGCAAAGCCGCGTGGCGTGAGCGTGGAAGGAGGTGGTGGCTGGAAGACCCCAGAGGGGAGTCAGGACTCATCTCGGCTGGCTTCAACCCATGGAGGCTGTTGGGCGAGAGGGGAGGACAGCATGGCGACGCAGGCCGCAACGAAGAAGCAGTGGACCATGATGGTGTACCTCGCGGGGGACAACGACCTGGACGGGGCCGGCGTGGTGGACCTGAAAGAGATGAAGCGGGTAGGGTGCACCGACGCGCTCCACGTCATCGCCCAGTTCGATCGGGCCGGGTCAAAGGCAGAGACCACCCGGTACTGCCTGCGGAAGGGGACGGCCCTCGCCAAGGACGCCGTGCAGAAGCTGGGCGAGACCAACATGGGCGACCCCAAGGTGCTGGAGGACTTCGTGACCTGGGGCGTGAAGAACTATCCGGCCGAGCACTTTCTCCTGGTGTTATGGAACCACGGCGCAGGCTGGGATGACGCCAATCTGTATCAGGGGGACGTCTTCAGCGGCGCCACGCCTCCCGTCTCCCGCAAGAGTCAACCCATCAGCACGCGCGGTGCCGTCGCGGCTGGTGCCAGGACGCTGTCCTTCACCCCGATGCGGGCCGGCCTCGCCCGCACGCGCCGTGCCCTGTTCCACACCACGGTGAGAGCGGCGGTCCAGGCGCGAGCCATCGCCTTTGACGATCAGGCCCAGGATTTCCTCGACAATATCGAGCTCAAGCGGGTGCTGGCCAAGGTCAAGAAGGGGCTCAGGCGCAAGATCGACATCCTGGGAATGGACGCGTGCCTCATGAGCATGGTGGAGATCGCCTACCAGATTCGAGATGCAGCCGAGTACACCGTCGGCTCCGAGGAGACCGAGCCAGGCGACGGCTGGCCCTACGATCGCATCCTCAAGGTCCTGGCCGCCAAGCCGGAGATGACGCCGGAGGCGCTGTCCAAGGTCATCGTGACCGAGTACCTCGCCTCGTACCGGGCCGGCGACAATGTCACACAGTCCGCCCTGCGGCTTGCGAGCCTCACGCCCCTGGCCGGCGCGGTGGATCGACTGAGCAAGGCCCTGAAGAACGCCCTCGCCAACGCGGCGCTACGCACCGCCCTCCTGACCGTGCGCGCCCAGGTGCAGGAGTACAGCCGGCCCTACGACGATTACTGTGACTTGCTGGACCTGTGTGCCCGTCTGGAGAAGTCCATGCCGGACGAGATGGTCCGCGCCGCCTGCGCCGGTGTGAAGCAAGTCGTCCAAGAGGCCGTCGTCTCCGCCGGCTACAAGGGATCCGCCGTGGACAGCTCCCGGGGCGTCTCCATCTATTTCCCGAAGCGGAGGCTTTCGCCCCTCTACAAGACCCTGGACTTCACCAAGGCCAGCGCCTGGGACGAGTTCCTGGCGGCCTATCTCGCCAGTCTTGGATGGTAAGGTTATCCCCCTTGGCACGGGAAACGGCGTTTCGAGTACCCATGGGGAAGGGGAGCCAGCCATGCCGACATTGAAAATTCCGGGGGGGCGTGTGGAGGACGGAGGCGGCCAAACCCAGCGGCGGGCGGGCGGCGCGCTCACGGTCACGCGCCGGAGCGCCATGCGGGTGGCTCCGGCGCGGGGGGCCGAAGCAAAGCCGACAGAGGTCACGCTGACCGACGAGCAGGTGGTGGCCCTGGAGCTTGAGGGCGGATTCAAGCTGTGGATTCGAGGGGACGACCTCCGGAGGGAGTTCGGTCCCCAGGCCAAGCGAGGGGTGACGCCTGAGGAATGGGAGCTCCACCCCGACCTTCAGGTGGGCAGCCCGGAGCGCGGGATGGGAACCTGGCTGCTGAAGGGCCTGGAGGTCTTCGATGTGGACCTAACGGGCATTGCGGCCAGCTCGATCGCCGAGCATGTAGAGGCCAGGCTGGACAGGAGCCCGGGACTTTACGCGTGCAATCTAAGGGATGGCTATGCCCTCAAGGAGCTGCCAGCCCAAATGCCCACGGATCGCGCGCTGCTCGTCTTCATCCATGGCACGGCCTCCAGCACCTCGGGCAGCTTCGGCGGGCTGTGGGGCCACAAGCAGGCCATGGAGGTCTTGGCCCGGCAGTATGCCGATGCGGGCTTCGCCTTCGAGCACCGAACCCTCACCCAGAGCCCGATCCAGAACGCGCTGGACCTGGTCAACGCGCTTCCGAAAGGTGCGAGGCTTCACCTGGTCTCCCACTCCCGCGGCGGACTGGTGGGCGAGCTATTGTGCAGGGGCCAGCGGGGGAACGGAGGAGAGCCCTTCGAGGGCAGAGAGAAAGCGCTCTTCGCCGAACGTGAGGAGGATCGCGGCGTCATCGAGGTCCTGAACACCGCGCTCAGGGACAAGCAGATCACGGTGGAACGCTTCGTGCGGGTGGCCTGCCCGGCGCGGGGGACGACCCTGGCCTCGGGTCGGCTCGGCCGGTGGCTGTCCGTGGTGGTGAGCTTGGTGGGGGAAATTCCCGGCCTCAAGGGCAACCCACTCTATGACGCTTTGACCGATTTTCTGGTGGCGGTGGTCAAGGAGGGCACCAATCCCAAAGACCTTCCCGGCCTCGCCGCGATGATGCCGGACTCGCCCCTGATCCGGGTGCTCAACCTCCCGGGGGTGAGGGTGCGGTCGGACCTGTCCGTGATCTCCGGCGACATCGAGGAGACGGGCGTATGGGGGAAGCTCAAGCTCTTTATCCCCGACCTCTTCTATGGCGGCGACCACGATTTGGTGGTGAACACCGGCTCCATGTACGGCGGCGCCGGACGGGAGATGGGCGCGCGCTTCTTTCTGGACCAGGGGCCCAGGGTCAACCACTTCCACTACTTCACCAACGAGAGGACCGTGCAGATGCTGGTGGAGGGGCTCACCAGGCCAGAGGGCAGCCAGGCGGGATTCTCCCCCATCGAGAAGGCCCGCCACGAGGTTCCGGCCCGCGCCGTCCGCGGCCCTGCCGGCCCACGACCTGTGGTCTTCCTCATCCCGGGCATCATGGGCACCCACCTGGCCGTTGAGGGCGACCGCATCTGGCTTGATCCCTTGGATCTGGCCTTTGGCGGGCTCGGGCGCCTCGGGGTGGACGCGTCCAACGTGGAAGCCCAGGCCCTCATCGGTATGGCCTACGGGGACTTGGTCGAGTACCTGAGCGAGACCCACGAGGTGGTCACCTTCCCGTTCGACTGGCGCCTATCCGTGCGGAAAGAGGCGGCGCGACTGGCCAAGGCGCTGGAGAGGACGCTGGACTCGGCGGAACGGACCAACCAGCCGGTGCGCCTCATGGCTCACTCCATGGGTGGCCTGCTGGCCCGCGCCCTGGTCGCCGAGCACCCGGAAGTCTGGAGACGAATCTGCCAGCACGCAGGCGGCCGCCTGATCATGCTGGGTACACCCAATCAGGGATCTTACATCATCGTCAAGCTATTGGTGGGCCAGGAGGAGATGCTCCGCTACCTCGCGCTGCTTGACATCACCCACAGCGGGAAGCAACTGCTGGAGATCATCTCCCGCTATCCCGGCGTGCTGGAAATGCTCCCAGAGAATGGGACGCCGGATTTCTTCAGCGCGGCCTACTGGAGCGGATTGAAAGGCCAAAGCCAGGGTGGGGATTGGGTGGTGCCGGACCAAAACGGATTACAGGAGGCGGCGGCATCGAGGCAGGTGCTCAAGAGTAGCCTGATCGACACAGCCCGGATGCTGTATGTGGCGGGCTGTGCTCCCGCCACGCCCTGCGGCCTGCGGATTGGGGAGAAGGGGGAGATCGAGTTCCTGGCCACCGCCCGCGGGGATGGCCGGGTTCTCTGGGACTCGGGCATCCCGCCCGGGGTCAGGACCTGGTACATGGAGGGGGTGGCGCACGGCGACTTGACGGACCATGAGCCAGCCTTCCCCGCCCTGCTGGAGTTGCTTCAGACCGGGCAAACGGCGCGCCTGCCTGCCGTGCCGCCGGTGACCGCCCGGGGAGCGGTGGAGATCTTCCCACTGCCGCGAGAAGTGGTGCCCATGCTGCCGGACGAGGACACCCTGGCGGCCGCCGCCCTGGGATCCCGCTGGTGCGCCAAGCGAGAGGCGCCGGTCCATGAGGTCAGGGTCTCCATCACGCACGGCAATCTCGGCTACGCCCGCCATGCCGTGGCGGTTGGACATTACCAGGGCGACATCATCGTAGGTGCAGAGGCCTACCTGGACCGGGTGCTCCAGCGCAGCCTGAGCAGGCGCCAGCAACTCGGTCTGTATCCCGGCAGGTTGAACACCGCTGATGTCGTCCTCAACCCCGACCAATCCGGCAAGCCTGGAGGAGCCATCGTGATCGGGCTGGGCCGCGTCGGGAGGCTGAGCCCGGGCAGCTTGACCTCGACCTTCGCCCGCGCGGCCCTGGCCTACGCGCTGGCGGTGGCGGAGGCGGCGGATGCGCGGTTCCAGACCGCGGCCGGCGTGCCACGCTCGGCGAAGATCAGCTCTCTCCTCATCGGCACCGGCGCCGGTGGCTTTTCGGTGGAGGAGTCGGTGAACGCCATCTTGCGCGGCGTCCTCAAGGCCAACACCTTGCTCCAGGAGACAGGTCTGCACAAGCTGGCCATGATCGATGAGCTGGAGTTCGTGGAGCTGTGGCGGGATCTGGCTATCCAGGCGGGGCGGTCCCTGCAGAGGGTTGAGGATGACCCGGAACTGCGAGGCCACTTCGCCTGCGAGGTCAACGTCCGGCAGGGCCAGGGAGGCTCCATCCGGGTGCTATGGCAGGACGACCAGCATTGGTGGCATCGCCTGCAGATCCTGGGTCAGAAGGACGGCTCGCTGCGCTTCAGTGCTCTCACGGAACAGGCCCGGGCCGAGGTGAGTCTCCTGCCCGCCCAGCGGGCGCTGCTGGATACGTTCATCCAGCAGGCCATCACCTCCACCGCGTACAGTCCTGAGACGACGCGGACCCTGTTCGAGTTGCTGGTGCCCAACCGGCTCAAGGAGCAGGCGCCCAGGCGCTATAACCTGGTGCTCATCCTCGACGAGGAATCTGCCCGCTATCCGTGGGAGCTGCTGGAGGACCGCTGGGGCGATACCAGCCAGCCCATGGCGGTGCAGGCCGGCGTGATCCGTCAACTCGAGAGCATAGAGTTCCGCGAGCTGGTGCGGATGACCACGCAGGAGACAGCCTTCGTCGTGGGGGACCCGATGTCGAAGTTCGTGGCGCTGCCCGGCGCCGAGGCGGAAGCCAGGAGCGTGGCTGAGCTCCTGGCCGCGCGCGGCTATGCGGTGGAGTGGCAGATCCGCGCCGAAGCCCGTGCCATCGTTACCAGCCTGCACGCCAAGGCCTACCGCATCGTGCATCTGGCGGGCCACGGGGTGCACGAAGAGGTCCTGGACGATGCCAAGAAACTGGCCTGTGACCTCTGCGGTCAGCCGCGCCCGGACAAGGCGGGGAAGAAAATCAGCGGCATGGTGATCGGCGACAACATCTTCCTCACCCCGGCCGATGTGAAGCAGATGCGCCAGGTGCCGGAGCTGGTCTTCATCAACTGTTGCCACCTGGGGCGGACCGACTCGAAAGAGAAAGACACCTTGCCCGACGATCGGCACAAGTTGGCGGCAAACGTGGCCGCGGAATTCATCCGCATGGGGGTGAAGGCCGTGGTCGCCGCCGGCTGGGCGGTGGATGACGGAGCGGCCAAGACCTTCGCCCACACGTTCTATGATGACATGCTCAAGGGCGTGCCCTTTGGTGAGGCCGTGCGTCTGGCCCGCAGCGAAGCCTACCTACGCCATCCCGGCGTCAATACCTGGGGCGCCTACCAATGTTACGGCGATCCCGACTACCGGCTGGTGGCACAGAAGGGATGGACCGCCGGCGCCCGGGAGGAACGGCGGTATGTCTCACCTATCGAGGTGGTGGCAGAGCTGGAAAACCTTGCCGGCGAGGCCAAGACTGCGGGGGACGACGGGCTGAAGGACCTGAAGTTCCGGATTGATCAGATCCTGAAGCTGACCAACCAAGGCTGGCTGAAGCGCGGCGACGTGGCCGCCGCCCTGGGTCTCGCGTACGGGGAGCTGGGCGACTTCGAAAAGGCCATCGAGCATTTTGACCACGCCCTCCAGGCCAGCAAGGCGGAATGCTCGGTCCGGGCTGTGGAGCAGCGGGCCAACTACAAGAGTCGCTGGGCCGTGGAATTGTTTCGCAGTAACCAGGAGGCCTCTGGCGAGGTGAGAGGTATCGACAAGCTCAAGAGGGAGCCTTCCGACCTGATCCGGGAGGCTGTTCGCGAGGTGGAAGCCCTGCAGCAGTTCGGATCCACGGCCGAGCGGTGGAGTCTGTTGGGTAGCGCACACAAGCGGCGCGCGTGGATCGCCGGAGGCGACGAGCGGAAGCAGGCGCTGGGAGTCATGGCCAGTTCTTACAAGGAGGCCCATGCGCTGGCCTATGATGAAGGTCGTGGCAAGTTGGACACCTATCCACTGCTCAACTGGCTGGCGGCCGAGGTCCTTCTCGACTGGTACGGGAACCCGAAGCCGGACGCCCTTGCCCAGATCGAGGACTGGTGCCGAAGGGCCGAGGTCCACGCCGCGGAGAGGGAAAAGGCCGACCCTGACTTCTGGAACAGCGTGGTCAGGCCGGAATGCGATCTGGTCCGGGCGCTGGCCAGGAAGACACTCGATCGGGAGAAGCAAGCTATTGTGGACGGATACCGGCGGGCCAAGGCGCGGGGCGCCAGCCCGCGCGAGTTCCGTTCCGTCCTGGAGCACCTGGAATTCCTGGCTCACGTCGCGATCGGCGCCGGGCCGGGCGATATCCAGACCCAGGCCGAAGCCTTGCGGGCGATCACGGATCAGCTCTCGAGCGTGGCCGGATGATCGGAGATCCGGATGCGGCGAGTGCTCTGCTCAGCCACCCTCGACTCTGTGGATTGCATTGACCAGGCGACATTGGCGGACGCCTGCCTCCCCTGGTAATATGCGAGACACTATGGCAACTCGCCGACGGTACCGAAAGAATGCCGACCGCTGTGTCGTTGCTGTTCAGTTGGACCTGGACACGGATGGGTTCGCCTATCGAAAGTGGGGAGCCGAGCAGCGGTGCAAGCGAGGCGACTGGCTGGTCGACAACGAGGGGGATATCTACTCGGTGGACGGCGAGGTCTTCGCCAAGACCTATCGCAGGGTGAGCCCCGGCCTCTACGTCAAGACGACACCGGTTTGGGCGGAGGTGGCGACCGAGCCTGGGAGCGTTGTCACCAAGGAGGGCCAGTCTCACTTCACCGCGGGTGACTACCTCGTCTACAACAACGAAGACGGTACGGATGCCTACTGCATGAGCGCCGCCAAGTTCGAGTCGATGTACGAACCCGACGACTGACAATCGGCGCAAGCGTTCAGCCCGGCCCGTTGCGCCGAGTACGTTTCTTCCTGCTTCGTCATTCCGGCTGAAGCCGGAATCCGGTGGGCCGGGGATTCTGGTCGAAAGGAGGTTGTCCCATGGCGCGCGCCTTCGTCATTCGTCCGTTCGGGACGAAGACAGATTCGTCAGGAAAGAAGATTGACTTTGAACGGGTCCACCGGGAGCTGATCGATCCGGCACTGAAGGCGGGAGGCCTGGGCGGAGGCACCACCGGCGAGCTGGTCGATTCGGGAAGCATCCGCGAGGACATGTTCAGGCTGATCCTCGAGGCGGATCTGGTCGTTTGCGACATCACAGTCCACAACGCCAACGTCTTCTATGAACTGGGCATCCGGCACGCGCTGCGGAAGAAGCATACGGTGCTCATCAAGGGCGCACAGACGAACGACGGGACGCCTTTTGACCTCTTGACGGATCGCTATTTGGCCTACGAGGTGGACGACCCCGGTGCGGCGAAGACCAAGCTTGCGGAGGTGATCACGGCGACACTGAAGACCGAGCGCGCAACGGACAGTCCCATCTTCCAGATGCTTCCGAGCCTGCCAGAGGCCGACCCGTCGAATGTCGTCGTGGTGCCCCTCGACTTTCGAGAAGAAGTCAGCCGCGCCCAGTCGGCGAGCGCCAAGGGCTGGCTGCGGCTGCTGTCCGAGGAGGTGCGTCGTCAGCAATTCCAGTGGGAGTGGGAGGGCCTCAAGCTTGTCGCAAACGCCCAATGGGATCTCCAGGACTACGACGGCACACGCGAGAGCTGGGAGGCGATACGCGAGACGTATCCAAAGGACATCGCAGCCAACCTCGCGCTGGCGAACATCTATGAGCGCCTGTACCGCATAGAAGTTCGCCGGAACACGGACAAGGCGTCGGCGCTGCTGGAAGTCTCGGAGCAGGCGATCGAGCGAGTGCTTGGCAGCCATGTGACGAGTCGGAAGCAACAGGCCGAGGCGTTGGCGCTCAAGGGGCGAAATCATAAGACGCGGTGGCGATTGGAGTTCAGTGATCTGCCAGCGGTTGAGGAGCGCCGCAAGGCAGCCATGAACCGCGCGCTCATCCGATCCTACGAGGCCTATCGGGACGCCTTTTTCGAAGATCTCAACCACTTCTACCCCGGACTGAATGCGCTGCAGATGGGCACCATACTGCTTGATCTGGCGGGATCCGACGCGTGGTACGACGCGTTCGAGACCGACGGAGAGGGGAATAGCTACCGGAAAAATCTCGAAGAGCAGGTCTCTTCACTCCGCTCTCTCATTCCCACCTCGGTGGCGGCGGCGCTGCGCCGGATGGACCAGAGTGATCCCGAACGCATCTGGGCGCAGATCAGCAACGCCGATGTGCTGTTCCTGACCGATGCCAAGCGCGAGAGACGCGTCATCGGCGCATACCGGGACGCCATTCCCCAGGACATGCCATTCGCCTGGGACGCCACGCGGGGCCAGCTTGCGCTCTTCGGGGACCTCGGCGTTCAAGCAGACCTCGCGCAAAAGGTGATCAGCGAAATGGACGGCCGCTTCGCCGACCGCCAGCCGGGCGAACGGGGCAAACCCGTGCACGTGGTCATCTTCGCGGGCCACCGGGTTGATGCCCCCGGGCGGGCCGAACCCCGCTTCCCGGGCGGGCAGGAGGTCCGGGCCAGAGCGCTCATCCGCGAAGCGATCTCCGGTCTGATCGACAATGCGCACGAGGTGGTCTTGCTGGCGTCGGCGGCCCCCGGCGCGGACATCCTGGCGCATGAAGTCTGCGCCGAACTCGGGCTGACCAGCATCATCTGCCTCCCAACGCCTCCCGAGGACTTTGCCCGCTATTCTTTTGAGAACCTCGACGCCTGGCGAACGCGCTTCCTGGACCTGGAGAAGGATCACCGGGAGAATCAGAAGGTTCTCGTCCTCAGCGACCGGGAAGGGCTCCCGAGATGGCTGCACGGCAGTGGCATGGATCCATGGCTGCGGGGAAACCACTGGGTCATGGAAATGGCGCTGACCTGGGGTGCCGAGCGCGTCACGCTGGTCGCGCTGTGGGATGGGAGGAAGGCGGGGGACGCCCCCGGCGGCACGGCCCACATGCTAAAGCTCGCCGAGGATGCCGGTACCGTCTACATCAAGCGGATCGATGCAATGCAGCTCGTGCAATGATGCTGGATTGCTTCATGCCACTGAGCCGGCCGCGGTGTGGTGGCGGTGGCGGCCCTCGCCGATTTCATTGAGGATTGGGCCCTGAACCCCATGACGAGAACAGAAGAGCTTCTGACGCGGCTCGGGATGTGGGGGGCCGTGCAGGGGTTTGCCGCGCTCGCGGCCACCGTCGTCGCTTCCGTCGTGTTGTTGGAGTCGCTGACGCGACCGGTGGCTCGATTCCTCCCTGGTGTGCCCGTGAGCCTCATTCATGTCTTTGCGGTCGGCATCGGGGTGTTCCTGGGGCTGATCGGATACTTTGCCGGAGATTTCTGGGATCGGGTCTTCTTCGAGGCCTGCTACGGCCCCCAGGGGAGGTGGCTCGACACGGCCGGCAGACCGCTCCTGGTCTTCCCCACGGGATCGACCCTCAAGCGGCATCGGAGCCAGGCAGCCCAGGCGCTACCACGGAAGCCTGAGACGGGAGTGGAGATCCATCGGGAGGCAGCCAAGCTCGCCAAGCGCCAGGTGGAGCGGTGGGAGAGAATCGAGCACCCGCTGATCCTCGCTTCGTTGCTGCGGGGCTTTCTCTGGCCGTGTCTGTCCGTCGCCTTCCTCGCCTGCTGCGCCGCCGTGCTCTCCGCGTTCCTCGGCGCCGCGACGGAGGTCCTGCGACTCCTGGCAACGGGCGCGGCTTGCCTCGTTCTGGGGTTACTGCTCATCGTCCCCTACAGCCACCTCCGGATGGAATACATGGTCCGGCTCTACCAGGACGTGGCGGCGCATGCCGGCCGGAGGAGGCTGGAGCGCCGGTGAGGCCGGACGCCCCTCGCGGATCGCCGGCTCCGGAGAGCCTCCTGTGTCCGATCACCGGCACTTGACAAGCTTCCCGTAGGCCCATATCGTTCAGCGGATTCGGGAACGCGGCAACCGTTACCGGGAGGGGGGCGGTGACAGCCGGCGCCGACCCAGCAGATAGGCCTGGGCAGAGGTCTGCCCATGCATCCCGCCATTGTCCGGTCCTTTGGGAGCAGTGAGCCCCAAAGGACCGTGCCGTTTTTCAACCCACGGTGTCTCCCCGGACTTCGGCTGCTCCCGCGGCAGCCGGGCGAGCCTTTAAGCAGAGGAGGAGAAGGCATGACTCGCGTGCGACCCGACCCGACGTTCTATCCTTCACCCAAGATGGCCATGCAGGCTCCGCCAGAGACGCTGGCCTTTGTCGCGCTGATCAACCCGCCGGCCGGCAACCGTCCCGACGCGTTGGGGGTGGTGGACGTGGACCCAGCCTCGTCCAGCTACGGCCGACTGGTCGGGCAGGTCGAGATGCCCAATGCCGGCGACGAACTGCATCACTTCGGCTGGAGTGCCTGCAGCGCCTGCCTGTCTCCCTATGCGCCCCACGCCCACCTGGAGCGCCGGTACCTCGTGGTTCCCGGCATCCGCTCATCGCGCATCCACATCGTCGATACGAAGCCCAATCCGCGCAAGCCGAAGATCGTCAAGATCATCGAGCCTGAGGTCCTGCTGGCCCGTACCGGATACACCCGGCCACACACCATTCACTGCGGCCCATTCGGCATCTATGCCAGCGCGCTCGGGTCCGCCGACGGTAACGGACCGGGCGGCATCTTCGTGATGGACCCGGATAGCTTCGATGTCCTCGGGCAGTGGGAGCTGGACCGGGGCCCCCAGTACCTGGCCTACGATTTTTGGTGGCACCTGGGGCACGACACGCTGATCAGCAGCGAGTGGGGGACGCCCAACATGGTCGAGCGGGGTGTGAACCCCGAGATCCTCCTCAAGGGGGGTTACGGCCACGCCTTGCACATCTGGGATTTGCGTCGCCGGCGCCATCTCCAGACATTGGACCTGGGCTCCGAGCATCAGATGGCGTTGGAGCTGCGGCCCGCCCATGATCCCACGAAGACGTACGGCTTCCTGGGTGTGGTCGTTTCCTTGAAGGACCTCTCGGCCTCCATCTGGGTCTGGCACCGAACCGAGGGGACGAACGGCGGCTGGGGAATCCGGAAGGTGATCGAGATCCCGGCAGAGCCGGCCGACCCCGAACAGCTCCCGCCGCTCCTGAAGGGGTTCAAGGCCGTGCCGCCGCTCGTCACCGACATCAACCTGTCCCTGGACGATCGTTTTCTGTATGTCTCCTGCTGGGGCACGGGCGAGTTCCAGCAATACGACGTGTCCGATCCGTTCCACCCCAGGAAGACCGGCTCCGTGCATCTCGGGGGAATCGTGCGGCGGGGTCCGCACCCCAAGAAGCCAGAGCAGCCGCTGACCGGCGGCCCGCAGATGGTTGAGGTGAGCCGCGACGGGCGGAGGGTCTACTTCACAAGCTCCCTGTACATTCCATGGGATGAGCAATTCTATCCCGAGGGAGTGCGGGGATGGATGGCAAAGGTGTCCGCGAGGCCGGAGGGCGGACTGGACATTGACCCGGGGTTCCTCCTGGAATTCGAGGGAATGCGCAGCCATCAAGTCCGGCTGGAAGGCGGCGACGCGTCTTCTGATTCCTACTGCTATCCATGAGCGACGGGGGCTCGTGGGCGTGGCCGGCGGTGTCGCTCTTGGGGGCCTTCCACGGGGTCAACCCCGGCATG
This sequence comes from Methylomirabilis sp. (SeqCode), assembly GCA_035455275.1. Lineage (GTDB taxonomy): Bacteria > Methylomirabilota > Methylomirabilia > Methylomirabilales > 2-02-FULL-66-22 > 2-02-FULL-66-22. The sequence goes on along the minus strand of DATIFO010000115.1, from coordinate 29,732 downwards.
GGCTGGCTCTTCGCCGTCGCCCTCGGCCTTCAGGAGAAGACGGGGCGCGCCGTGTGGCGAGCGCTCTTTCCGCTGGCCTTGGGCCACGGACTGGCGATCGCCGCGGTGGTCGTGCCCGCCGCCCTCGCGGAGGTGGTGCTCCCCCTGGGGACTCTCAAGGTCGTTGTGGCGGCCGCGCTGTCCGCCTTCGGTCTCTATCGGCTGCTCCGTCACCGTCATGCCCACTGGGGCGGCATGCAGGTGGGTTTTCGCGACCTGACGATCTGGTCGTTTCTGGTGGCGTGGGCTCACGGCGCCGGGTTCATGCTGCTGCCCATCCTGCTCGGGATGTCATCCGCCATGCTGGCCGGAGGCCCGGGGATGGCACGCCATCACCTCCAGATGGACGTGACCGGCGGATCGGCGGTGGCCCTTCTGGCGACACTCGTTCACACGCTGGGCTATCTGGCGGTTACCGGGCTCGTGGCCTGGGTGGTCTATGCGAAGCTGGGCGTGGGCCTGCTGCGCACCGCGTGGCTGAACCTCGATCTGCTGTGGGCGGTGGCCTTGATCCTCAGCGGCGGGATCACGCTCCTCGTCTAGTCAAGTTGATCAATATTTACGTGTAATAATTTCTATATTACACGATGTTTGTCGATCATCGTGGCTGATCACGCCCTCTTACATCTTCCTAAGTGTTTGAAAGTGATGGCCTCATAGATTTCCGCACCTCTGAAGCATGTTCGGCACAAAAGTTGCCCAGTGTCGGTCCGGATTCGTGCGTCGAAAATGGGCAGGGAGCGCCGGAACAGGCAATTCTACGGATCGGGTTCCGAGGTGGGACGAGGGCGCGGGTCTGTTCGAACACGACGCGCCGACTGACAAACCTTGGGTTGGATGCGGACCGGAGGGCGCTCCGAAGGGAGGGATGAGAATTTGCCGCCTGTTGTCTCTGGTCTTTGTTGACAAAGGGGGATTGGCGGTTCATTGTCCCTATCTACCTGATGCATGCTGGGTGACTGCAACCGAACTGAGGAGGGTTAAGGATGGCCTTATTCACGCCGCAAGCTCGAAAGGACGAACCCGGTGCCAAGCTCGAGCCCAGACCTGAGCCCGCACCTGAGCCCGTGGTGGCGCCTCCACCCGGACCCGTCCGGCGCGCGGAAGAACCGCTGATGGCGGCAGCTCACTCCAAGGGCGGAGAGTCGCTGGTGGCCAAGGGACTCACGATCGAGGGAAAGATCGAGGGGACGGGCGATGTTCGGATTGCGGGCCGATTCAAGGGGACCATCAGCGTCAAGGGGGAATTCAGGATCGAGCCCGGCGCTTCGATCGAGGGTGAGGTGAGCGCGGATACCGTCCTGGTCGGCGGGGAGGTGAATGGGAAGATTGTCGCCGCCTCTCGCGTGGAATTCAAGGAGTCCGGGAGTCTCGTCGGGGACTTGAAGGCCGGGAGCTTGACGGTGGCCGCCGGCTCGAAGATGCGAGGCAATGTCGAGTTCGGATGGAAAGAGGGCGAGGGCGAAAGCGTTCCATCCAGGGAGCGCGGCCACTTGCCCAACCGGTAGGCATCGAGAGTGGCGACGGGTGAGTCGTGGAGGTGTCCACACTGCGGGGAGCAGATCCTTCGGAGCGCGGTGATCTGCCCGGCGTGTCAGCGTCGCCTGCACGTCGATGCCCTCGCCCCGTCGCCGTCCGTCCATCCCGCGACCACTCCCCTTAACATTGAAGGCGTCATCCGGCACCCGGGGACCGAGGCTGCCTGGGAGTACTCGGTGGTGGTGGAGGTCCGTGATCAGCAGGGGAAGGTCCTGGCCAGGCGTGTCGTCGGGGTGGGGGCGATCCATCCTGGCGACTCCCGGGGCTTCGCGCTTCGCGTGGAGATGCACTCGCCGGCGAAGCTGACGCCCGCCACCGCGTCGGCCCGACCGTCGAAGGCCGAGTAAGGCAAACACCGGCAGGTGGACTGGCGAAGGGCGGCGTGCCGTTCCCCAAACCGTCTTGATGACTGGTGTGCGACAGACGAAGGCCCCTCAGGGGCTGCCCCCTGAGGGGCCGTCCTGTTTGTGCGTCTCATGCTGCGAGAGCCCACGGAATGGCATGGCCTCCGACCGGAGCCGGATACCCTCCGCGGGCGGGCCTCATGGCTTCTCCCGGCCTCTCGTCCACCAGGCGTCCCCGAGGCTGTAGAACGACATGGCACTCCACTCGTGCACTCCCCTGAATTCATCCCGCCAGGCGGAGTTCTCAGAGAACTCCAGCAGCCAGATGATGGGAAGGTCCTGGGTCAGGATCTTCTGCAGGGAGTGGTAGAGCTGGGCCCTGGCCTTTGGATCCGTCGCCGACGCGGCCTTGCCGAAGAGGTCATCCACCGTGGGGTTCCGGTAGCCCGAGGCGTTGGTGAATGGGGCGGGGCGGATGTTGCCGCTCAGGTACAGCCGCTGGATCCCGATGGCAGGATCGCCGCCCGAGGAGAGACCGTGTGTCCACAGGTCGAAGTCCCGCTTGGTGAAGACCAGGTCCAGCATGGTCGGCCGATCGGACGGCCGGAGTTCCAGATCGATCCCGACGGGCTTCAGTTGCTCGCGCAGGATCTCCGCCGTCTTGGTGAAGAGCGGGACGGTGCGGTCCCACATGAGACTCGTCTTGAACCGGATGCCCTTGTCGTTCCTTGGATACCCGGCCTCATCCAGCAGCTTGTTGGCCAGGGAGATGTCGAGGCCGTACTTGGCGACATCCGGGGTGTAGGCCCAGCCGAACGCGCTCGGGATGGGGCCCGTGGCGATCTTGCCCAGCCCGTAGTCCGCCTTGTCCAGGATGTACTTCTTGTCGATGGCGTGGGCGATCGCCTGCCGGACCTTCAGATTGTTGAACGGCCCCTTGTCCAGGTTGAAGAAGAGGTCCAGGATGTCGCCGAAGATCTCGTGGCCCCTGGTCGTGGTCCGGAGCCCCGGGATCTTCTTGACCCGATCCACCTCCGACGCCGGGAACATGTAGAAGGACAGATAATCGATCTCCCCCTTCTCGAAGGCCAGCATGCGGGCCCCGGCATCCGCGGCCACCTTGAAGACGATCTCGTCCAGGTAGGGCTTCCCCTCCATGAAGTAGTCGGGGTTCCGGACCACGCGAACGTAATCTCCCTTCTTCCATTCCGCCAGCTTGAACGGCCCGGTCCCGACGGGCGTGAGCCGCGCCGGGTTCTTGAGGATGTCGGTCCCTTGATAGATGTGCTTGGGCACGATGTAGAGGTCGTTGGCCAGCATCACGAGAAAGGGGCCGAAGGGGGTCTTCAGCCTGAACACGACGGTTTGCGGGTTGGGTGTCTGGATCTCCTGGATCCGATCCTTGTACTGGGCGCCGCTGGGATGGTAGGGTCCGAGGACCTGCTCCACCGTGAACTTCACGTCCTCCGAGGTGAGCGGCTTCCCGTCGTGCCACGTGGCCTTGGCCAGGTGGAAGGTGTAGGTCAGGCCGTCCTTCGAGACATCCCACGACGTGGCCAAGCGGGGCACCGGGGTGAGGTTGAAATCCAAGTTCACCAGCGTGTCAAAGACGGTTCCGCTGATGATCTTGACGTAGAAGTCGCTGCTGGTGGCCGGGTTGAGCGTCGTCGGGTCGTTGACGATCGCCACCACGAAGGTCCCCCCATATTTCGGCTTCTCCAGGGAAGGGGCCGTTCCCGCTTCCGCGGCGAGGCCGCCGGAGCAGAGCGTGGCGGCCAGCGCCAGGCCAAAGAGTAAGCCCCACATCGTCCTGCGCGAATCAATCGGAGGTATCATCGTCGTCCCCTTTCCGTTTGCGGGTTCCCTGTCCCGTGTTCCTGGGTCATGCCTCACCTCCCGGGAGGCGCCGGAGCGGCCTCCAGGCGAGGCGGGCCGTGGTGTCCTCTCAGACCATCTCTCCACTGATTGGGCGGTGTCAATCGATTCCTCCGCCCCGCCGGACCCACCGCCGGATATCGGGGTCGCCTCAGGTCGAGCCGAGCTTGATGGATTCCATCCGGACCGTGCGCTGCTTCAGACGCGGGTTGAGCGCGTCGTTCAGACCATCTCCCACGAGGTTGAAGCCGAGCACGGCCAGGAAGATCGCCAGGCCGGGGAACGTCGCCGTCCACCAGGCGCGTCGCAGGAACTGCTGGGCATTGGAGAGCATGACCCCCCAGCTCCTGGTGGCCGGATCGCCGAGCCCGAGGAAGCTGAGTCCCGCCTCGAGGATGATGGCGTAGGCCACCTGCACCGAGATGTTGACGATGACGGGCGCGAGGGCATTGGGGAGGATCTGCCTGAAGAGGATCTTCAGGTCCCCGCAGCCGATGGCTCGGGCAGCCACGACATACTCCTGCGACTTCAGCCGCAGGACCTCTGCCCGGAACAGCCGGGCGGTCATGGGCCAACTGAGAATGGTGAGGACCAGGATGATTCCCCAGATGCTCGGGCCGAAGAGGGCGATGATCACCAGCGCCAGGAAGAATCGAGGAATGACCATGAAGAACTCGGTCAGCCGCATCAGGAGGTCATCGATCGCCCCGCCGTAGAAACCCGAGAGCCCCCCCAGGCAGATCCCGACCAGCGTGGAGGCGCCCGCGGCCAGCAGGCCCACCAGGAGCGAGACCCGGGACCCATGGACGACCCCGGAAAAGATGTCGCGTCCGAGGTCGTCCGTTCCCATCAAATGGCGGGAGCTGGGCGGGAACAGCGCGTCGGCGCTCAGGGCAAACGGGCTCGCCGAGGCGAGGAGATCGGCGGACAGCGCGAGCAGGACCATGGCCATGATGATGGCGAGCCCGACGACGCCTCCCACGCTTCTGCGGTAGATATTCCAGAAGGCCTGGAGTCCTGGCTGCATGCCGCTCCGTCCGGGTGGATCCCTGCGGGCGGTTTCCGCCGATCTGAGGGGGGTGCGGTCGATCGCGCGTCACCCCCGACTCAGTCGAACTGGATGCGCGGATCGAGCAACGCGTACAGGATATCAGTCACCAGGTTGGCCAGGATGACCATCACGGAGATGGCCAGCAGGAGTCCCATGAGCATGGGATAATCCCGGGCGTAAACCGCATTCAGCATCAGCATCCCCAGACCCGGCCAGGCGAATACCGCCTCGGTGAGGACCGCCCCGGCGAACACCACTCCAACATTCATCCCGAACAGGGTCACCACCGGAAGCAAGGCATTGCGCAGGGCGTGGCGATAGAACACCTGTCGCTCCGGCAGGCCTTTTGCGCGGGCGGTCGTCACGTAATCCAGGCCCAGCACCTCGAGCATGCTGGCCCGGGTATAGCGGGAGTTGACGGCCAGGTATCGGAGCCCCAGCGCCAGGACCGGGAGCGCCAGGTGGTGGCCCACGTCGAGGTAGTAGGCCATCCCGGAGGGCATCCGACGGAGCGAGATCATCCCCTGCGCGGGAAACAGGCCCAGCTTCAAGCTGAGAAACATCAAGAGGAGTTGACCGAACCAGAAGACCGGAACGGAGTAGCCGATGAGGGCCACGAAGGAGTTCAGCGTGTCGGCGAGAGAGTAGGGTCTCCGGGCGGAGACGACACCCAGGATCACGCCGAGCGCCGAGGCGAGCATGAGCGCGGTACCGACGAGCAGGAGGGTGGCGGGCACCCGCCCGAGGATGAGGGCGAGCACGCGCTCCTGGCTGACGTAGGAGAACCCCAGGTCTCCTCGAAGGATGTTGCCCATGTAAATGAGGAGCTGGACGGAGATCGGCCTGTCGAGCCCGAGCCGCTCGCGGATCGTCTGGACGTACTCCTCCGAGGTCCCGAGGTTGCCGAGAAAGATGGTGACCGGATCGCCTGGGGCGAGGTGGATCAAGAGGAAGTTGACGACGATCATCCCCAGGATCAAGGGGACGGCCTGCAGGATCCGTCGGAAGATATAGAAGCCGAGAGGATTGACGATGGGCTCTCACCACCTTCCCACGGGCATCCCGAGGGTTCAGACGGCGCGGGAGGCCCGGGCGCCCGGATGGGGATCCGCGGCTCCCGTAACGGGTGGAGGATCCGATGGTCGACTGGCATCCCGCATCGCACCAGACCGGCCGTTCCCAGCACGCGGGGGGCCGTCGGTGGGAAGCGGCCAGCCGAGAGACAGAGGGGCCTGTATATAGCCTAAGCGCACCCGCTTGTCAACGGAGCCTCTCCGCCGAACCGACGGTCTGTCCACGGCGGAGATGACACATCCGCGGGTCTGGAGTAGAATCGCCCGGCTTTCGCGGAGGGTGAGGCCTCAGGCCTGGCGACAGAAGGAAAGGACCGGGCGGCGAGATGACCGCGAACCCCGACGAACCCACCAGGACGCTCGCGAGCTTCGTGGCGGACACCGGAAATTCCGATCTCCCCGAGGAGGCGCGGCAGCGGGCGAAGGACTGCATCCTGGACTGGATCGGGGGCGCCTTCGCGGGGAAGGGGTCTCCCACCGACCGCTCAATGGAGCCCCTCGTGCGGGAGCTGGGCGGCCGGGGGCGGGCAACCCTTGTGGGAACCGGCGCCCGTGCGGCGCCTCCACTGGCCGCGCTGTATAACGGGACGATCTCGGCGGTGATGGAGATCGACGATGTGCACGAGCTCGTCTCGCTCCACCCGGGGATCGGCGTCATTCCCGCCGCCCTCGCGGTGGCCGAGGCGGCCGGATCCTCAGGCAGGGAACTGCTCGCCGCGGTGGTGCTCGGATACGACGTCGCCGTCCGGGTTGCCCGGGCGGCCGGCGCCTCACATTATGCGCACTGGCACTCGACGGGAACCTGCGACACCTTCGGCGCGGCCGCCTCCGCGGGCAGGCTCCTCCGTCTGGATGCGGAACGGTTGCTCATGGCCCTGGGACTGGCCGGCACCCAGGCCGCGGGTCTCTGGGAATCGATCAACGCATCGGCAGTCAGCGCCAAGCACCTCCACAGCGGAAAGGCGGCATTCAACGGCATCCTCTCGGTGCTCCTCGCCCGGCAGGGCATGCGGGGCTCGCCAACGATCCTCGAAGGGCCGAAGGGGTTCCTGGCGGCCGCGTCCAGAGCCACGGATCAGGATCGGGCCAGCTTGACGCAGGATCTCGGCAGCCCGTTCCTCATCCTGGGGAGCTTCTTCAAGAAGTACGCATGCTGCAAGGCCTGCATCGAGGGCATCGACGGGATTCTTCAGCTCATCGCCACGCATCAGCTTCGCCCCGTGGAGATGACGAAGATCGCGGTTGCCCTCAGGCCGGAGAACGCCTGGCTGGTCGGGAACGCGCGGCCGCAGGACGCATACGAGGCGAAGTTCAGCCTGCCGTTCTGCATCGCCCTGGCCGTGGTCACGGGAGGGGCGAGCGTCCATGACTTCACGGACAGCAGGCTGCAGGATGCCCGCATTCAGGAGGGGATGAGAAAGGTCGAGGTTCGGGGCGATCCCGACTTGCTGTCCCGGGCCAGGATCGAGGTGCATCGCGCAGACGGGGAGATATGCTCCGTCGAGCCGTCCATCCGATCCTTGACATCCGAGGAAGTCCGGGAGAAGTTCGCCGACGTCGTCCGGCCGGTGCTGAGTGCGAGACGCACCGAGCGGATCCTGGATGACGTCGGCCGGTTGGAGCGGTTGAAGGACGTTCGGGACCTGACCCGACAGCTCCGGAGGAGAATCCCATGCCGCGACTGACGCGAGCGGGGAGCGCGGGCACGCGTCGGCGTGTCGCACCCCACCACGTCGACTCCCGCTTCTCCGAGCCGCCCGCCCGGGAGATGGTGGAGTACGTCTCCGCACGCCGGATGCGCGAGACCGGGTATTCCTTTCCCCACGAGATGTGGAACCATCAAGCCCACACGCTCATGCTGCACGAGCGAGGGATCCTCAGGCGGTCCGATGCTGCCAAGATCCTGCGCGTGCTGGCGGAGATTACCCGGAAGGGACCGGATCGATTCCCCATCGACCCCGGCAAGGGGGAACTCTTGTTCAGCGTCGAAACCTACCTGACGGCCAGGATCGGCGAGGAGAGCGCCAGCCGGATGCATACGGGGAGAAGCCGGGGAGACCTCTACGTCTGCGTGGAGCGGATGGTCTTCCGGGAGAAGCTCCTGCAGGTGGTTGACGTCCTCACCCGGCTGACCGATACCATGCTCCAGCTCGCGGCGAAACATGTCGAGACCGTCATGCCCGGCTACACGCTCCTGCAGCATGCCCAGCCCACCACCTTCGCCCATTACCTGCTGTCCTTCGTGGATCGGTTTCGCCGCGATCTGGATCGGCTGCGCGAGGCGTATGGGCGGGTGAATCAGAGTCCCATGGGCTCGGCGATCCTCTCGGGTACGGGGTTCCCGGTGGACCGGCGCCGCATGGCCGCGCTCCTGGGGTTCTCCGCGGTGATCGAGAATACCCGGGACGCCTCGACGTCCAGGGATCACAGCCTGGAGACGATCACCCACGCGGCGATCCTTTCGTCAAACCTCATGGCGCTGGCGGAGGATCTGATTCTCTGGTGCACGTATGAATTCGGAATGGTCGAGCTGGCCGACGGCTACTCCGGCACGTCTTCCATCATGCCCCAGAAGAAGAACCCGAGCGCGCTGACGCGCGTCAGGCATCTTGCCGCGGAATCCGTCGGGAACACGATGACGGTTTTTGCCCAGTTGAAGACACACTCGGAGGAGTTGAACGACTTCGAGGCGACCGGTCCGATCATCTGGCGAGCCCTGGACACGGTCGTGGCTTCTCTTGAGCTGATGCGGGGACTCTTGGCCACGCTCACGGTGAAGCGCCATGCCATGTCGGTCCTGGCCGGAGCCAACTTCATCCAGGCCGCCCAGTTGGCGGAGAGCGTGGCGAAGGCCGAGAACCTCGGGTTCCGCACGGCCCACAAGATCGTCGGCCGACTGGTCCGGATCTGCGTCGAGCGGCGGATCGCCCCCGCCGACATCCGGCCGGAGTTGCTGCACCGGGCCTCGATCGAGGTGACGGGGCGGCCCCTCAGAATGAGTCTTCAGCGTGTGCGGCAGGCCATGGACGTGGACTTCATCCTTCGGCACCGGGAAACCCTAGGAGGACCCGGACGGCAGCAGGTACTCGGGATGCTGAAGCGGCGCGTGTCGCTACTTGCCAAGGACAGGGCGTGGCTTTCAGCGCAGCGGGGTTCGCTTGCCCAAGCCAGGCGGATGGTCGACAGCCTGTCGAAGAGGGTCATGAGGTAAACGGAAAGGAGGCGGGACCCGGCGAAAATGCTTTCGCATCGCAGGCCGAAAAATGTTGACGGATGGGAGGCGTGTGTCCTAGATTGCGCAGCTACAACACCGCGACCAGGGCGGCGAGTCCCGTCGAGCCCTGGGGGCCCCCTGAGTTCGTTTAGGTAACCCCCCGGCTTTGCCGGGTGACCCCCAGATTGACAGTTCCGGGGTTGTGCGGTTCACCCAGTGCACCTGGAATCAGATCGCTACGACGTGTCGGTCCTGTTCTTGTCCGGCGGCGATCAGGCCCCTTTGAGGGGCCAGCCGCCGGAAACCACCGCCTCTGGCGGTGGTCATGAGTCTCGATCCCAGGAGGACCTTGCGCATGACCGGCTCGTCCAGATCTCGAGTTGCACTTGCGGCGGCTGTGCTGGCTATCTTCGTCCTGCTCGTTGCCGGCTGCGGCCTGTTTTCGCGTTCCACGCCTACGCCGACCACGACCTCCGCACCCGCACCAGCGGCGGCGCCGGCCCCTGAGCCGGTCCCCGCCCCCCCGCCTCCCCCCCGCCGCCCAGCCGGGGCCCGGATCGCCGACGAGGAGACGCTGAAGCGGCTGGTCCAGGGGACGACCACGAAGGCCGAGGTGCGAGAGTTGTTCGGCATCCCGCAGGAGGTGGTCTTCTCGCCGGGCATCGAGACCTTCATCTATTCCCGCGACGTCCGCTCCGGCTGGTTCACGCGGACCATGGATCGCGTGGAGATGCTCACCATCCGCTTCGACGACAAGGGCCTCCTCAAAGACTTCGAGTACCGCTACTCCGGCAAGTAGGCTACGTCTGCATGCGGGTGTGCACCATCCCGCTGGCTGTGAAGCGGGGCTGTCCATCCAGCCAACGCTCCTGCATCCGACCGCAGTTGTGTGCGGACTGATGAGGCACCAGGTTCTTCACATGGGGCCACGGAGGGAATACTCCATCTTTCGCCCCGGCCTGAAGTTGTTCACCCTCTCCATTGACTGGCGATCCGGTTCCCATTACAATCCCGACAAGGGTGCAGACTTATGCCAGGCCAGCGCGTGATTCTCACTTACAAGGACTATGAAGTCCTGCCGGCCGACGGCCGGCGGTACGAGCTCCACGAGGGAGAGCTGTCCGTGACCCCTGCGCCGAATCCCCAGCACCAGCGGATCATCGGGAATCTTCACGTTATCCTTTGGCAGCACGTAAAGTCCCGTGGTCTCGGGGAGATATTCCTGGCCCCCATCGACTGCATCCTGGGCGAGACCACGGTGGTCCAGCCCGACTTGGTGTATCTGGACAATAGCCGCCTCTCGATCGTCAGCGGCCGGGGCTTGGAGGGGCCGCCGACCCTGGTGGTGGAGGTCCTCTCGCCGACAACCACCCTCATTGATCGCAGCACGAAGCGTCAGCTCTACGCCCGGTACGGCGTGCACTGCTACTGGATCGTGGATCCCGATGCGCGCGTCATCGAGGCGTACAATCTCGCAGAAGACGGCTACCAACTCACCACGCGCGCCTCAGGGGCGGAGCCCGTCTCGCTCCCCCCGTTCCCCGACCTCGCCCTCGTTCCCGCCTCCCTCTGGCCCTGAGTCTTTCGCTTGCCTCAGATTCGCACAAACTGAATCACCGACCTCAAAGAATCAAGGCGTTGCGGCCTATTCGGTGTCCGGTACCGATTTATATTCGGTGTCCGGTACCGATTTACGGGACCGATTTATGGAGATACGCGTCGCTGGAAGATTCAGCCTCAATCATTCGATGGCGTGGCCAGGAGTAGTACTGTTTTTCCATCGGTCAGTGTGGCGTGAAAAAACACTTGTCCGCGGTCGTTATTTGCTGCTCCGCTGAGAGGAAGGGGGAAGTTTGGCGAACCCAGACGGGCAATCTTCCCAACATTTGGAATGACTGTGCCAGTCCGGGCCACAAGTCTTAGAGAGCCATGAGAGAACACGTACAATCCGGTGTCGTTGTTGACGTTATCACTTGAAGTATCCAAGACGCCGCTGAAAGCGACCTCCCCACGGTTGTTCAGGTGATAGTCCAAGACAAAAAAGCTGGCTCGCAGAAGGTTTCCGCCTCCCGGCAAGGAATCGCCTGGGCGTGCCACCGGGACAGTGTTTCCTCGCTTGTGGAGGAATACCGCGAGGTTTTCGCCGAAGCCTGGCGCGGGCGTCAGGTCGCCGATGAAGGCAATCTCTCCTTGGTTGTTGAGCACCGGCCCAAAGGCAAGGCGGTAGATTCCTCCGCCGGGTGCGGGAGCGCCTTGGTGTGCGATCGATTTGGTCTTGCCAGTGGCCGCATCCTTCACGTACACACTCTCGGCGCAGAAGATGAAAGCAGGCAGCGTCTGCCCTAGGTCAAGGCACGCATCCTCTTTCACATGGGCGCCAAAGGCGATATCGCCGCGGTTGTTGATCCACCCATTGGTAGCATAGTCAAACGTGTTTCCTCCCGGTGCTGGGTCGCCCGGTCCTACAACCTTTGTGATATGGTCCTTCTTGTCCGCCTGGAAAAGGCCCATGCCCAAGCCTATGGATGCTCCGGGTCCGATGGTCGCAGGCACCATCCCGGTGAAGACGATGTCTGCTCGGTTATTGATGCTGGTATTGACGAATGTGCCTGCGAAGGTCCCACCCCCGGGCACAGGGGTCACACCGGGCACGAGCACCGGAGTCACTGTGTTGGCGTTTTGCGAGAATCGATAGACACCTGAGTTGATCCCTAAGGGGAAACTGAAGGGTTCCAAAGCGAAGGCGAAGGACACATCACCATTCGCGTTCAGGGCTGTCCGTCCCAGATCAACAAAGGCAAATGTCCCGCCTCCGGGGGCAGCCTGTCCGACGCGTACGATTTGAGACAGTTGACCCTGGCGGGCGAGGAAGATGCCTTCGCCTGCAGCGGGGCTCAGGTCAGCGACGAACACGGCTTCACTACGATCGTTCAGGCCGAAAGGCTCAAAATCTCCGGCGAAGACGCCGCCACCTGGAGCCGCGTTACCAAGAAATGTCAAAGGCCTGAAGGAATACTCTGGCTCTGCAAACGATCTTGTTGCGGGAAAGACAACCCCCAGGAGGATCACGATCGACGCCAGTAGGTTTCGGCAGTTCATTCTCATTGCCACGAAGCGATACTTCATATCTTGCTTCATCGCTCCCTCCCTTACTTGCAGCCCATCTCCTGGTCTGCATTGCATGACCTCTTACAGATATCCACCTCGTGTGGAGGCAACCTCATCCTTACCCATTTCAACGGTCCGGATCATTGTTTTCTGGGGCCATCACCTCCTCGCTACTCTGGGCCGCAATTCCGGTCGCCTTGCAGGCTGGGCACGATCACGAAGCAGGATGACCCAGCAGTTCACATCCAGCCTCGCCGACACCCCCTCTGGAAAGATCGGTCGCCGCCCTGTGGGTGACAATCCTGCGGAGGGGACATATTGCCGGAAAAAAAGGGACATGCGGTCTATCCCTTTCGGGCTATATCCCTGACTTGGGGCGGGTCCTGCGTGGGGCGAGAAGGGGAGCGGTCGGCCGACCTATCACCATCGGTGGGGAAGGGAGGGGTGGACTATCCAGGATCTTTCACCACGGAGGCCACGGAGACCGGTAGGGCAGGGCCTCAATTGATCGGGATGGGTGCGTCCCCTCGGGAGATGCCGCGCAGCCGGTCCAGGAAATCCTCCGGCGCCATGCTCTTGAGGAGGTAGCCGTCCGCGCCCGCCTTGAGGGCCTCGGAGAAAGTCCGAGCCTCCTCGACCACGGTGAGGACGACGATCTTCAGCTTCGGGTGGACGGCCTTGAGCCGGCGGGTGGCCTCCAGGCCGTCCATGATGGGCATCTGGATGTCCATGAGGATGAGGTCAGGCATCAGCTCCTTTGCCATGGCCACGGCCCGGACGCCGTCCTCCGCCTCGCCCACGACCTCGATGTCCGGACACGTTGCCAGAAAGCTTGCGATGCCCTTGCGGAAGATGCCGTGGTCATCCACCAGCATCACGCGATGCCGATCCGCGGGCTCGGTCTCCCCGGTCATCTCACTCATCCCTTCGCGTTACATGCGCGCGCACCCGCAGCACAAACCCCTCTCGATTTCGTCCGCCCATGGTCCAGCCTCAGATGAGCTTCCGCGCTCCTTGGCAGTTCGCGGGAACCAGGCCCGTAAGTCTGCCGCGTCCCTTCGACCACTCGCCTATACCTCCGCTTATATATATCGGACGCCATCCTCTGGCTGACAATCCTCCAGAGGGGACATCTTGCGGGAAATAAGGGGACATGCGGCATAGCCCTTGCGGGCTATATCGCTGGGTGTGGGCGAAGGACCAGGAAGGGGGAAGGAGCAAAGCGCATGGCGCATGGCGCAAAGCGCGTGGGGCAGTTTCAGCGCGGGGTGAGAAGGGCAGCGACGGGCGGGCCTAGCGCCATCCGTGCGGAAGGGGAGGGTGGGTTATCCTGGGTCGGGCTTCGGGCGAGGCGGGTCGTCGGGGACGATCCGTTCGCGCAGCGCGTAGGCCGCGGCCTGGACCCGGTTCTGGAGGTGGAGCTTGGCGAGGATGTGCTTCAGGTGGTTCTTCACCGTGCCCTCACTGATGCCCAGGGTATTCGCGATCTCTTTGTTGGGATGACCCTGGGTGAGGAACTGGAGGACCTCGTGCTCGCGCGGGGTGAGCTTGGAGGCGGGGACGTCGGACGGGTTACCCTGCGGGTGCCGGCCGAACTCCTCCAGGATCTTGGCGGCCATGACGTGGGAAATGGGCGCCTCCCCTTGGGAGATGCCGCGCACCCTGGCCAGGAACTCGTCCGGCTGCGAACTCTTGAGGAGGTAGCCGTGAGCTCCCGCCTTGATGGCCTCGAAGAGATTCCGTTCTTCCTCGGCGATGGTGAGCATGACGATCTTCAGGTAGGGGTGGGCGGCCTTGATCCGGCGCGTGGCCTCCAGGCCGTCCATGACGGGCATCTGGATGTCCATGAGGATGAGGTCGGGCATCAACTCCGCCGCCTTGACGACGGCGTGGACACCGTTCTCTGCCTCGCCCACCACTTCGATGTCGGGACAGGCTGCCAAGAAGGTGGCGATCCCCCTGCGGACAAGGGCATGATCATCCACCAGCAGCATGCGAAGTCGCTCGGCAGGTTCCGCCTCCCCGGTCATCCCACCTCTCCTCTCCGCGTCCCGGCCCCCGGCACGCGCAACTCCACCTGCGTGCCTGTTCCGGGCGTGGATCGGATTGTCACCGTCCCCCCCACCGACTTCGCGCGTTCCCGCATACCGGTGAGGCCATAGTGACGATATCCATCCGCCGGGGACCCGGCCGGGTCGATGCCGACACCCTCGTCCTCGACAGCTACCACGACCTCGTCCCCCTCTTGCCGCAAGCGTACCCGGGCAGTGCGGGCCCCCGAGTGCTTCCGGATGTTGTTGAGCGCCTCCTGGACGATGCGGATGAGTTGCACCTCCACCTCCGGGGGGATGCGGATCTGGCTGTGCTCATCGGAGACTTCCAGGCTCACATGAATTCCAGCTTGCTGGCTGAACTCATGGAGGTACTCGGAGAGAGTGGGCACCAAACCCAGACCTCTGGACACCATGGAGCGAAGGCCGAAGATGGCCTGGCGGACCTCTTCGTACGCCCCGGCCGTTACCTTCACCATACTGGCCAGCTCCTGACGGATCGGCTCCACCGGTCCGCTGTCCAGCATGCGCTCCGCCAGCGCCAGCTTGAACCTGAGGACGGACAACGCCTGAGCCAGCCCGTCATGCATCTCGCGGGCAAGCCGCTCGCGCTCCTCCACCGCGGCCAAGCCCCGCACCCGCTCATACAGACGGGCGTTCCCGATGGCGATGGCCGCCTGCGCTGCCAGGCCGCCCAGAACGTTCCGCTCGGCCTCGCCGAAGGTGCGCTGGCCGGTACTACCGACGCACAGCGCGCCGATCGGCTTGTCGCCGAGCTTGAGGCGAGCCGAGCACTGCACCATTCCGGCCGTCGAGCGGGCCTCGTGGCAGCGCATGCAGATCTCATCGCAACTGGTGCGCAGGTCGTCCGCGCAGACCGCCAGCCTCGACTTCATCACGGGCTCCCACGGCCCGGTCGTCGCCACGACATCCAGGACGGAACCGCCGTCCTGCAACAGGCACAGGGCGGCAACGTCGGTCTGGAGCAAGGTGCGGGCGCTGTCCACGATCGTCTGGAGGAGGCGGTCCAGATTGAGCATCGAGGTGATATCGGTGCCGATACGGCAGAGGGCTTCCATCTCTTGCGCCCGCCGCCGCAATTGTGCGTCATGCTCGGTGAGGGCATCTGCCATCCGGTTAAAGGTGTGGGCCAGTCTGCCGATCTCGTTCTGCGAGGTGACCGGCAGCTTGCGTGAAAATTTTCCATCGGCCACATCCAGCGCCGCGGCATTCAGTCGTTGCAGGGGGAGGGCCACGCGGCGGGCGAACAAGGTGCTCGCCAAAGTAACACTCAGGCCCAGAAGGACGAAGAGGCCCGCGTTGGTCCAGAGGATGAAGCGCATGTCGCCCCTGGCCATCCGCGATCGATCGCCCATGAGATCCCGATGGAGGGCCGACAGCCGCAGCAGTCCATCCTCGAGGCCATGCGCCTCGGTATGCAACATGAACGCCGCCTCGCGGAGCCTCGCGCCCTCCGGGCGGTTCTCTCTCACCACGGAACGTACGATCCCGATGAATCGCTCCAGGCCCTGGTCCAGCTCCTGATACAGGGCGCGCTCGAGCGAGGTTCCGGTCGCCCAGGGGTGACCGTCGCGGGTGTGCAGATGCTTGAAGTGGTTGGACTGTTCCTGGACCCGCCGGGGAATCCTTTCGAGATTGGGATCGTCGAAGGCCTCGCCCAGGAAGACGGCGTCCTGGGTCTCCGCCCGCAGGTCGAAGATGGAGGCCTCCAGCCGGTCCAGGGCCTCGATGTGAGTGCCGAGCTCCCCGATCTCGGTGTGGAGGCGCACGATGCGACGGGCCTTGTACACCGAAAGACCGCCGATGACGGCAATGACGACGAGGAAATGAATGGACAGGGTGGTGAACCGACGGCTGATGCTGCCGCGAAAGACCGGCGGATGATTGCTCACGGTTGCCTGCATGCGCACCTCCGCTTCTCCGGACGCGCTATGGTCCCGCGAGTGCGCGACGCAGACCAGGGAATCGAATGCTCCCTGGGACTGGAGGCGAGGATACGCGCCGTCGGTCCTGCGATGCGAACCCTCGCGAGAGGAGGCGTCACGCGCGTCCAGCTTCCGGCAGACGGAACGCGCTGGCTTCCCACAACGAGAAAGGGGAGGGCGAGGAATGATATCGAGGGCTAGCCGAGGACGCACCGATCCCCCCGCCGACCTTCGGCACGGTCGACCAGGGCATCCACTGGTTGTCCAGGGGCCAGAGCCAGGGACACCGCCCCCCTCCCTGAGCATCAGGCGGTAGTACTGTGAGAACTGGCGGAACAGTAGGCCGAATCGTGGAGGCTGTCAACAAGAACAGAGATGCTGCCTGGGTTAACGTGCCAGCAGATCCTCACGGCCCGTTACCCCGGTTTGCCGGGCGTCTCTCATTTCCTCTCCGGCCGGTTCACCAGGACCGTGCCCACCGCCACCAGGCCCGCCCCCGTGAGGAGACTTGGGGTGATGGGCTCGTGGAGCAGGAGTCCCCCGAGCAGCACGCCGAAGATGGGGGTGAAGAAGGTGAAGGCGGAGAGGTGGCTCACCGGATAGACCTGGATCAACCAGAACCAGATCAGGTAACTGGCGAAGGCCACGATGACCCCCTGATACGCGAGGCAGGCGAGCACGAGAGGGCTGAGGTCCCGGATCGGGCGGAGTTCGAAGGTCAGGCTCATCAGCGAAAGTTGCACCGCCGACACGCCAAGCTGGTAGAAGAGCATCTGGGAAGGGCTCATGCTCGTCTGGACGACCCGCTTCAGGTAGAGGGAGGTCGCCGCCCACAGGAGACCGCCCAGCATGCTCAGGAGGTCCCCCGCGATCTGAAGCCCGGTGGGCCTGCCGAGGCTCTCCTGGAGCGTGACGACGACCCCGAGGAAGGCCAGGGCCAGGCCGGCGAGCTTCCGGCCCGTGAGCGGCTCGTGCGGGAGCAGCCAGTGGGCGCCCAGCGCCACGAAAAATGGGGCGGTGTAGAGGAAGACGACGGCGTGGGAGGCGGTGGTGTAGGTCAGGCCGAGGTAGATGCAGACAAACTCCGTTCCAAACAGGAGGCCGATCGCCAGGCCGTGGAGCAGGGTGCGATCCCGGTGGACCAATGGCAGACCACGCATCCGAGCCCAGCCTGCCACCAGCAGGGTCGCCAGGACGGATCGTACGGCCGCCTGGAAGATGGGATCCACGCCACGGTTCGCCACCTTGACGGACACCTGGGCCAGGGCCCAGAGCAGGCTGAGGCTCACCAGGATGGCGATGGCGCGCGCGTCCAGGGCGTGCTTGGCGGATGTCACGATGGCTTCTCCTCCCGGGAAATCGCAGGACTATACCTCAACTCGGGAGGCCGGGGAAGGAGTTGTCTGGGTGCCTGCTCCGCGAGGGCGCCCGATGCAATTCGGGCTTGATCTCATCGGCGGCTCCTGGTAATAAAGGCGCAGCGATTGCGTGGAGGCTGCCATGAGCCAGGAAGCTCTCGAACCCTTCGAGATCCTGTGTCCATGCTGTCATGCGAAGATCCGGGTGGACCCGGCGCTCCGGGCGGTGCTGTCGCACGAACCGCCGCCGGAGGAGCGCTCGGTCAAGGACCTCACCGAGGCGGTGAAGGGGCTGAAGGCCGAGGCGGCCCACCGGCAGGCCAAGTTCGAGGAGTCCTTGAGGGCCGAGAAGGGGAAGAAGGATCTGCTGGACAAGAAGTTCCAGGACGCCCTCAAGCGCTCGAAGGACGTTCCCGTCACGAAGCCCATCCGGGACATTGACCTCGACTGAAGGGACGATCGTACGCTGGCGCGGCTTCAAGAGGGGAGAGCCGCCAAGCATGGCACGCGTGTTTCGTTTCGAACCTGTCAGCTCGTCAGGCAGCGTCGGGGATTCGGGGGCTCCTCGCCTGGTCTCTCCGTACGCGACCCCCGGAACACCGGCCGCATCCGACCTCGCAATCGCTCCCCGTGCCCCGGTCCCAGGAATTGGCCGATCAGCGGGGGGGCCGCCCGCCCCTCGGCGCGACGGACCACCGCGAGGCATTCAGACCCTGACCACCGGCCTGTAGGACTTAGCGCGAGCAAGCCATGAGTCTCAGTGTCGGCATCGACATCGGAGCCGTCAGCGTGAAGGCGGCGATCCTCGGAGCCGAGGAAGATCGCCCCGTGCTGGACGCACTCGTCCGGTCGGGCGAGTTCGCCCGGCTCTCCTGCCCCCGTCCTGTCGTGATCTCCGAATGCCGTCGCGGCCTGGGGGACCCGCTGGGCGTCGCCCATGATCTGCTGGCCGCCGTAAAGCGGCTGGCCCCTGGAGTGGAGCCGGACCGCCTGCGGGGAACCGGCTGTGGGGCGGGGCTCCTCCAGGAGCGTCGGGGAATCCTCCGGGTCAATGACGGCAAGGCCATCGCGGCGGCCATGGGTCTCGTGCATCCGGAGGTGGCCACCGTTTTCGAGATGGGTGGGGAATCGTCCCGGTTTCTCCGCCTGCATGCGGATGAGGGTACGGGGCAGGTCTGCCTCCAGGACTACGAGACGAACGGGGACTGCGCGGCCGGGACGGGCGCCTTCATAGACCAGCAGGCCACGCGCCTGCGGTACCGGATCGAGGACGTGGGCAGCGTCGCCTGCGCCGCCCCATCTGCGGCGCGCATCGCGGGCCGCTGTTCCGTCTTCGCCAAGTCCGACATGATCCACGCCCAGCAGAAAGGGGCCAGCCCGCCCCAGATCCTCCGCGGGCTGTGCGACGCCGTTGCGCGGAACTTCAAGGGGAGCATCACCAAGGGAAAGCCCGTGGTGCCGCCGGTAGCCTTCATCGGAGGCCTCGCCCGGAACGCCGGGGTGGTACAGGCCCTGCGGGAGCTGTTCCGATTCGACGAACGGCAACTCTTCGTCCCCGAGGCCTATGCCTGGTTCGGGGCGATCGGGGCGGCCCTGCTCGGCGCCGGGGGAGAGGAGCGCCGGGCCGCCGCAGCCCCGGGCCGTCCATCTGCCGCTCTCCCCGCGGGGGGAGACGGCGAGGGTGCCGTGACGCGGCCCCTGAGTCTGGAGCACGTGCTCCTCCTGCGCGACCGCGTGCGGCCCTACCGCTTGCCCGATAACGGGGACGCTCACGACGCCTACCTGGGGATCGACATCGGCTCGGTCAGCACCAATCTGGTGGTCCTCAACGATGCGGCCGAGGTCATGCACGAGATCTACGTCCGGACCGATGCGCGGCCCATCCAGGTGGTCACCGAGGGCCTCCGGACGATCGCGTCCGCCCTGGGGGAGCGAGTCCGCATCCGGGGGGTGGGCACCACCGGCTCCGGCCGGGAGCTGATCGGGGAGCTGGTAGGCGCCGACACCATCACCGACGAAATCACGGCCCACAAGACCGGCGCCATGTACGTGAGCCAGACGCTCCTGGGCGAGCAGGTGGACACGATCTTCGAGATCGGCGGGCAGGACGCCAAGTTCATCGCCTTGCAGGACGGCGTGGTGGTGGACTTCGCCATGAACGAGGCCTGCGCCGCGGGAACAGGTTCCTTCCTGGAGGAGCAGGCCGAGCGGCTGGGCATCTCGATCAAGGGCGAGTTCTCGGATCTCGCCTTCCGGTCGGAGCAGCCCGCCCGCCTCGGCGAGCGCTGCACCGTGTTCATGGAGCAGGACGTGGTCGCCTGGCAGCAACGGGGTGCGGCCCGCGAAGACCTGGTCGCGGGGCTGGCGTACTCCGTGGCCCTCAACTACCTGAACCGGGTGGTTCGGGGCCGGCGCATCGGAGACGTGATCTATTTCCAGGGCGGGACGGCCTACAACGACGCGGTGGCCGCGGCCTTCGCGGGCCTGCTGGGCAAGCGCATCATCGTGCCGCCGCACAACGGGGTGGTGGGGGCCATCGGCATGGCCCTTCTGGCGCGGGAGAAGGTGCAGGGAACGAACCGGCCCACCACGTTCCGCGGCTTCGATCTCTCGACCGTGCGGTACACCCTGCGGGAGTTCGTGTGCAAGGCCTGCTCCAACGTCTGCGACATGGAGGAGTTCACGGTCGAAGGGGTCAAGACCTACTGGGGCGACAAGTGCAGCGACAAGTTCCGGACGCGTCGGCGGACCGAACGGCAACCAGCCATCCCGGACCTGATGGCGGTGCGCCGCGAGCGGCTGCTGGACGGCTACGCGGGCCCCAGAGGATCGGGCCCCCGGGTGGGCTTCCCCCGGGCGATGTCCTTCCACGACCGGTTCCCCTTCTGGCGGGCCTTCCTGGAGGAGCTGGGGTGCGCCGTGATCCTCTCGGATGACACCAATCGGAAGATCGCCCAGGACGGCATCGATCTCAGCGTGGCGGAGCCGTGCTATCCCATCCGGGTGGCTCATGGGCACGTGCAGGACCTGCTGGAGGAGGAGGTGGACTGGCTCCTGCTCCCGAATGTGATCAATGTCGAGCCGACCCCCGACGCCGTGGAGTCGCAACTCTGCCCCTGGGCCCAGACGCTCCCCTACGTGGTGAGGGCCGTTCCCCGATTCCAGCCAGCCCGCGAGCGGATTCTCTGTCCCACGGTTCATTTCCGCCGGGGAGAGGCCCACGTCGGCCGCGCGTTGCTCCCTCTCGGGCAGACGCTGGGGGCGGGGGCCGTCCAGACGCTTCGGGCCGTGGCGAAGGGATTCGCCGCCCAGCGGGCCTTCCGGGCGGCCGTGGAGGCCTCCGGGCGGGCAGCCCTGGCCACGCTTCAGGATTCGGGCGAGCCGGGGATCGTCCTGGTGGGTCGGCCCTACAACGTCCATGATCGGGCGATCAACCTGGACGTGCCCGGAAAGCTCCGCGACTTCTACGGAATAAATGTGGTCCCCATGGACTGCCTGCCCCTCGGCGACCTGGACATCCGGGACGTGAACGACAACATGTACTGGCACACAGGCCGGCGCATCCTGGCGGCGGGGAAACTCGTGGGCAGCCTCGCGAATCTCCACATCGTCTACATCACGAATTTCAAGTGCGGGCCGGACTCTTACCTCAAGCACTTCCTGGGAGCGGCCAGCGGGAAGCCCTACCTCAACCTCCAGTTCGATGGCCACAACAACGATGCCGGCATGCTCACCCGCTGCGAGGCCTACCTGGACAGCAAGGGGATGCTCCGATGGTGGCAGACGCCCGCCCGAGCTTGACGGGACGCAGGCTGTACCTCACCCGCATGACGGACTGCGGCACGGAGGCGTTGGCAGCGGCCTTTCGCTCCGCGGGGATCGACGCCCTGGTATTGCCACCACCGGATGCCCGGACCCTGCTCCTGGGATCCAGGCATCTGACCGGGGAGGAGTGCCTGCCGGCAAGGGTGACCCTGGGAGACTACCTGAAGGTTGCCGAGGCGCCAGGGTTCGATCCCGGCCGGACAGCCTTCATGATGCCCACGACGGAGGGACCGTGCCGCTTCGGACAGTACGCTCCGTTCATTCGGAAGGTCTTCCGGGACCTGGGGTATCCGGAGGTGCTGGTCGTCTCCCCCACGAGTGGGGACGGGTATCAGCAGACCGACAGTGCGGGTGCGTCCCTTACCCGGACGGCGTGGCGCGCACTGGTGGCCGCAGACATCCTGCGGAAGCTCCAGCTCAAGACGCGGCCGTACGAGAGCACACCGGGGGATGTGGATGCGGCGTACGCCGTCTCCCTGCGTGAGCTGTGCGCGGATCTGGAGCGCCGCGGACGCCGCCCGAGAGAACAACTCGCCTCCCTGCTGGCGGTGCTCATTGCGATCCGTGATCGCTTCCGCAGGGTCCCCGCGCGCTACGAACGAGGTCGCCTCCTCATCGGCGTCCTGGGTGAGATCTTCTGCCGGATGGAGGAGTTCAGCAACGACCAAGTCATCCGGAGACTCGAAGCCATCGGGGGCGAGGCATGGCTCTCCGACATCTCGGAGTGGCTCTGGTACTGCAACGACGAACAGGAGCGGTCCCTGAGGCAGGACGGAAAGGGATTCTCCCTTGCCATGCTGGGGGCCAGGCTCCGGGATCGCATCCAGCGTGCCGACGAGATGGCGCTCCGCTCCCCCTTCACAGAGGATTTCCGGGGGTACGAAGATCCGGAGGACATCCAGGAGGTCCTGGAGGCCGGGGGTCCCTACCTTCCCCGGGCGGGTGCGTCGGGCGAGATGGTCATCTCGGCCGGAAAGGTCGACTACTTCTTCCGGCGGGGCGTCGACGGGATCATCGACATCAGCCCGTTCTCCTGCATGAACGGGATCGTCTCCGAGGCGCTCTATCCCCGCCAGAGCCAGGAGCACGCCGGGCTCCCCATCAAGAACTTCTACTTCGACGGAAAAGGCAGGGACCTCACGAGCGATCTGGAGATCTTCCTGGAGCTGGCCCTCGCCTACCGGCAGCACAAACCCCACCCGCGCCGCTACCCTCCCTGCTTCGCCTGAGCACCCCGCGACTTTCATCTTGACAGTCAGGGCTGAATTGGCGGGGAGTTACGAGGATTCTGGAGGGACAGTTGCGCGGGAGTTGCGGGAATTTGCGTTGAGAATCGCTTCCCAGGCTGTCGCCGCCTCTCGGGTTGCATCCGGGAGTAGATGGCCGTAAACGTCCCCTGTTACACCAATGCTGCTGTGCCCAAGTTGTCTGGAGACGACTAGGAGGGGCACCCCGCGCTGTAAGGCCAGGCTGGCGTAGGTATGCCGTAGATCGTGCACCCGGACTAAACGCAGGATCTCCGCAACCGTCAGAACCCGCTTCCACGCATCCCGCAGGAGCGGCTCCTCGATGGGCGTTCCGGTCTTGCTTGGGAAGAGCCAAAGGGCTTCATGCCCCCGGACGGCGGCCTCCGCTCGCACGGTGTTGATCCAGTCCCGCAGGACCGCGATGGTGGACGGTGGCACATCTACCGTTCGGGCCTTCCCTGACTTCGGGGAGCTTATCTCCCGCTTCCGAATACGCCGTCGAACAGACAACCGGCATCGGTCAAGGTCCACATCCCCAACCTGGAGACCCACCAGTTCGCCCATGCGGAGCCCTGTCGAGGCAATGGTCAGGATCGCAGGGTAGTACCGGGGTTCGCGTGCCTCTGCCACGGCCAGCGCCCGAATCAATTCTGGCTCGGTCAGCCATTCCGCCTGACGTACTTCACGATCCTCCCGCCCGAGCCGTCCCAAGATGGCATCTGCCGGATTACTCGGAATGAGCCGCGACTTCACCGCCCGCCGCAAAACCCCTACCATGACCGACCGGATGTTAATCGAGTGGTCGTGAGAAAGTTTCCGCGCCCGGATACCCGCCCACCAGTCCTCCATATCGGTCGCGGTGATGCTGGTGAGGTCACGGCCCTTGAAGCGGGGCAGGATATGCAAAGCCAGGATGTTCTGGTAGGTATCGCGAGTCCCACCCTTGAAGCTGGCCCCTTCAAGCGCCCACCATCGCTCAACGGCCTGGCCGAAGGTGGGGGCGGGTGCCGCCTTTCCCGCTGGCTGGGAGAAGATCTGGGCAGCGTCCGTCTTCCCCATGTTCGCGTCCGTGAGAATTGACTCGGCTTTGACCGCGTATGCCTCGGCTGCCTTCATCGTATTGAACACCCGCGTCTTCCGCTGTCCTCGGTAATTCGTCCGGACGTAGATCCGTCGGCTGCCCCCTGGGTGGCCGGGTTCCCCAGGACGTTGGATCAAGACGCCCATCACTTGCCCTCCTTCTTGACCTTCTCGACGTATTCCCGGAGGAGCCGCTCCGCCAGCTTCGTGGCCGAGATGTTTTCGTCAATGCAGACGTGCATCACGGCCTTGTGTAAATCCTCTGGCAGGTATACACCTAGACGCACAATCCTCACCTCCTTCCGGCTTTCGGTCGGCTTGGTTCCCATGCAAACAATATGGTGCGATAGTGCGATGGTGTCAAGAGGCTATTTTCGGCGAGCAGCAAGGAGGGCGTGAGCATCTGCGGTCGCGAGTCGGGCATGAGCGTTGGCGATGACGTTGACGTTGCTACGCCGCGACAACCAGGCGTCGAATTCACTCTTGCGGATGATGACGCGGGTTCCGACACGGTACGAAGGAATAGGGTCTCTCGGATCGTTGAGAAGGTCTTGGAGGGTGCGCCCGGAGAGGGTTGAGTAGGCAGCGAGCCCCTGGAGATCCATGAGCGGGTCCCACACACTGACCGGCCCGACTGTGTCGATCACTTGCAAGGACATGCTCGCACGCTGCTGTGCCCCACGCTCAACGAGTGTCCTCCGCGCTCAACGTCGGATAAGATCATCCTCGGTCTTTTCATCTCCAATCCTGCACCTGAGTCCGTTGCCATGGGCAAGCCACCCCTCGGCGAGGGCGGGATGACCCCCCATTGATGGATAGGCCATGCCGGGGGGGGTGCCTGGGTCGGCCCCACCGCCTCTTCCGGGTCCTTGGTATCCAGTACCTCTGGCGGTCTCCTCACTTGCTCGTCCCTTTCCAAGCCCTCCCCTCGGGACCCTCCCAGCCGCGTTTCCCCAGCAATCGCTCGTGGGACCCTCTCTCCCTCGAAAAATCGCATTTTTTCAACTCTGCATTTCTAAACTCCAAAATGCCACCTCTCCACCGTATGGAGACAACCTCCCTGGGACCCTCTCAACACCTTTCCCAGCAAGTACCCGTGGGACCCTCTCCCTACAGTTTGATTTCTTCCGTCCCCTCTGTTGCTGCCTCTCGTGGCGCGGGCGTCACGTCGATTGCCGCCGCCTCCGTCTCCGCCTCGGGTGGCATTGGCCCGCCAAAAAAGACGGCTTGATATTTGTTCGCCAGGACGATTTGGAACTTGGATTCCCCTCCTGCAACCTCGTACTTCCGCCGGTAGCCTTCGAGAACTTCCGCCGCTAACTCAGCCGCTCGGAGACGCGTTGGATAGTCTGGATACGCGCGTTCGTCCGTGATCTGTCCCTCAGATCGGGCAAGTTCGACCTTGTTCGCCAGCATGGCATCTTTGATCGTTTGCCCGACGAGTTCGTGCGTGACACCGACCGTCTCCAGCGCGATCACGAGGGCTCGTTGCACGTTCGGGCTTTTCAGGATCTCGCCGCTGTGCTTCGACGTAGCTTTGCTGTAGCCCGCCTTTCTCAGCGCCGCCTCCCGTGTGGCCCCCGTCACGAGTTCTGCCGCGATCACCGCCGCTTTCTCGACTGACACGCTATTTTGCTTTCCCAAATCGCACCCCCTTTTCCATTGGGGTAGCATGCTTCCATGGCGTGTTCAACAACTCCTCGATTGCTGACTGTGGGATTCTCCACAAACCGAGCATCAGCTTCCCTCGGAGCCTGCCATTCGCGAGCCACCTGTATACCGTATTCGGGCGAACCCTAAATGACTTCGCGATTTCGCTTGGCCTGTAGTACCTCTCCAGTTCCCGAACGGGGGCGGGCGGGTTGGGGGTGACGGCTGGCGCAGGGGCCGGCTTCGGCTCGACCTTCGGCGCAGGGGACACCGATGCCTGTGGAGGGGTCCTTGGCGCGGGCGGGAGCGCCGTTGTTGTGTGGACCTCAATTCCCATGTCTGCCAGATCGGCGAGGAGTTCAGCCTGGATCACCCCCGCCAGTCCGCGCACGTCCCGTTCCATGTCAGGCTTGCCCCAGGAAGCGCAGTTCTTCTCGGCTAAATTGCGGCTGGCTTTCTTGTTTCGGTTTCGGCTGAGAACCCGGCATCCCTATCCCGAGAATGTCTGCGTGTTCCTTGATGTGCTGGCCCAGTGCCTCAAAGGCTTGCCCGTATGTTACCTTGAAGCCGTTGGCCCGCCGCACATCATGCAGGGCCGGCAAGAGTGCAATCGCTTTGCTTCGCTGCTCGTGGGTCTTGAAGGTCCCTTCGACCCACTCCTTGGCGGCCCTGATTTCGGCCTGCTGCTCCGGCGTGGGTCCCGGTGGCGGGGGCGGGGCGAGCGGGCGAACCGCATCCAGGATCATAGTCGGATCTTCCTTTAGCGTATCGCGAAGCCACTGCCGTCCTTGCCGAACGTCTTCCGGCAAGGCGGCCTCTTGCGCCTCGCGCTTGAGGGCATCCCGTTCCCTCTCAATTGCAAGTCGGCTCTGCGTCTCCTGATCCGCTCTGGCTCGCCAGGTTTCTGCCGCTGCCGCTTTCTCCTTCAGGCTCGCGATTTCTTCCTGGCTAACCGTGGGCGTTGCCGGCGCGGGTGGGGGGCTGGGCTGAGTGGCGGCTCCTTCTTGGGCTGGCGGTTCGTCTGAAATCCCCATGAACCGCAACGTTTCGGGGTCCAGAACTTGTTTCGTTTCGTCCGGCATCGGCTGGGAGCCGTCTTCCACCACGTAGAATCCTGGCGAGACCTCGTGCACGTCATTCAGCACCGGGTTTTCCGCCTCCGAATTTGCCATGTCCCTTCTCCTTTCTCAGTTGCCGCGCCTCGACCGCGCCGCCAGTTTCGACAGTTTCCCTTCGTAGACTTCCTGTGCGTGCTTCGCGTCTGCCGCCGCAACCTGTGCCTGTTCTGCTGCATTCCGTTGCCGGGCTTCGGCCTCCGCCGCCTCCGCCGCTTCGTCACGAGCCCGCTGGCCCGCTTCCTCTCTGGCCGACTCTGCGGCGCGCCGTTGAGCCTCGACTGCTGCCGTGGCCCGGTCGCGTGCCAAGGACTCCTTCATTTCCGCGAGGAGCGTCTCTTGGGTTCCGCGGATCAGTGTTTGGACATTCTCAACGACGTGCCCGCACACAAAATAGACGGCACCCGTCAGCCTCGGCTGCTCGGTTCTTCGATACGTATCAGGCCCGTCGGCGGCAAGCCCGACGAGGAATTCCCGCACCAAAATGTGGCGCGTCTCGCCGTCGAATGGACATTTGATTGCAACTGGTCGGGGCAAGGTTGCCATGTTTTTTTCCTTTCTGGCCGCCCGCTTCGCTTCCTTCGCTAGCTTCAGCAGCCATCGTCGCTTCTTACGCACCCCCATCTTTCTGCCGTTTGGTGATATGTGGAACGGGTAAGGGGTCCTCCCACATATCGGCGGCAGACTTCGGCTTGGCCTTGGGCTGCTCACGCTTCGGCATCATCTTGAACAACCGCTGATAGTCCTGCATGATCTCGACCATGCGTTGCTGAATCTTGGTGACGGCCTCCTTCTGGAGTTCGGGACGGTGCTGAAGGGAGACGGCGCTTCGCTTCAGTTCGCTCTTGAGTTCGTCCAGCTTCTTCTGCATCTCCAGAAACTTGAAGTAGGCCAGTTCCTCCGTCTTGACCCCCTTGGCCCGCATTCCGAGCATGTTCGCGGCGAAAGAAGAGAGCGGGCTTCTGGTGCGTCCCAGGAAGTCGGTCTCGCCCGCCGCCGCCCTCCGGAGGTCTTCGTAGGCAAACCCGCCTTCCGTCGTGAGACCCGGCAGGGGAGGCATCAGGGACGGCCCCCACGACTTCGCCAGGTGGTTGATACGCTTCTGCATGTCGGTCGCAAAGTCATCCCCAGCGCTCGCGATGTCCTTGCCCGTGAAGCCCTGCCGGTTGAGTATCGCCTCGGCAATCGCAAAGGCCGGGTGCCCCACGATTGGCATGAAGGAAATATTGGCCCGTCGTCCCGTCTCCCCGGACAGCATGTCGCCCAACTCCAGCAAGTCACCCCACGGCAGGATGTAACCCAGGTCGAAATACTGCGCCCGCCCATCCTTGTCCCGAGTGGGAAGCAGGGCGTAGCGCATCTGCGAGAGTTCCCCGAGGTGCCGCTGGGCCTGTTCTTCTTCCTCGGACATACCGAGAATGTTGCGCGACAACTTGCTCATGCCGTAGAGCATGAGGGGCCACTTGAGCATCCGGAGGGGATGCTTCAGAAGGGTCTCCAGGACGAGCGGGATTGCCTTCCCGGAGAAGGTCGCGAAGGGACTTCCCGCCACCAACCCCCATCCACCGGAAGATCCGCGCAACTGTCGAAGGAACGGAGAGATGACTTCGTAGTCAATCGCGTACTTGTTCGCGTAGCGTCTCGCGTCGGTCGGATTCAGCCCCATCTCCCGACCGTACCGATATAGGTTGTAGCGGTAGAAGTTCTCAACCGCTCCGTACACCTCGGCAGGCTTGAAGTGGGTCTTGTCGCCGGCCCGCTTCACGATGTCGTGTAGCCCGTCGAGTGTGCGGATCATGATGTTGGGATCGTCGTGGCGTACCATGGACTCGGACAACTGCGTAATCTCATTCTGTGAGTATCGCGCCCGGAACAAACCGACCTTCTTGGCTTCCTCGACGTACCCGGTTCCCTTCAGCAAGTCCTTCAGACCCTTGCTATACTCGTCCACCATCCACGGGTGCAGTCCGCCAAGATCGGCCAGGACGGCGCTCGACATGCTGTTGCGGACGATGGCTGCCGGGTTCGCGATGACCTTGCCATACTTCCACAGCCCGACGATGCGTCCAGCAATCTTGTCGAAGTCAGACCTGAGCCTGATGGACTCGGCAACCTCCTTGGCCACGTCGGTCCGCACATACATCCCAGCCAAGGGACCCCACTTCTTCTTGTCGCCGGGAAGTTCTGTCCAGCCACCACGGTCCAACTTCTCTTTCTGAAGATCCTTCAGAACCGGGTCGGTCTCTTTCGGCATGGCCCACTCATGGTTTTGGCTGATGCCTAACAGGAATTCGTGGTTGGCGATGATACGACCCTGTTCCGCAATGGTCTGGGCCGCCACATAACCAGGCTCGGTGCGAATCTCGCCCATCCCCTGTTTCGTCTTGCCTTTGACCTCGACTTCTCCCATAACTCTGCGGACTTCTTCCGGGATGTCGCGGAAGAGGGTGACGGTATCACCAGCAACCTTGTTCTTCCCCTTCCCTACGTAGCCTTCGTCGAGGAGTTTCCATCCGCGATCCGTCCACGGCTTCAGGAAGTCGGCGCGTTCCTTCCCTGTCAGTGGCTTCCCGCCGTTGAGCGGCAGTTTGACCTCTTCGTGTTCGCCACGCTCTAACAGAGCCGGTGAGCGCACGTCGGCCAGACCAGTATGTGTCATGACCCGCTTCACATCGGTCTTGTCAGGCTCTAACAGTTGCGTGGCGTAGAGGCGTCGGAGGTATTCGGGATGGCTTGCGAACCGCTCCGACCACGACTTGATCTGCTCCGGTGTCAGGTAACCGTATTCGAGCAGTTTATCCTGTAACTCGTTAATGAGTCTCCTGACCGGCTCGACGACTTCCTTGAAGACCGGGTTGACCGTGATGCCGCCACGGAGGATCTGGTCAATACGTGCCCGCTCTGCCGGCGTAGCGCCCGTCTGGAGTTTCCCGCCCAGTGATACCGCCTGCTCAATGCTGTTCGCGATCTTGGCGTTCTTGTCCCAGATTTCGTCAATGAAGCGGTCGCCCAAGCCGCGTGCGGTGCGGAAGTATTTGGGTGTTGTGGATTCGATCTTCTGGATTATCTTGTCTGCGACGGGTCCCCAAACCTTCGGCAGGTTTCGCAGGGACTCTGGTAGGAACGAGCCGACCGCCTGCATCCCGCCAGCAAGGGAACCAAGGGTAACGGTTGCAGGCTCACGTGGGGCCTCTGGTGTTCTGCCTCTGATGACAAC
>DATIFO010000114.1:0-15580 GCA_035455275.1 Methylomirabilis sp. (SeqCode) | reverse complement strand
GGCACGAAGGCGATCTTCGGGTTCTTGAAGCCCAGGGCCTTGGTGATCGCCGCGGTGAGCGTGGTCTTCCCGTGATCGATGTGCCCGATGGTCCCGACGTTCATGTGCTCCTTCGTCCGCTCGAACTTGGCTTTGGCCATGACAGTCTCTCCCTGGCTGGCTCCGGCGAGCGCGCGCGATGGCTACGCCACGGCGCGGCCGCCCACCTTGGCGATGATCTCCTCGGCGATCTGGGCCGGCACGGCCTGGTACCGGGCGAACTGGAACGGCGTGTGGCTGCCCCGTCCCTGGGTGGCGGAGCGCAGATCGGTGGCGTACCCGAACAGCTCCGCCAGGGGGACCTCGCAGCGGATCACCTGGACCGCGGGGCGCGCCTCCATCTCCAGCACCCGACCGCGCCGCGAGTTCAGGTCGCCGATCACCTGTCCCATGAACTCCTCCGGGACGATCACGTCGAACCGCATGATGGGCTCGAGCAGGATCGGCTTGGCGCGGCGCGCGCCATCCTTGAAGGCCATGGACCCCGCGATCTTGAAGGCCATCTCGGACGAATCCACCTCGTGGTACGAGCCGTCGTGCAGGATGACCCGGGTGTCCACCACCGGGTACCCGGCCAGGACGCCGCCCTCCATGGCCTCCCGGACCCCCTTCTCCACCGCCGGGATGTAGTCCTTGGGGATCGTCCCCCCCACGATCTTGTTCATGAACTCGAAGCCGCCACCCGGGAAGGGCTCGATCTGGATCTTGACGTGGCCGTACTGGCCCCGCCCCCCCGTCTGGCGGATGAACCGCCCCTCGGCCTGGGCCGCCGCGCTCACGGTCTCCCGGTAGGCCACCTGGGGCTTCCCCACGTTGGCCTCCACCCGGAATTCCCGGAGCAGCCGGTCCACGATGATCTCCAGGTGCAGCTCCCCCATGCCGGAGATGATGGTCTGTCCCATCTCCTCATCCGTGGTCGCCCGGAAGGTCGGGTCCTCGTTGGAGAGGGACGCCAGGGCCATGGACAGCCGCTCCTGCCCGTCCTTGGTCTTGGGCTCGATGGCGACCGAGATCACCGGCTCCGGAAACTCCATGGCCTCCAGGACGATGGGGTGGCCCTCCACGCAGAGTGTGTCGCCCGTCTTGGCGTTGCGCAGGCCCACGGCCGCCGCGATGTCCCCCGCGGCCACCCGCTTCACCTCTTCCCGCTTGTTGGCGTGCATCCTGAGGAGGCGGCCGATCCGCTCCTTGGTCCCGCGGGTCGAGTTGAAGATGTACGAGCCAGAGTCCAGGGCGCCGGAGTAGACGCGGAAGAAGGCCAGTTGCCCCACGTAGGGGTCCGCCATGATCTTGAACACCAGGGCGGAGAAGGGAGCCGAGTCGGTGGCCGCCCGCTGCTCCACCTTCCCCGTCTTGGGGTGCTTTCCCTCCACCGGGGGCAGGTCCAGGGGCGAGGGGAGGTAGGCCACGACCCCGTCCAGGAGCGGCTGCACCCCCTTGTTCTTGAAGGAGGCCCCGCACAGCACCGGGACGACCCGCAGGTGCAGCGTGGCCAGGCGCAGGGCCGCCTGGATCTCCGCCTCGGTCACCGTCCCGCCGGCCAGGTACTTGTGCATCAAGGACTCGTCCTGGTCCGCCACCGCCTCCAGGAGCTTCTCCCGGGTCCGCCCCGCGGCCTCCCGCAGGTCGCTCGGGATCTCCTCGTCGTGGAAGGCGGCGCCCAGCGTCTCCTCCTCCCAGACCACGGCCTTCATGCGGACGATGTCTATGACCCCCTTCAGCTTGTCTTCCTTGCCGTAGGGGAGCTGGACGCACACCGGGTTCGCCCCCAGCCGCTCGGCGATCATGGCCACGGACCGGTCAAAGTCCGCCCCCGTGCGGTCCATCTTGTTGATGAAGGCGATGCGGGGGACCCCGTACTTGTCCGCCTGGCGCCAGACCGTCTCGGACTGCGGCTCCACCCCGGCGACGGCGTCGAACACCGCCACGGCGCCGTCCAGGACGCGGAGCGACCGCTCCACTTCCACGGTGAAATCCACGTGGCCCGGCGTGTCGATGATGTTGATCCGGTGGTCGGCCCAGAAGCAGGTCGTGGCCGCGGAGGTGATGGTGATCCCCCGCTCCTTCTCCTGCTCCATCCAATCCATCTCGGTCGAACCCTCGTCCACCTCGCCGATCTTGTGGGTCTTGCCGGTGTAGTACAAGATCCGCTCGGTCGTGGTGGTCTTGCCGGCATCGATGTGCGCCATGATGCCGATGTTCCGGGTTCGTTCCAGAGGAAGCGTCTCAGCCACGATGAAATCCTTGCCGCCTGCGGCCGTCGCCCTTCAGGCGTTGCGCGATCCGCGGTCCGCGTTCAACGTTACACGCGGCACGCGGAACGCTTGCGTCCGCACTACCAGCGGTAGTGCGCGAAGGCCTTGTTCGCCTCCGCCATCTTGTGCGTGTCTTCCCGCTTCTTGACCGAGGAGCCGCGGTTGTTCGCGGCCTCGATCAGCTCCGCCGCCAGGCGCTCCTGCATCGTCTTCTCGGTCCGCTTGCGCGCGAAGCCGATGATCCAGCGCAGGGCCAGGGACGTCCGGCGCTCCGCCCGGACCTCGACGGGGACCTGGTAGGTCGCGCCGCCCACCCGGCGGGACTTGACCTCCAGGACCGGCTTCACGTTGTCCACCGCCTGCTTGAAGAGCTTCTGCGCGTCCATCTTGGTCCGGTCCTCGATGAGATGCATGCAGCCATAGAAGAGGCGCTCGGCGGTGTTCCGCTTCCCCTGCCCCATCATCGAGTTCACGAACTTGGTGACCAGCTTGTTCCCGTACACGGGATCGGGCAGGATATCCCGCTTCTCGGCGACCTTGCGTCTCGGCATACCCGACTCCTGGCGGTACCGGTAGCGCCGCCCGGGCGACCGGCAGCCCCTCGACGAGCTCAGGCGGCTGAGCCCGTCGAACCACAGAGAAGAAAACCGGCACTGAAGGGGCGAGACCGCCCCGCGTCTTCAGTGCCGGTTCGCTTAGCTAGCCTTGGGTCTCTTGGCCCCGTAGAGGGAGCGAGCCTGTCGCCGGTCGGTCACCCCGGCCGTGTCCAGGGCGCCCCGGATCACATGGTAGCGGACACCCGGGAGGTCCTTCACGCGGCCGCCCCGGATGAGAACGATCGAGTGCTCCTGCAGGTTGTGCCCGATCCCCGGGATGTAGGTGGTGACCTCGATCTGGTTGGTCAACCGGACGCGCGCCACTTTCCGCAGGGCCGAGTTCGGCTTCTTGGGGGTGGTCGTGTAGACGCGGACGCACACCCCGCGCTTCTGCGGGCAGGCCTGCAGAGCGGGCGCCTTCTCTTTCTTCGGAATCTGCCGGCGTCCCCGCCGGACGAGCTGCGTGATGGTCGGCATGACACGTCCTTAGGATAGTCCCGGAGTGAACCGGCGGAGTCTACGTGCTCGCCCTCCGTTTGTCAAGGGGATTCTGGCTCTCATGGAAGGTTCACATCCATGGCCTGCAGCAGCTCGGCCGCCGCCTCCTGGTGCTCCGCGGCCTCGGGCTCTTCCGGCCGCGGCAGCGCCACCTCGGGCGTGGCGATGCGCGTCTCGCGGTACCAGCGCATGCCGGTCCCCGCGGGGACCAGACGCCCCATGATCACGTTCTCCTTCAGGCCCCGCAGCTCGTCCCGCGCCCCGTTGATGCAGGCCTCGGTGAGGACCTTGGTGGTCTCCTGGAACGAGGCGGCGGACACGAAGCTGTCGGTGCTGAGCGAGGCCTTGGTGATCCCGAGCAGCATGGCCTCGGCCGTGGCCGGCACCCCGCCCTGGGCCCGCACCCGGCGGTTCTCCTCCTCGAAGTGGCCCTTGTCCACGTGCTCGCCCACCAGGAAGGTGGTGTCCCCCACGCTCTCGACGCGCACCCGCCGCAGCATCTGGCGGACGATCACCTCGATGTGCTTGTCGTTGATGGAGACCCCCTGCAGGCGATAGACCTCCTGCACCTCGTTGACCAGGTACTTCTGCAGGGCCTCCACCCCTTTCACGTGCAGGATGTCGTGGGGGTTGATGGGGCCGTCCATGAGGGGGTCGCCGGCCTTGACCTCGTCCCCCTCCAGGACCGTGACGTGCTTGCCGCGGGGGATGAGGTACTCCTTGAAGTCGCCCCCCTCGCCCCGGATGACGATCTTGCGCAGGCCCTTGACGATCCCCGCGAACTCCACCCGGCCGTCGATCTCGGAGATGATGGCCGGGTCCTTGGGCTTCCGGGCCTCGAACAGCTCCGCCACGCGCGGGAGCCCCCCGGTGATGTCCTTGGTCTTGGTCGTCTCCCGCGGGATCTTGGCCACGGCGTCGCCGCCCCCCACCGTCTGCCCGTCGGCCACCATCAGGTGGGCCCCCACCGGGATCTGCGACTTGAAGACCGTGGCCCCGCTGGCGTCCTTGATGGAGATCCGGGGCTGCAGGTCCTCCTTGGTGCCGGGCTCGACGATCACCTTCTGGGAGAGACCCGTGACCTCGTCCACCTCCTCCTTCATGGTGACCCCGTCGAGGATGTCCCGGAAGTGCACCGTCCCGGAGTGCTCGGTCAGGATGGAGCTGGTGAAGGGATCCCACTCCACCAGCACCTGCCCCAGGGCGATCTGCTGGCCGTCGTCCACCTTCAGGCGGGCGCCGTACACCGGCTGGTAGGTGTCCTTGGTCCGGCCCCGGTCGTCCACGATGGCGATGGTGCCGTTCCGGTTCATCACCACCAGGTCGCCGCTGGCGGTCTTGACCGTCCGCAGGCCCTGGAAGCGGACGGTGCCGGGGGCCTTGCTCTCGAGCTGGGTCTGCTCGGTGCCGCGGGTGGCCGTGCCGCCGATGTGGAAGGTGCGCATGGTGAGCTGCGTCCCGGGCTCGCCGATGGACTGGGCGGCCAGGACGCCCACCGCCTCGCCCAGCTCCACCAGCCGGCCCGTGGCCAGGTTCCGGCCGTAGCACTTCATGCAGCAGCCCCGGCGCGCCTCACAGGTGAGGACGGAGCGGATGCGGATCCTATCGATGCCGGCATCCTCCATCTTGCGCGCGAGGAGTTCCACGATCTCCTCGTTGGCCCGGGCCAGGACCTCGCCGGTGAAGGGGTCCACCACATCCTCCAGGGGCACCCGGCCCAGGATGCGATCCCGCAAGGGCTGGATGATCTCCCCCCCCTCGATGAGCGGGGTGACCCAGATCCCGTTGGGGGTGCCGCAGTCCAGCTCGGTCGCGATCATGTCCTGCGCCACGTCCACCAGCCGCCGCGTGAGGTAGCCCGAGTCGGCCGTCTTGAGGGCCGTGTCGGCCAGCCCCTTCCGTGCCCCGTGGGTCGAGATGAAGTACTGGAGGACGGTGAGCCCCTCGCGGAAGTTGGCCGTGATGGGGGTCTCGATGATCTCCCCCGAGGGCTTGGCCATCAGGCCCCGCATGCCGGCGAGCTGCCGGATCTGCTGGCGGCTGCCCCGGGCCCCCGAGTCGGCCATCATGAACACCGGGTTGAACTCCCCGGAGGGCTGGTTCTCGATCTCGTGGAACATCTCGTCCGCGACCTTCTCCGTGACGTGGGTCCAGATGTCGATGATCTTGTTGTACCGCTCCCCCTTGGTGATGAGGCCGTCCTGGTACTCCTTCTCCACCTTCACCACGTCCCCGTTGGCCACCCCGATGATCTCCTCCTTCTTGGCGGGGATGAGCAGGTCATCCACCCCGATGGAGATCCCGGCCAGCGTGGCGTAGCGGAAGCCCAGGTCCTTCAGGGCGTCCAGGAGCTTCACGGTCTCGCTGTTCCCCAGCAGGTAGTAGCACTGGGAGACCAGGCGGGTCAGCTCGCGCTTGTTCATCTCCTGGTTGACGAAGCGGAGCTGGCCAGGCAGGATCTCGTTGAACAGGACGCGGCCCACGGTCGTCTCCAGGAGCTCCCCGTTCCAGCGCAGCTTGACCTTGGCCAGCAGCCCCACCTCGTCGGCGTCGTAGGCCGCCCGGACCTCGTCCATGTCGGCGAAGATCATCCCCGCGCCCCGCTGGCCCGCCTTCTCCCGCGTGAGATAGTAGCAGCCGATGACGATGTCCTGGCTGGGGGCCGCCACGGGGGCGCCGTTGGCCGGCGACAGGATGTTGTAGGGGGCCCACATCAGGAGGCGCGCCTCGAGCTGGGCCTCGGGGGAGAGCGGCACGTGGACCGCCATCTGGTCGCCGTCGAAATCCGCGTTGAAGGCCGCGCACACCAGGGGATGGATCTTGATCGCCTCCCCTTCCACCAGCATGGGCTCGAAGGCCTGGATGCCGAGCCGGTGCAGCGTGGGGGCCCGGTTCAGCATGACCGGGTGCTCCCGGATCACCTCCTCCAGGGCGTCCCAGACCTCGGGCCGCCCCCGCTCCACCATCTTCTTGGCGCTCTTGATGGTGGCCACGTGCTCGTTATCCCGCAGGAGCTTCCGGAAGATGAAGGGCTTGAACAGCTCCAGGGCCATCTTCTTGGGCAGGCCGCACTGGTGGAACTTCAGCTCGGGCCCCACCACGATGACCGAGCGGCCGGAGTAGTCCACCCGCTTCCCCAGGAGGTTCTGGCGGAACCGGCCCTGCTTGCCCTTGAGCATGTCGGAGAGCGACTTCAGGGGGCGGTTGTTCTGGCCCTTCAGGGCCCGGCCCCGCCGCCCGTTGTCGAAGAGGGCGTCCACCGCTTCCTGGAGCATGCGCTTCTCGTTCCGGATGATGATGTCCGGCGCGCGCAGCTCCATGAGGCGCTTCAGCCGGTTGTTCCGGTTGATCACCCGGCGGTACAGGTCGTTCAGGTCCGAGGTGGCGAACCGCCCCCCGTCCAGGGGCACCAGGGGCCGGAGTTCCGGCGGCAGGACCGGGATGACCTCCAGGATCATCCACTCCGGCTTGTTCCCCGAGTTCAGGAAGGCCTCCACGATCCGCAGGCGCTTGGTGATCTTCTTGCGGTTCTGCTGCGAGGTCTCCTTGGTCATCCGCACCCGCAGCTGGTTGGCCAGCTCCGGGACGTTGATCCTGCGCAGCAGCTCCCGGATGGCCTCGGCCCCCATGCCGGCCCGGAAGCCGTCCCCGTAATCCTCCACGGCCGTCCGGTGCTGCTCCTCGGTGAGCAACTGCCTCAGCGTGAGCGGGGTCTTGCCCGGATCCAGCACCACGTACTCCTCGAAGTAGAGGATCTTCTCCAGGTCGCGGAGCGACATGTCCAGCAGGTACCCGATCCGGCTGGGGATGGACTTGAAGAACCAGATGTGGACCACGGGCGAGGCCAGCTCGATGTGCCCCAGGCGCTGGCGCCTGGCCTTGCTCCGGATCACCTCCACGCCGCACTTGTCGCAGATGACCCCGTTGTGCTTGATCCCCTTGAACTTGCCGCAGTTGCATTCCCAGTCCCGGGTCGGACCGAAGATCTTGGCGCAGAACAGCCCATCCCGCTCGGGCTTGAACGTCCGGTAGTTGATGGTCTCGGGTTTCTTCACCTCGCCGTGCGACCAGCCGCGGATCTTCTCTGGCGAGGCCAGGCCG
The DNA here is from genome assembly GCA_035455275.1 of Methylomirabilis sp. (SeqCode). Lineage (GTDB taxonomy): Bacteria > Methylomirabilota > Methylomirabilia > Methylomirabilales > 2-02-FULL-66-22 > 2-02-FULL-66-22. The sequence goes on along the minus strand of DATIFO010000114.1, from coordinate 8,091 downwards.
ATCCGGATGGCCTTGAAGCTGGTGGGGTCGATGGGCTTCTCGTCGAAGAACCCGAAGAACTTCTCCACAGGGGACTCCTTTATGCGGACGCCATTGGCCGTTGGCCGCTGGCCATGAGCTGCAACCCGTTCCAGGTTCAAGCTGATGGCTGATGGCTGATGGCCGCCGCTATTCCTTCACCAGCTCCACGTCCAGCGCCAGGCTCTGCAGCTCCTTCACCAGGACGTTGAAGGACTCTGGCAGGCCGGGCTCCAGCGCGTTTTCACCCTTCACGATGGACTCGTACATCTTGGTGCGCCCGATCACGTCGTCGGACTTGACCGTGAGGACCTCCTGCAGCGTGTGGGCCGCGCCGTAGGCCTCCAGGGCCCAGACCTCCATCTCGCCGAACCGCTGGCCCCCGAACTGGGCCTTCCCGCCCAGGGGCTGCTGGGTCACCAGGGAGTAGGGCCCGATGGAGCGGGCGTGAATCTTGTCGTCCACCAGGTGGGCCAGCTTCATGAGATAGATGTAGCCCACGGAGACCTCCTGGTGGAAGGACTTCCCGCTGCGGCCGTCGTAGAGCACCGTCTTCCCCGAGGGGGGGAGGTTGCCCCGCTTCAGCATCAGCTTGATGTCCTTCTCGGAGGCCCCGTCGAAAACGGGGGAGGCTGATCGCAGACCCAGGGCGTGGGCCGCCCAGCCGAGATGGGTCTCCAGGATCTGGCCCACGTTCATGCGGGAGGGGACGCCCAGGGGGTTCAGGACCACCTCCACCGGCGTCCCATCGGGCAGGTAGGGCATGTCCTCCTCGGGCAGGATCTTGGCGATGACCCCCTTGTTGCCGTGCCGGCCGGCGATCTTGTCCCCCACCGAGAGCTTGCGCTTCATGGCCACGAAGACCTTGACCAGCTTGAAGACCCCGGGGGCCAGCTCGTCCCCGCGCTTCACGCGGCCGATGCGCTCCTCCAGCAGGCTTTCCAGGATGTGGACCTGGTTCTCCGCCCCTTCGATGAGCTGGGTCACCTCGGCGGCCGTCTCATCGTCCAGGTGCAGTGCCGCGTCCTGCAGGTCCTCGGTGGTGAAGGCCGCCAGCACCTCGGTCGTCATCTTGTGCCGCTTGGGCAGGAGCACCTTGCGGCTGCCCCGCGCCCGGACGTCCTTGCCCACGATCCGGTCCTCCAGGAGCGCCCGGATCTTGGCGTCTCGCTCGGACTGGATGATCTGGATCTCGTCCTCGAAGTCCTTGCGCAGGCGCGAGACCTCCTCGTCCTCGATGGACTTGGCCCGCTCGTCCTTCTCCGCCCCCTTGCGGGAGAGGATCTTCACGTCCACGATGGTCCCGCTGATCCCCGGCGGGACATACAGGGAAGCGTCCCGGACGTCCTCGGCCTTCTCGCCGAAGATGGCCCGCAGGAGCCGCTCCTCCGGGGTCAGAACGGACTCCCCCTTGGGGGTCACCTTGCCCACCAGGATGTCGCTGGGCTTGACCTCGGCGCCGATGCGGATGATGCCGCTCTCGTCCAGGTCCTTCAGCGCCTCCTCCCCCACGTTGGGGATGTCCCGGGTGATCTCCTCGCGACCCAGCTTGGTGTCCCGGGCCTCGATCTCGAACTCCTCGATATGGATGGAGGTGTACCGGTCATCCTTCACCAGCCGCTCGCTGATGAGGATGGCATCCTCGAAGTTGTACCCGCCCCAGGGCATGAAGGCCACCAGGACGTTCTGGCCCAGGGCCAGCTCCCCCTGCTGCGTGGCGGGGCCGTCGGCGATCACCTGGCCCCTCAGCACCCGGTCCCCCTTGGCCACGATGGGCTTCTGGTTGATGCAGGTGTTCTGGTTGCTGCGGCGGAACTTCAGGAGGGTGTAGATGTCCACCCCCGAGCCGTTGCCCAACCCGTCGGAGCGGGTCTCCTTGGGGTCGCCGCGCACGAGGATGCGCTCGGCCGAGACCGACTCCACCACGCCCCCGCGCTTGGCCACGACCACGGCGCCCGAATCCTTGGCCGCCACGAACTCCATGCCGGTCCCGACCAGGGGGGCCGTGGGGCGGAGCAAGGGGACTGCCTGACGCTGCATGTTGGCCCCCATGAGGGCCCGGTTGGCATCGTCGTGCTCCAGGAAGGGGATGAGGGAGGTGGAGATCCCGACCAACTGCTTCGGGGAGACGTCCATGTGCTCGATCTTGTCGGGCGTCACCATGACCGAGTTGCCGCCCACGCGTGACTGGACCCGGTCGCTCACGAAGCGGTTCCGGCCGTCCAGCTCGGCGTTGGCCTGGGCGATGGTGTGCTTCTCCTCCTCGTCGGCCGTGAGATATTCGATCTCGTCGCTCACCCGCCCGTCCCGCACCTTGCGGTAGGGGGTCTCGATGAACCCGAAGTCGTTCACCCGGGCGTACGTGGACAGCGACGCAATCAGGCCCACGTTGGGGCCCTCGGGCGTCTCGATGGGGCACATCCGCCCGTAGTGGGTCGGATGCACGTCGCGGACCTCGAACCCGGCCCGCTCGCGGGAGAGGCCCCCGGGACCCAGGGCCGAGAGGCGACGCTTGTGGGTCAACTCGGCCAGCGGGTTGGTCTGGTCCATGAACTGCGACAGCTGGGACGACCCGAAGAACTCCTTCAGCGCCGCGGTCACGGGCTTGGCGTTCACCAGGTCGTGGGGCATGAGCGTCTCCAGCTCCTGGGTGCTCATGCGCTCGCGCACGGCGCGCTCCATGCGGGCCAGCCCGATGCGGAACTGATCCTCCAGCAGCTCACCCGCGGCGCGCACGCGGCGGTTGCCCAGGTGATCGATGTCGTCTATCTGTCCCTCCCCCCGCTTGGCCTTCAGGAGGTAGCGGATGACCTCGACGATGTCCTCCTTGCGCAGGACCCGCTCCACCAGGGGGACCTCCATGCCGAGCTTCTTGTTCATCTTCAGCCGGCCGACCTTGGACAGATCGTAGCGGCGCGGGTTGAAGAAGATGTTCTCCAGCAGCGCCTTGGTGCTCTCCAGGGTGGGCGGGTCCCCCGGCCGCATCCGGCGGTAGATCTCCACCAGGGCCTCGTCGGTCCCGCGCGTCGTGTCCTTCAGCAAGGTCTCCCGGATCTCGAAGACCTCCCGGTTATCCGAGCCGGGCATGGCCAGAACCTGGAAGGACTCCACCCCGCGCTCCTGGAACCGCTCCAGGAGTTCGGCCGTCACCTCCTGCGTGCCCTCCGCCAGGACCTCGCCCGTCTGGGTGTCCACCACGTCCCGGGCCAGGATCCGGCCCAGGACGTCCTCCTTGGCGACGGCGACCTGCTTCAGCTTCAGCGCCTGGCAGCGCTTCAGGCCGCTCCGGGTCAGACGCTTGTTGGCCCCCAGGACGGTCTCCTTGCCGTCCGCCACCTCCCGCGCGGCCTTGTACCCCAGGGCACCCGGGGCGTTCACGTCCAGCAGGATGTCCCGCTTCTGGAGCGTCAGGGTGTCCCGCTCGTAGAAGCGCTTGAGGATCTCCTCGTTGCTGTGGTACCCGATGGCCCGCAGCAGGATGGTGGCCAGGAGCTTTCGCCGGCGGTCCACCCGGACGTGGAGCACCTCGTTGGCGTCGAACTCGAACTCCAGCCACGACCCCCGGTAGGGGATCAGCCGGGCGGTGTACAGGGTCTTGCCGCTGCTGTGAGTGGTGCCGCTGTCGTGATCGAAGAACACGCCCGGGGAGCGGTGCAGCTGGCTCACCACCACCCGCTCCGTCCCGTTGATGATGAAGGTCCCGTGCTCGGTCATGAGGGGCATCTCGCCCAGGTAGACCTCCTGCTCCTTGATGTCCCGGATGCTCCGGGCCTCGCTCCCCACCTGCTTGTCCCAGACCACCAGGCGCAGGGTGACCTTGAGCGGGACCGAGTAGGTCATCCCCTTCTCCCAGCACTCCTCCGCCGTGTACTTCGGGTCGCCGAACTCGTACCGGACGAATTCCAGCGAGGCGGAGTCGTTGTAGTCGGAGATGGGGAAGATGCTGGTAAAGACCCCCTGGAGCCCCGAGTCCTCCCGCTCCTGGGGCGGGATCCGGGTCTGCAGGAACTGATCATACGACCGCTGCTGGATCTCGATCAGGTTCGGAATCCCGATGATCTCGTGGATCTTGGCGAAGCTGACCCGATCCTCGCCACCGGCCTTCTTCACAACAGCCATGCGCACCTCACCTCGCTACTTGAGTTCGACGCTTGCCCCAGCCTCTTCCAGCTTCTTCTTGATCTCTTCGGCCTCGGCCTTGGAGATCCCCTCCTTGACCGGCTTGGGAGCCCCATCCACCAGGTCCTTGGCCTCCTTGAGACCCAGCCCGGTGATGGCGCGGACCTCCTTGATGACCTGGATCTTCTTCTCGCCGATGCCCGCCAGGACGACGGTGAACTCCGTCTTTTCCTCCGCCACCGGCGCCGCCGCGCCGCCCCCTGCGGGCGCCCCGGGCGCCACCGCCACGGCCGCGGCCGCCGAGACGCCGTACTTCTCCTCGATCCCCTTGACGAGCTTGTTCAGATCCAAGACCGTCCAGGAATCGATCGAATCCAGCACATCCTCCACCGTCACCTTTGCCATTGCCGCCTCCTCATGTCCGGGGATCGAAAACGGAAGAGCTACGCCTCCATGCGGCGCGACGGACTCGCCGTCATGCGCCCCGCTCCTTGTGCTGTCGCACCTGGTCCAAGACGACCGCCAGGGACCGGATCGTGGCCCCCAGGACCTGCGCCAGACCCTGCAGGGGGGCCTGGAACGCGCCGAGCAACCGGGCCAGCAGGATCTCCCGCGGCGGCAGATTGCCCAGGGCCGAGATCTCGGCCGGTCCCACGATCTTCCCCTCGACCATGCCACCCTTGAGCGTGAACGTCGGCCGCGTCTTGCCCCAGGTGGCCAAGATCTTGGAGGCCGCCACGGGGTCCGTCCGGCTGATGGCGATGGCGGTGGGGCCCTCCAGGTAGGTCGAGAGTCCCGCCAGGGTGGTGTCCTTCACGGCGATTTTGGCCAGGGTGTTCTTGACGACCGCATACTCCACCGCATTCTTGCGGAGGAGGGTCCGGAGCTCCGTGAGATCCGCGACGCTCAGGCCGCGGAAGTCGGTGAGGACCGCGCTCCGCGCGCTGCCCAGCTTCTCGCGAAGCTCCGCAATGCTGGTGGCCTTCTCCGTGCGCGCCACAGGTACCTCCTCCTAGAACTTGATGGCTGCCTGGACTGTGTTGACGTCCACCTTGATCCCGGGACCCATGGTGGACGAGATGGCGGCCCCCTGCATGTACCGCCCCTTGCTGGAGGCGGGCTTCGCCCGGAGCAGCGCCTCCAGGATCGCCATGGCGTTGTCCTGGAGCTGCTCCGCCGTGAAAGAGGCCTTGCCGAAGGGGACGTGGATGATGCCGGCCTTCTCCACGCGGAACTCGATCTTGCCTCCCTTGAACTCCCGCACCGCCTTGCCCACCTCGAAGGTCACGGTCCCCGTCTTGGGGTTGGGCATGAGCCCCCGGGGGCCCAGAACCTTCCCGAGTCTGCCCACCAGGCCCATCACGTCCGGCGTGGCGATGGCCCGCTCGAAGTCGAGCCAGCCCCCCTGGATCTTCTCCACCAGATCCTCGGCGCCGACGTAATCCGCGCCCGCCTCCCGCGCCTCCTTCTCCTTTTCCCCCTTCGCGAACACCAGGACCCGGACCTTCTTGCCGGTTCCGTGGGGAAGGACGACCGTCCCGCGAACCATCTGATCGGCATGCTTGGGGTCCACCCCCAGCCGCACCGCCAGGTCCATGGTCTCGTCGAATTTGGCCGTGGCGTTGGCCTTGGCCAGCTCGATGGCCTTGGCCAGGTCCACGCCCCCGTTCGAACCGACGATCTGCTTGACCGTCTCCAGCGCCTTGGCGTACCGCTTGCCGGCTTTCGCCATACTCGGCTCCCTCCGTGTTGCAGGTTCCCGGTGGCAGCTGAGGTCTACCGCCACCCCCAATCCAATTTCAGACCGCCATTCCCAACTGTCGTCACCCCGGCCCCGGTTTTCACCGGAGTAAACTCCAGCCGGGGTCCGGAAGCCCTTCTGAAACTGGATCCCGGCGCCTGCCCTGGACCAGGATCCGGGGTTCGCCGGAATGACGGCAGGCGTCCTGCCAACCGTCGCGCGCTGGCCCGATCCAGCGCTAGCCGACGACCTCGATCCCCGCGCTCCGGGCCGTGCCCTCGATGATCTTCACCGCCGCCTCGAGGTTGAAGGCGTTGAGATCTGGCAACTTGGTCTTGGCGATGTCCTCGACCTGCTTGCGCGTGACCTTCCCCACCTTGGTCCGGTTCGGCTCCTTGGAGCCCTGCGCGATGCCCGCCGCCTGCTTGAGCAGCACGGCCGCCGGCGGTGTCTTGGTGATGAAGGTGAAGGACCGGTCGGCGTAGACCGTGATCACCACGGGGATGATCAGTCCCTCCTGGGTCTGGGTCTGGGCGTTGAACGCCTTGCAGAACTCCATGATGTTGACGCCGTGCTGCCCCAGCGCGGGCCCCACCGGGGGCGAGGGGTTCGCCTTGCCAGCCGGGACCTGCAGCTTCACCTGGGCGGTCACCTTCTTGCCGACGCGCTTGCTCATGCCCGCTCCTCACATCCCACCGGTTAGACGCGCTCCACCTGGAGAAACTCGAGGTCCACGGGCGTCGGACGGCCAAAGATGCTCACCATGACCTTCAGGCGCCCCTTGTCCGGCTTCACCTCGTCCACCACGCCGGTGAAGTTGGAGAACGGCCCGTCGATGACCCGGACGCTCTCGCCCCGGGTGAACAGCACCTTGTGCTTCGGTCGCTCCGCCCCGGTCTCGACCTGCTGGATGACGGCCTTGACCTGCTCATCGGGGATGGGTGTGGGCCGGACCCCCGGACCGACGAAGCCGGTGACCTTGGGCGTGTTCTTGATCAGGTACCAGAGGTCGTCCGTCATGTCCATACGGACGAGCACATAGCCGGGGAAAAACTTGCGGGAGGCCTCCCGCTTCTTCCCCTTCTTCAGCTCGACCACGGTCTCGATGGGGATCATGACTTGGGAGACGGCGTCGTGCAGACCCAGCGCGGCCACGCGCTGCTCGATGCTCTGCTTGACCTTGTTCTCGAACCCCGAGTACGTGTGGATGACATACCACTTGTGGTGAGGCGGCAGCGGCGGAGAGGCCGCCGCAGGCCCGCCCGCGACCACCTCCGGGATCCCCGCGCCGCCCGCGACCGGGTGTTCCTCGGGTGCCCTGGGGGGCGCCACGACGGCTTGTCCTTCGTTCTCGCCCATGATTCGTCCTGACGTTGGAATGGCTGCGTTCCGTTATTTGAGGATGAGCTCGAGCAACTTCTGCAGGATGAGATCCACAAACCCCAGGAAGAAGGACACCACGAAGCTGGCCGCGATGACCACCGCGGTGGAGCCCACGATCTCCTTTCGCTGGGGCCAGGTGACCTTCTTCATCTCCACCCGGACCTCTTTGAGGAACTGAACCGTGGTTCCCCACCACACCTGCGCACGCTCTGCCACTGCCGTTATCTGCGCCATGTCCTCTCCGAAATCCTTGAGCGACCCCCCGCCCCTTGCCCTGACCCTCTCCCATCCCCTTCGGCGCTTCACTGCATGGCAGGCCTGGAGGGATTCGAACCCCCAACCTACGGATTTGGAGTCCGCCGCTCTACCATTAGAGCTACAGGCCTATCACTGGGCCATGCAGGTGGTGCGCCCCGCGAGAGCCTCAGGGCGCCGGCTACCGCATGGCAGGTCACTTGGTTTCCCGGTGCGGCGTGTGCTTGCGGCACCAGGGGCAGTACTTGGACAGTTCCAGCCGCTCCGTGGTATTCCGCTTGTTCTTCCGCGTGGAATAGTTCCGGCGCTTGCACTCGCCGCACGCCAGGGTGAGGAGATCTCGCATGATGACATGGCTCCAGGCCCCTCTCCCGGGCGCACCTGCGGGCGCCTCGGATGACTCACGGATCGGGGGCCTCTCGATGGGTTTCGGATTACTCCACCACCTCGCTCACCACCCCGGCCCCCACGGTCCGGCCCCCCTCGCGGATGGCGAAGCGGAGCTCCTTCTCCATGGCGATGGGCTGGATGAGCTCGATGGTCATGGTCACGTTGTCCCCGGGCATGACCATCTC